>DZDI01000009.1 GCA_022730455.1 Phycisphaera mikurensis | reverse complement strand
TACCGGGTACAGGATATGCTTTGGCATTTAACTGAAGAACGTTTCTACGCATGGCACGGAGTTCAGTTGCCGATTGAAGGCTATTTCTCGCCGTGGGGGGTTCCGAGCCAGAAGATCATCGCGTCTCCCCGTGTATTTAGCCAGCTCAATCGCTTGGCAGATAAATTGACGAATGCCATTTACGCCACGTTTCCAGCCTACCGAAAAATGATCTACAAGGCGGCCCAGCCCGTTGTTGATCATTATTCGCTCTCGCCGGTGCGCTGAACCATTGGCGGGTGCGATTCGAATCAAAAGTTAAAATGATGGTAGTAAAATCCATCGCCTCATATCGCTCGCGGTGCCATTATGTGACTGCCATTATCTCCCGTTTTCGGGTACAATGACCCCCATTGCGGGGATCGTCAAAGTGCCCGGATGGCCTCATTGGATGCGGCTTTTCAAGGATGGCGCAACATCCGCGTTGGTCGATAGTAACGGAGTGTCAATGGCGAACGATCAGAATGTATATGATGAATCCGCCATTCAGGCTTTAAAAGGTCTGGATCCTGTCCGTAAGCGGCCAGGCATGTACGTCGGTGATACCACGACACGAGGCCTGCACCATCTCGTGTGGGAAATTGTCAATAACAGTGTTGATGAGGCCATGGCGGGCCATTGCGACAGCATTTGGGTGACCATCTATCCTGATGGATCGGTCAGCGTTGAAGATGATGGACGCGGCATTCCGGTCGGCATGCACCCGACGGAGAAGAAATCCACATTGGAAGTTGTCATGTGTGATCTCCACGCCGGCGGCAAATTCGGCGGTGGGGGGTATAAGGTTTCTGGTGGGCTCCATGGCGTAGGGGCGTCAGTAGTAAACGCCTTATCTGAATGGACAACCGTCGAGGTATGCCGCGATGGTAAACACTACAGCATGTCGTTTGAGAGAGGAGTAAAAAAAGGGAACCTTAAAACCGGTGCACCCACTCAGCGGACAGGCACCAAGGTTACGTTTAAGCCTGATTCAGAAATATTCGCTGATACCCATTTTGACTACGATCGTATTGTGACGCGCTGTCGTGAATTGGCCTATCTCAATGAAGGATTGGCATTTTTTATATCGGACGAGCGTTCGGGCAAAAAAGACGAATTTAAATATACCCGTGGCATCGTGCAGTTTGTTAAACAGCTCAACGAAGGCAAAGACGTGGTGCACAGCCAGGTGGTGTATCTGGAAAAGACCGAGGCGGAGAAGGAAAATCCGCTCTCCATACAGGTTGCACTGCAATACAACGGCGGTTACGCCGAGAGTCTCCACAGCTTTGCCAACAACATCAGTACACCGGGGGGCGGGACGCATTTGTCAGGCTTTAAGACGGCGTTGACGCGAACATTAAATTTCTATGCTAAATCCAATAACGTCATCAAGGATGAAAAGGAACTGCCCAATGGCGATGATCTGCGCGAGGGCCTGTGTGCGGTTATCTCGGTCAAAGTGCCCAACCCGCAGTTTGAGGGGCAGACCAAGGACAAGCTCGGCAACGGCGAGGTGGAAGGATTTGTCGCCAGTGCCGTCAATGAGGCACTGGGCAACTGGCTTGAGGAGCATCCCGCCGACGCCAAACGCATCATCCAAAAAGGTATTCTAGCCCGCCAGGCGCGGGAGGCAGCTCGTAGAGCCCGTGAATTAACGCGCAAAGGTGCACTGAGCAGTGGTGGCCTGCCCGGCAAGCTTTCCGACTGTTCCAGCCGCGACATGGAATCCACCGAACTATTTATCGTCGAAGGACAATCGGCAGGCGGGACCGCCAAAAGTGGTCGCGACCGGGTGTTTCAGGCCATTCTTCCCCTTAAGGGTAAAATTCTGAATGTGGAAAAAGCCCGCGTGGATAAAATGCTGGGCAATGAAGAAATTCGTACCATCGTGCAGGCACTCGCATGTGGTATCGGTGCCAGCGACATTGATTTGGCCAAGCTTCGCTACGGAAAGTTGGTCATCATGACCGACGCCGATGTGGACGGATCGCACATACGCACCCTGTTGCTGACATTTTTCTACCGCCAGATGAACCCATTGGTACGCGAGGGGCGGGTCTACATTGCGCAGCCGCCGCTCTATCAAGTGGCCCGCAAAAAGCATGTTGAATATGTTCGCAATGAGGCGGCCATCCGCAAAACATATATCGATTTGGGGGTGGACGGTACCTCGCTGTTTATCCGCGATAAAAAGGGTAAGGATGTTGTCTCTCTGAAAGGCGCTGATCTCAAACGCGTGGTGCAGGTGCTTGAGCAGGTGGATGATTTGGCCAAAATTGCCGAACGGCGCGGTATACCATTTGCCAAGCTGCTGGATTTGCGTCGCGGGCATGGCAAACTGCCTCAGTATCATGTGATACTTGACGCCAGTGAGCATTTCTTTTTCTCCACTGAAGAATACGAAGCATTCGCCCAGCAGCATGGCATGACCGAGCTGGAGGATAAAATTCGGGCGATGCAGCCAATCGGTAATGGCCAAAATGGCGACGAAGGGGACAAAATCACCAAGGCGCAGATGGACAAGACGGCGGAAGAGCGCCGCGCCGCAATGCGTCGCCTTGCGAAAAATGAGGAAATGCATGAATGCCGTGATCTTGAAAAACTCTTTGAGAAACTCGCTGAAACGCAACTGCCCATTGACGATTATTTATTAAAAATTGAGGAACTCGACAGCGGTGAAACCAAGATGACCCGCTACCGCATTGAAAACGGCGACGATTTCAAACGCGAAATCGCCGGTCTATCGAACATCGTGCCCACGATTCATGAAATCGCCAAACAGGGGGTAGAAGTCAAGCGATTCAAGGGCTTGGGGGAGATGAACGCCGATCAACTCTGGGAGACCACCATGGATCCATCGCGCCGCAGCCTGCTACGGGTGACACTGGAAGGCGCAGGTAAGGCGGAGGCATTGTTCAGTATCCTCATGGGCGAAGATGCAGAACCGCGCCGTCGCTACATTGAAGATCATGCGCTGGAAGTGCGCAATCTCGACGTATAAATGCAACGGCTCACGCCAGGTTATTTTACGGATGGTAGTTGCGCTTGCGGATACGCCAATAGCCGCCTAAGTTGTCACTATGAATACATCCGATCCCATGGAGATTGTCGTGCTTGGTTCCGGCACTTCGGCTGGCGTGCCCATGATTGGCTGTCACTGCCGTGTTTGCACCAGCTCGGACGCACGCGATAGGCGTAATCGGTGCAGTGTGGTCGTCAGTTACGGCGGGCGCCGGGTGCTGATTGATACGCCGCCGGAACTGCGCTTGGCCGCCATTGCCAATGGCGTGGATATGGTCGATGCCGTGCTCCTGACGCATGCCCATGCCGACCACATATTCGGCCTCGATGATGTGCGGCGCTACAACACGCTTTCAGGTAAGGATATGCCCGTTTGGGCATCAGCTAAAGCACTTTCCGTTATTCGCCATGCCTTCCCGTATGCTGTCGATCAGGCCACCGCAGATCCCTTAGTTTATCGCCCTAAGCTTATTTTAAATGAAATCACAGATGCCTTCCAGCTTTTTGGTCGGCCTTGGACACCCATTTATCTGCCGCATGGGAACGTGCAGGTGCTGGGATTTAGAATTGGCGATTTTGCCTACTGTACAGATTGTTCCGACATTCCATCGTCAGAGCGTCACAAACTCGCCGATCTCGATGTGCTGATTATTGACGCCCTGCGTCCCACACCGCACCCAACCCATCTTAGCTTCGCACAATCACTGGCGATAATCGCTGATTTAAAACCCAAGCGAGCCTTCTTTACACATTTGACGCATGATGTGCTGCACGAAGAAATTGAAAATACACTACCGCCGCACGTACGCGTCTTACACGACGGCCTGCGAATACGCACCGGGATTTAACCCATGGGAGTCTGTCCAAGTAATAGCAGGCTTGCTATTACTTGGACAGACTCCCGGCTCGCAAGGGGCAGCATCTACGTGGTGCGGCCTCATGGCTCTTCTGATACGCTGGTTACTTGTTTGATATGCCGGGCAGCCGTTGGCGACGCACCGGTACCGATGGATGGGGACGCTTTGGCGGCGGGAATCTCAGGTACGTCAGCCGATGCGTCAACTTGGGTAGATTTTTTAATTTCCTCAGTGGTCTGACTCAAGCCTTTTTTAAATTCCACAATCGACTTACCGAGGCTTTTGGCCAAGTCGGGCAGTCGCTTGCCAAAAAGGAGCAAAGCAATAATGGCGATAACCGCTAAATCGAGCGGGCTATCAAAAAAATTGTTCAGAAGTGCCAGTGTGTAAAAATGGAAGTGTAACACGTTTCATACCTCATCTGACGCGGCATGCCTTCTAAAATCTACCGTCAACATGCCAACCACCTGCAACAGTATACGCCGATGCATGCCCATTTGGAAGTGAATTTTGGAATATTTCAACGTCGCCATGGATAATTTACACTAAATTCGGCATCAATTACCAGATTTGCCGGTAAACTGTCCTATCCATGGGTGACTGATGCGGGTTCATTTGATGGGCTTCAACGAGGTGTAAGCAATCTCATGACGGTTCAATGGGCCAAATGGCCAAGTCGAATAACGGCGGTGGCGATTGCCATTGCGGCGGCTTATCTGCTGATTTTTGGCCCGCGACCGGATAGCTATCATCGAGCAGATGGGTCGAAAATTCGAGGTCGACTGGTTGTCAGCTTTTGGGAAAGCTGGACCGGATTTGAAGCGCGTGCGATGGAGGGTGTCGTCAATCGATTCAATCGGTCGCAATCTAAAATTTATGTACACGTTGTCGAAATGAGTAACCCCATCACAAAGTCACTCATCTCCATCGCTGGGGGCGATCCGCCGGATATTATGGCACTATGGTCCCAGCCGATGGGGCAGTTCATGGCCAACAATGCCTTGGTGCCGCTTACACCATTGGTACGATCAGGTGTTGTCCGCCGCGGCAGCTTTCCAGGTTGGATATGGCGGCTATGCGCACCGCATGGCGTGCTGTTAACCCTACCCGCAACGCCTGAGACCAATGCCCTCTTTTGGAATAAGATACTCTTCGCCCGCGCTGGCCTTAACCCGAATAAACCTCCTCGCAGCATCAAGCAGTTAGATCAGATGGCTGCTCGTCTTACCGTCTTTGGGCGCGATGGACGTATCAAACAGGCTGGCTTTTTGCCCAATCAACCTGATTGGTGGACGGCTCAATGGAGCGTATGGTTTGGCAATCAGCTTTATGATCATCATACCCGTTATTTTAATATTGACACGCCGCAGGCCATAGCCGCTTATCGGTGGTATGCCAGTTGGCCAAAAAAACTGGGCCGCAATCGGTTGAAACTTTTTGAAAGCGGATTCGGTCAGTTTGCATCAGCCAATAATCCATTTATGGATGGCAAGGTGGCCATGGTGATGCAGGGTACCTACTTCGTACAGTTTATACAGCGATATAACAAGCAACTCATCGGTCACTATGGGGTGGCGCCATTTCCCACAGCCACCGGCTCACCGCGCAGTGCCAATTGGGGTGATTGCGATATGTGGGGTATTCCGCGGGGAGCGAGGCATGTAAAAGCCGCCATGAAAGTGCTGGCCTTTTTCATCCAACAGCGGAATATTGAATTCCTCAATGAAAAACAATTTAAAGCCAGCCCTCTGCTTAAGATAAGCCATCAGTTTTACAAAAAAAATCGTAATCCATTCATCCACGAATTCCAAAGAGAAATGACTTCCCCCGGCATCCAAACCAACCCGGCCAATCCGATGGTGGCCCGCGTTAATACAGAAATTCTATTGGCCGCCTCCAGAGTATGGGGCGGCGAGAGCGTGGCGGCTACTTTTCGCCATGCGCAAGATATGGTGGACCGCTGGCAGCGCGATGAACGAGGACTCGATCTTCGTGCACAAATGCATAAGCCGCAATAGGCCCGGGCGGCGAGTCATTTCGCCTGCCGGCGGAGCCTGCGGCTCGCAAGGGGGCCACAGGTCGCATATGATCCGCTCGGGTTGGATATTGAGGTACTTCACACCGGGGAGCGCAGATTGTCGGCGAATAGTCGCATCACGTGGCGGCAGCAGCTCATTGGTCTGGCATTTGCCTCGCCATTTATCGTAGGTGTGGCGCTGCTGCTGGTCATCCCTCTAAGCTTGAGTTTCTATTACAGTTTTTGTCATTACACCATGCTCACCCCGCCCATTTGGGTGGGCACGAAAAACTACACGCAGTTACTCTCCGATCATGCTTTTTTGCGATCGTTGTTCAATACCTGCTTATTTTCTGTCATTTCAGTTCCGCTGGCTCTGGCGTGGAGCTTCCTGCTGGCGTTGTTGCTTAACGCACCCAATCGACTACGCAACGTCTATCGAACCATTGTATTTTTACCCAGCCTCTTACCGTTGGTCGCCACCGCCGTTATCTGGCGGTGGATGCTTAGCCCGATGCATGGACCTGTCAATTTTTTTCTGCAATTTCCCTGCCATTGGGTCGGCGGCATACTGTCGCAGATCGCGCTGGCATTTCACGCTTCACCGGCAACCGTCCACACGTTGCGTCACCTTAAACCGCCGTTGTGGCTGGCTGACGGCAAATGGGCCATGACGACCATCATCCTCCTGAGTCTCTGGGGTGTGGGGCAAACCGTTATTATTTTTCTCGCAGGTTTGGATGATGTGCCGCTGGAACTTTATGAATCGGCTGCACTCGATGGGGCGATGGGCTGGCGGCGTCTACGCTATGTTACCCTGCCGATGCTGACTCCCGTCATCTTTTTCAATTTAGTCATTGGCATCATCGCCAGTTGGCAGATATTTGACTTGCCGTATGTGATGACGCATGGCGGTCCCGGGCGAGCGACCCTTTTTTACAGCATGTATCTTTTTGAAGCTGGCTTCCAGCAATTGCGGATGGGGGCCGCCTGTGCCATGGCATGGGTGCAACTAATCATCATCCTGCTGCTGACGACCATCGCATTCTGGTCGGCGCGGAAATGGGTACATTATCGATGAGCATTCCCGGTCAAAAGCACTCCGTCATGCTCACCCGGCGACTCCTGGTGCAGATTGCTTTGTTGGCAGTTGCTGTCATTTACCTGGCACCCCTGTTCTGGATGCTGGACACCAGCGTCAGAACCGAACATCAGGCTATGACGCAGCTACCTTCCAATACCGGCAAAGCGATTCAGACGCTGTTAATTCCGTACCCTTTGCATGTGGGCAATTATCGTAAAGTAATCGAAAGCCCTTTTTTTAAAATCCAGCTCTATGCCCGCAATACACTGGTCATCGCACTTTTGGTCGCCATTGGCAGCATGCTTTCCGCATCTCTGGTGGCCTATGCCCTGACCAAGCTCCGCTGGCACGGCCGTCAAATTTTGTTCTGGACCGTTCTTGCATCCATGATGCTTCCATTTTCGGTCATGATGGTGCCACTGTACCGAATTTACCGCGAGTTCGGGTGGATCGGCACCAATTTACCCCTCTGGCTGCCGACTTTTTTCGCCCCGCCCTTTTATATCTTCCTGCTGCGACAATTCTACCTGACGATCCCCAACGAACTAATGGAGGCCGCGGTGATCGATGGTGCAGGTCCGTTTCGCATCTGGTGGCGGATCATGGTGCCACTCACTCGCCCCGCCTTGTTGGTTGTGGGGTTATTTTCTTTTGTGGCGTCGTGGAACAATTTTATCGGTCCATTGGTCTATTTGACCCACCAACGCACCTTTACGCTGGCACTTGCTCTGCAGTTCTTCCAGACCCGCCATGGTGGCGTGGCCCATACCTTACTCATGGCCGCCACCGTATTGGTGGTGCTGCCGATTATCCTGATCTTCTTTCTGGCCCAAAAAACCTTCATCCGAGGTATTGCCACCACGGGCATTAAGGGATAGATCATCGTCTTCACTGGCCATTGAGCAGATGGCGGCAATCGCGGTTTTCCTGACGCCAACCGACGCCGCTATGCACCACCCGACAACTTCGAGACCATGCGACTGCATTAGTCTGTGGCTCAGCCTTGGCCGTATAATTCGCTCCACCGAAGCGCCAGTGTTCGGCTTGGCCCGCTGGACAACGATACTTGTCCGACCGCATTTGGGCCGCCTACAATACCCGTAGACCGATCGCGGTGGTGGTTAAGGTTTCTGACATGTTGGGTGATGAATCAATTGGACTTAAAACCAGACAGTTTCGCCTCACAGCCCGAGATCGAATTTTTCAAGCGGCTTTCGCCTCTGATGCGGTGCGGCTGCTTTGCTGCAGCGGTGGAACTCATCACAGACCAGTGGCCGACGACGGAACTCTGCACATTCGCATCTTCCCGGGATATCGAGGTCTCCGCGCTCGCCATTGATGCCTTGGCCTTCTGCGGTGACAAAAGTGCGATAGGCAAACTTGAATGCCTGCTGCGAAAACCCCGATCGGATATCCACCGACGGGCTGAAAATGCACTCTGGAGTATTTGGTTCCGTAGTGGATCGCACCAGGCCATCGGCCATCTTAAAGGCGGTTCAAAACATCTTGAGCATGAAAATTATCTTACGGCAATAAATCAATTCTCTTTGGCCTTCAATGCCGACCCTGCCTTTTCTGAGGCACTCAACCAGCGTGCTATTGCGTATTACCTGTCAAGCCGATTTCAGGAAGCCATTGATGATTGCCTGCAAGTAGTGGCATTGATGCCGCCGCACTTTGGCGCCTTGGCGGGTATGGGGCATTGCTATGCTCAGCAAGGACTGTTTCATGCGGCCCGATCCGCCTATTGCCGAGCCTTGGCCGTTTATCCATACATGGACGGTGTACGAGAGTCGCTCTCAGATGTCGAAGCTGTGATCCACCGCCAAAAGCCTGCCGCATAGGAGTCTGTCCAAGTAATAGCAAGGCTGCGTTGGCATGGGTTTCTGCACACGCTGCCTGAATGTCGCACCCCAACCTCACGCCGAGATCAAAATGAAATATTGAATTGCAGGCGGGCGTAGAGCGCATTGGCGATTTGGCCAACCGGGCTTTCATCGCGCCCGTCAAAACCCTGGCTGAAAGCCTGATTAAAGGCATACCCACCACCCACGGTCAGACTGGCCCGGTGTGAAAAATTGATCAGTTTAATGCCCGCCTCAATACGCGACATATTAAAAAACAGCCGCTGATCCGAATGGTAGCTGTCGACATGGAATGACCAACTGGAGGCATCAAAACTGGAATATACATGCATCCACGGAAATATCGAATAACTTGCCTTGGCGGTGCCGTCATCATAAATGTAATAATCCACCATCAGTCGCAGCCGCGATATCGGCCGCCAATCCACGCCAATTTCCGGAAAGCCGGCGATAAATGTGAATCGATGTGATATATGGGCATATTCCACGGATGGAAGAGGCACATCGGGCATGAAATTGCGATTACCGTTGTAGTCCAGTGAAACCAGCAGTCGGTCGCGTGGGTTAAATTTATATTGTGTGGTAATCAAGGCCATGCCGTAAATTGAACTCGGGTCATTATAAGGGGTGCTACCGGCGTAGCCGGCGCCGACGGCGACTCCAAACCCCAGTTTGCCAATCTGCCCGAGTGGTGTTCCAAACGACATGGATTGACTGTCCAACTGGCGCGGCAGCAGTTTGCTGTTGGTATTCAGCGGCATCCACAAACTGTTGTACGCTATGGTGGGGCTGTAACGACCGGTGTTTGCCAGCCGAACGCGGCCGCCATCGTGGACCCAACCAATCTGCGCCGGTGCCGAATCATTCCGTACGTGGCCGGAGTTTTCTAGAAATACACTATTCCAACTCTGATACCATTCATTGCCGGTCCACCGATTCAGAGCGTCGAACTGTGTTTCATAACTGCTCGCCCGCACTGAATGTACGCCAGCCAGCAGCGCAACAACTGAAACCACCGCGCTTGTCCATATTTTAATCCGTTTCACGCAACGACCCGCCCATAACTGAATCATGCAAACATTTCCAACGGCGTACGTTAGAAGCATTTGGAATAAGAGTCAAATCGGCCCTCACCGGAATAGTGACCGCGCAAAGCGTTCCTTTGTATCGGCTGCCCGCCTTGGCACCCTTCTTTACCTGATTACCAGCAAATTCAAAATGAGATGCTTATGCGCACCGTGGCGGCCATGGCATCTGGAAATGCACCGCCACCAGTATTAATGTAATATTGCAGGTCGGGTTGGATGCTGATGCCACGGGAAAAATTAAAGGCATAAAAAGCCTCAATGGCCAATTCGTAGGGCTTGGGCAGACCGGCAAGCGCACTGATGTGCGCCCATTCATAACCAAGCCCCACTTCATCGTGCGGCCTGCCCGGCACAAGCCCGGTTCCGACAAGTCCGCCTTGAGAGGCAAGGTCGATGGTGCTGACGCGTCGATCTGCGGCCATGGCGGTGATGAAGGCTCCGATACTCTGTTTGGCGGCGTCGGTCCACAGGCTCTGGTCGATATAGCTGTAAATACTGCCGCCGCCAGTCTGGGTGGAGTTTTGTAGCGTGACCAATTTTCCAGCCAGCCAATTTCCGCCGACGGCAAATACTCCGTGCAACCGGCCTGGCAACTGCCAGTTGTAATCACCTTCCGCCATCAGAACCGTCGCCACGGGCTCGCCCGTTGGCTCCAGCGTATTGAGAACCTGGTCAAGGACCGATGGATGGAAGCGGTCAAAATAATAGGCTCCAAATTTAAGCGTCAGCGGGGCATGCGGATCGAAAACCACGACGATTCCCGGTGCGGTATCCGGAAATGTCGGCGGGTCAATGAGCGTTGGGAATTCGGTGGGGCTGTCACTGATGAATGGCTGCGCATCGGGTGGCTGCGCGAAGAAATCGCTCGCATCCTGCAGACCTGCGCGAAGTTCCGCCACAGCGCCGAATTTTTGGTCGTAGTAAAGCTCATCAAGAACACTGGTACGCGGGTTAATAATTGAGTCGTACAATTGAAGCGAACCCACTGGAGCGGTGCTGCCGTTGTAGCCCCAGAGCCCCATGTACGATGCGTAAAATGTTCCACCAGGAACACCGAACAGGAATCTGGTTTTCAGGCTTGCGTCCAGTGTCAGTTGCGTTCGGATGGCTGGATTTCTGGTTTGCTCTCCACCGGAAAGGCTCCATGTCCCATCCGTGAGCAATGACCCGCCAAAGTTGATTCCTCGCTGCTGTGCCGCTGTGCGTAGGCCAAACCAGTTGCCGGTGAGGTAACCGGAATAATCCGGCATCGATATGGTGTGCGGTCGAATGAGCCTCGGGTTTTTGGTGCCTATTGTGGGCGTGCTGGCTGGAGAATAGGCATGGGCGCGATCGGCGTTGGCGCATGCCAAAAACGCGATAGACATTGCCACGACGATATTGCCGCCATACTTCCGGCAGTACTCTGCAAGTGTTCCCACAACGCATCGGTCAGAAGGCATTTTGGTAAGTCCTTTTGGGATATGAGGTTTAATAGTTTCTGTTGATCACCGCCATGCCATTGCGTTGGCGGGAGCCCTGTTTTGAGGTTCTTCTAAGCGCAATTCCGGAAGCGCCATACTTTTAGGTAGCGCATGGCAAAATAGGAGCCTACCACGAACAGCAGCGCCAGTAACTGAAATATCAACCCTTCCCAGTTTGGGAATGTGGCGAACCAGTTTTCAACCCATCCGGGAAAATGGCAGGGAATGTGGTGTGTGGGGATCCAGCCTGCTTGCTGGGCCTCCTGAACATTTTCACCAACCATCACATTCAGAACAACAGCCATCATCACACCGGTAAGAATCAGCATTTTTCGGTAGGGCAATTTGTAGTGTCCGGCAAAGGTGATGATCGCGACCATAATCGTCAATGCCAAGCCAATCGCGGCCCCCGCGAGAACTACGCTTTGCCCCGCCAATAGTCGCCATGATTGCAGCATGATGACCACTTCGAATCCTTCGCGATAAACCGACGTAAAACCAATGGTTATTAAGCCCCAGTACAACGCTGATTTGCTGATGCCGGCGGTCCCGACAATATTTTGCTGGCGCCTATTGTGGTGGGTGATCCATCCGGTCCAATAGATTTTATGAAAAAACCAATTCATGATGATCATCAGCACCACCACTGCCAGCAGCCCCGTACCGGCCTGTACATTGAGCATCTCGGCGCTGTTGTTGGCATTGATGTCCGCGAGGATCGCTACGGCTACAAAATAGGTGATGCACGTGGCGAGAAATGCGATACCCGAACCACTGGCCACGGGTTTCCAATAATTGCGGTCGGTGCGGGCAAGGCTGGAGGTAAGCGCCGCGAGCACTAAGATGGCCTCGAGTCCTTCCCGAAATACCAGAATTCCAGCGTTGATCATCACGGATACATGGTTGATGTGCCTGGATATGGTATCTCCTGGATCCGGTGGGTTGCCACTGGAAGTAATACCTTGCCAGACCAGGACACCCAGCAGCAGAAGCAGAATGGAGACAATCGTCAATTTCCAAATCTTGCGGAAACCAACCGTGCGAGGAAGTTTGAGGCCACTTTCCAAGTTCTCTTCCATTGGCAACGCTTTACGCACACTCATCGCGATGTCCTTCCTGTTTGGGCGATCTACCCCAGTCATCTAATTGAGATAGATTCTCAATTAGATGACTCATAGATGTAACGCAATTGAGACCCAGTGTCAAATAGGCCAACATATATCGTTCTTGCGAATTTTTTGGCCCATTCTACCCGGATAGCCTCGCGCTTCTCGGCCTCACCAGAGTCGCCGTCGGCCCGACGCCTTGCATCCGGGGCGTTTCCGGCACATCGCAGCCGTGCTATTACTTGGACAGACTCCGGGCGCAGCGTCAGCAGGGTCTTCCAACTGTGCGAGTCTTCACCACGCCAACTAAAAACGTTAAAATGCATGGACTGAGCGGGAATTGGCAGACGCAGTACAGTCCCAAGGTAGAAAAACGGCTATCATGGCACCATAATGAAGACACGCGAAAGTGGCATGCCGGATGAATTGATGTGGTCCGGCTTTTTTGCGCCAGCCGAGACGCTGGTGAAACTGAACCTGACCGGCACATGCGGTGATGTTGTGGATGTCGGCTGTGGCTACGGTACGTTCACCATCCCTGCCGCGCGTGCTATTTGCGGCACGGTCTTTGCCTTCGACATTGAAGCCGACATGGTGGAGGCAACCGCCCGGAAGGCTAAGATCAATGGTCTGACCAATGTGCACACCATGCGGCGAGATTTTATAGCCAACGGCACGGGTCTCCCCGCCGCCAGCATCGACTACGTGATGCTCTTCAACATTCTGCATTGCGAGCAGCCAGATGTGCTGCTGAAGGAGGCGCAACGGATACTGACGCCCGGCGGTACACTGGCCGTGATGCATTGGAACTACGATCCCACGACGCCGCGTGGACCGAACATGAATATTCGGCCACGACCACAGCAGTGCCGCGCGTGGGCCATGGACTTGGATTTTATACCCTTCGGTCCAGAACAGATTGACCTGCCGCCTTACCACTTTGGCCTCACGTTTCACAAAGCCCGCGCAGGAAAAACCGGTGCCGGGCTATCACCGACAGAGCACTAGAGCAGTTAATCACGGCGATTAACGATATGTTGCCGCCCACAACGCCCAGCCCAAGGCCTTTAAATGGACGGCGAAAGTGGAAACCATTATGGTGAAGATGCACCCTGCGAGGAAGGCTTTGGATAAGATGCAATCTGCTTCAGACACTACGCCAGCCGCACACAGGGCACCGAGTATCTCGTTATTTCCTCGTTCCAGGAACCGGCTGATCGAATCGTGGTCGTATTGGCGATCCATATATAACTGAGTGAATGCCAACAACCTTTTTGGTGGACGTAAACGCAGCCACGGTGCAACCGCCAAAATATTGATTCATAGCACGCCTTCGCTGCGCGTTGCCTATCGTCGCGAGACGCCACGGCGCCTCATCTTTGAGGCTTGAGCCGGGAAACCGGCCTGCGGCATGGGACGCAGGAACGGGCCCCTGCACTGTTTCAGCCCGACCAAAAATTAACGGCCTCGATGTCCATGGGGACTACGGGCCTCGGTTTTTTGGATGATGCATTATGAATCGGCATCCAACAATGATGCCGATGGCTGGGGTGATTTCGTGGCATCTCCTACCTTCACTGCACCGACGCGTCGCCAGCTGCGCAGGTCCCACGCGGCACCATCTTATCCCTTATGCCAAAAGCCCGTTTCTCCATTTCCGACTGAAGCAATAAATGCGCTTCTTGCGAACCGGCTCAAGCTTCCGCCGCGTGCGTTCGGAAATCGTCAATGGCTCACCATGCCCAGCAACTTTTTCACCTGCACCGGCGTGGGTGAAGAATTATTGAAATCCTTCAGTCGCAGGTCATAACGGTAATTGCGGGCGGCCAGCAGGCGCAATCGTGACACGTCGCCGTCGAGCCGATACACGGCCAGCGAATGGCGCCTGGGATCAAGCAATACAAAACCATATATGGATCGCCCCATCTGTACTGGAAAAGCCTGAATGCTGCCCGTGTGGCCAGCAAGCGACGGGGCTATCTCTACGCCACGCCCCCATACCGTGCGACTGGCCCAGCCTCCATGGTGGTCAAAGAGTTGTACCGCCGCATTGGCAATCAGGCCGACGCCCAGCAGGGCAATGGCCAAGCTTATATATTGGTACGATTTGGTTGGCATATTATCGTGTCCCATATTGCTAAAATACCGCGCGTGTCCGGCCACACTCGCGTCCCAGATCATGCCCGTCTATCGCGCCGATTGCAAGAGTCGCCGATACCGTGCCAATGCCATTAGTGGAAAATAAAGGCGATAGAGATGGTATTTGAGATAAAACACGCGGGGAAACCCGGTGCCGGTAAACCACGGTTCGTCCCAATCCCCTTGCGGATTCTGGTTTTCAATCAGCCAGCGGATGGCTGCTTTAACGTGCGGATCGTGCGGGCCGGCGGCGGCCATCAGTCCCATGGCACCCCAGGCGGTTTGCGATGGCGTGCTTGGGCCGCGGCCTTTGAGTTCCGGATTATCGTATGTCTGGCACGATTCGCCCCAACTGCCATCGGGCTTATGACACGAACGGAGCCAGTCGGCGGCCCGACGGACAAATCGCTGATCCATCCGCTCACCCACGGCCCGTAAGCCCGTAAGCACCTGCCAGGTGCCGTAGACATAATTAACGCCCCACCGTCCGAACCAGCACCCTTCTGGTTCCTGCGTTTCCTGTAGAAATCGCACAGCTTTGCGTACGGCCGGATGATCGCTTTTTAATCCGATATGTCCCAAACATTCCAAAACGCGCCCTGCGATATCCGGACATGACGGGTCTTGAATGGCGTTATGGTCGGCAAACGGAACGTGCTCTAATATCGGACGGTTGCGTGTGCGATCGAATGCAGCCCATCCGCCGTCGTCATTTTGCATCGCCAGCAACCAATTAAAACCTCGTCGGACGGCCTGATCCGCAATCGGCCCACCAAGTCGTTTGAGGGCCATCGTCACCATGGCGGTATCGTCCACATCGGGATAGTGGGGATTATTGAATTCAAAAAACCAACCAGAAGGCTCAACTCCCGGGCAATTTTTGGCCCAATCGCTTGCGGTGCGGCATTCCTTTTCCTGCAGCCACCGCGTTGTCGATTGCGCCACTGGGTGCTGGTGCGTCACACCAGCCTCGGCCAAAGCATGCATCGCAATGCCCGTGTCCCATACCGGCGACCAGCACGGCTGGATCCGAATGGTATCACCCTCTTGAATAAATAAATCTTTAAGATCCTTCTGCGCTTTAACCACCACGGGATGGTCATCGGCGTAGCCCAGAATTCGCAGTACGATCAATATGTAAACCATCGGCGGGAAGATGGCACCCAGACCGTCGCACCCATCCATGTGTTCCAGGAGCCATTTTTCTGCCTCACGTATTGCCAGCGGACGCAGCGGCGTCACGGCTGTTTTCTGGTAACGCTTAAGCGATAAATCCAGCAGCAAAAACATTTCCCGCCAGCTCCGCGGCAGACCTTTGAGTTTTCCTGTCGCGGTACGTATCTTGGATTCATCATTGAATAACTCACGGATGCCCAATTCCACTGGTAGCGCCCGTACCGGGCGATAGGCGCTGACAATCGCCAGCGGCAAAATCATGGTTCGGCTCCAAGCCGATACCGCGTAAAGATTAAAGTAAATCCATTTAGGAATGAGAATGATTTCCGGTGGAATGCTGGGACAAGCTGCGTAACTCACCTGCCCCAGTGCCGCGAAAAAAAATTTGGTAAAGCTGTTACAGTTCTCCGCTCCGCCCAGCCGACGCACCACATCCCGGGCCGCCCGCATGTGCGGGGCCTCGGGCGAATCTCCCAATAATTTCAAGGCGAAGTAGCCTTTAGCGGTACCGGCCAAGTCGCTGTTCCCATCGGGAAACATACTCCAGCCGCCATCAGGTAATTGGATCGACCGAAGATAGTTTGCGATGAAAGGCAGGCACGCATCATTTTCCTGCCCAAGAATAAATTTCATCAGGATGTATTCAGATTCCAGGATACTGTCGCCCTGTAATTCTCCCACCCAATAGCCCGCTTGGTTGTGTTTTGACAGCAAACACTGCGTGGCCACATTGATGCTCTCTTCAAGTTTCGGTTCGGGGGAAGCGGTTACGCTATTCAGAGGGGCTGCCAGATTGTCTAAGGCATTGATGCGATCGTCAGATTCTTGAGGAGCGGCTGTTACAGGGGCAATCCGAGTCACTGCTTATACGCCTTTTTTCCCGTTTGGCCAATTCGATCCAGTAACAAGCGACAAGCACCATCTGGCCAATGGCCTCATCCGCCAAACGCAGTTAACCGTCTGATGGGTCGTGCCCGGCGTACAACGCCAAATTCTGACAAAAAGCTAGCCGAATATTCACTCAGCGGCAAGCCGCTCTCGTTTTACCCGCCGATGAATACTTAACTGGTTGCCAATTTTTGATCTTCTGCCGCATTGGTGCCCTTGGCCGCCCGAATACCGCAGTTTGCGGGAATTTGGTCGCATAACGGCCTGAACCTGATCGTTTTGAGCTGGTCGCAGCGTCAGTGGCCGATCGAAAATTGCATTCTCTCTTTCTGCGATTTCCGCCCATTCGGATTTAATTGTGCAATGAGTATACAATGATGGGTGTAGCAGCTCGTCTCCAGACGATGATGGCGGCTTGTGACGCCGGTCGATCAGGAGGCGAGATCAACGGTGGGTAAAATTATTTTTCAGGTGAGTATGGCATCAGCAAAAATCAGGCATTTTCGTGACCGAGAACTCCGGGACGGCGAGCGAGTTCAGTTTCATTGGTTCTACTTCAGCGTGTTTATAGTTTTGCACATTGCCGCTGTTTTGGCCTTTCTTCCGTCGATGATCCATCTCTCATCTTTTGTGGTTTTTTTCATCTTGGCGTGGGTGACCGGCGGCTTAGGCGTAACGCTGGGTTATCACCGGTTGCTGACACATCGCAGTTTTGCCACGTACAAACCCATTGAGTACATGCTCACCATCTTTGCCTGCCTCTCGTGGCAGGGGGGGCCTATTCAGTGGGTCGGCACTCATCGGCAGCACCATACGGAGTCCGACGACGTCGCAGATCCGCATTCGCCCCGCGATGGTTTTTCGTGGTCACATCTGCTCTGGATTGTGCATCGTGCACGCAGCAATTTTGATCCCCTCAAGTTGACCAAGGACATCCAGCGTGATCGCGTTCTCTGTTTTATTGATCGCTATTGGTACGTCCCACAATTCATTCTGGCCGCCGGCCTGTTTGTCGGTGGCTGGTTGTGGTTAGGTCATTGGACGGGAGGCGTCTCTTGGGTGCTGTGGGGAGGCTGCTTGCGTGTTGTGCTGCTTTATCACGCAACCTGGTTTGTCAATTCCGCCGCCCACACCTGGGGCTACCGCAATTTTAAGACGGATGATGATTCACGTAATAACTGGTGGGTTGCTCTGTTTTCCTTTGGAGAAGGCTGGCACAATAACCATCACGCCCAGCAGCGATCAGCAGCCCATGGTATGCGCTGGTTTGAATTTGATATCACGTATGTCACCATACGTGTGATGCGTATCATGGGTTTGGCCTGGAAAGTCGTCGAGCCACAACGCCCTGGCCAGTCCGTAGCTGAACCTCATCCATAGCAACCAAAGCTTTTATCGGTGAGCATTTCCGGCATCTCGCAGCTCTGCTATTACTTAGACAGACTCCAAGGGCCGGCTCCTACCGCATACGCACCCACAATTCCTGGGGAGGACCGTAACGTTCCAGATAGGGAGCCATTTCAGAAAGCCATCGCAGGGCGTCGGTGTGATAACCCGCCGTTGGGCGGATGTGGGCGCCCGATTCCGCCATCCACCAGCGATTAAATTGATCCATGGCCCGTTCACGCAGATATTTGCAGATCATGCTGGCCCATGCGGTCGCCATGCATGCCTGCTCAGCTCTTTGTTGAAAATCTACACGGAAAAGGCCATCAGGCCGGTGCCATTCATATCGGCTGATGAATGGGGATTCTGTGCACACTCGCCAGACCACTTCCGGGAAGGTACGCAACAATAAATCCAGATAGCGGTCGCGTGCGCCGTTTTTATCTACTACCACCCAGGAATCACCAGCATGATGATCCGCAATTTGTTTCAGCAATTGCATCCCGTGAGAGCTTAGCACGGCCGCCTTATTGCGTGTTTTACCAACCTGATCGTTAAAACTTGCCTCATCAATGAGAGCTGATCGGGCCATCGGCATACGGACGCCTCGCGATGCCATCTGTCCCTGAAGCATCGATCGTGTGATACGGATGGCGTCGGCCGATGTCCACAGCGGGGTGACTGCGTTGCCCCACTGATACCATGGCAACCGGCACTGACCAGCCCACCCCAAGGCCTTGGCTAACGGTTCCAGTTGCGCCGGCGCGGCTCTACCGCAGGCCAATTCGGTGGCAATCAACGATGCCGCCTCCATATGATGGAGGCCATTTTGCAATCGATGCACCACCTTACTGTCGGCCACCAAAAGAGATCCGTGCGGCAGGGGTGGTTTGGCCGCTACGGCGGGCGCCAGCATCCCGGCCAGATCGGGTATCTGGTCGGTTATAGGTTGCGGGACATCAAACGCCACGGCGCTGACAACCAGCGGCCCCAGCAGTGGTCCGTATCCAGCTTCATCAATACCCGCCAGGATCATCCAGGCACCTGACTGGTTCCGTAGACGAACCTGAAAAACAGAGTCATGGTAAGTATTTCATTTGTCGTAACCATTTAATACATAAGTCGGGCCACTTTACCGAATCTGTACCCGGCCGACCCAGCCCGAAACCGTGTTGACCATGTTTAAATCGTACCAATTTAGCCGGAATGCCAACGCGTCGAAGCGCCGCGTAAAACTGCTTTTCGTTCTGATGCGGCACAGTTGTATCATCGTGGGCATAAAAAATAAATGCCGGGGGTGTGAGTGCATCGACGTTCAATTCACTGGAAAAATACTTTTCAGTCAGCAAGGCCGGATGTCGGCCCAGCAGGTTATCATGTGATCCCGGGTGTGTAATTCCCGGCAGCATGGATATGACAGGGTATCCCAGTACCATAAACGCGGGCCGCGAACTGAAATGATTCAACGGGTCCGGCGACTGCGGGTTGGCGGGAACCCAATGCACGCCGGCCAGCGATGCCACGGATCCGCCCGCCGAGAAGCCCATCACCCCGACATCCTGCGGGTTGATATGCCACGCCTTGGCGTGGGCTTTAACAATTTGAATTGCTCGACGAACATCCTGCAAGGGCCACGGCACGCCGCTGCGTGGCAGCTTGCCCTCCGGAAGCCGATATCTCAGCACGTAGCAAGAGATGCCAGCCTGATTGAAACGCCGCGCTACACGATATCCTTCCAGTGCCATAGCTTCTGCGTAGTAGCCTCCGCCCGGGCATATGACCACCGCGCATCCGTTGCGTTTGTATTTGGGGGCGGGAAACTCCATCAACGTGGGCCATAAAATAGGCCGAATTTCCATCAAGCCGTTCGCCCCCTGGATGTTCTTGATCACTTTGCGCTGAGCCGGTGGCACATGCAGGTGTGGCCAAACCGGAATAACTGTGCGTGCCGACGCAGACGCCGCCAGCCCGATGATCAAAGCGATTCCTGTAAAAACGTTTCCCATGGCCGACAATCTCCTTTTTTATAGTCTGCCCCAGTACGCACCTAATACGGGTCAGTGTATCCACATGCAAAAAAAAAGGAACTGTCGGTAAACCGACAGCTCCCGGCGGAAGAGAGGTGTGATGGACGCATTTAATCATGCGGCGCGGATCAGGTTCACCACAGCCGATGGCCAGCCGGAATGGAGTCCTCCAGCGATAAAATACCCACGGCTCTCCAATCCGACCCGCAGAGTGAGTTTATCTGTGAAGCGATATCCATCCATGAACGATCAGCTAAAATTCTGATAAGGTCGCCGGCGTACACTACGGCGAACCACGCCTTCGGGCGGCCGATGGCCCATGGGCGCTGATCGCTGTCAATGACGGTAAAATTGTTGCATGCTTATTGATACCCATTGTCATCTCACGTATCCCGGCTTGCTGGAACAGGCCGATGCGGTTGTCGCACGCGCTGTAGCTGCAGGTGTGAGCCGCGTGATCACCATCGGCACGGATTCAGCCGACCACATTAAAGTCCTGGCGCAACTGCAGCGTTCATCGGCGGTGTTTGGAGCTTTAGGCGTGCATCCGCACCACGCCCATGCAGCAGGTGCCGATTTTATCGCAACATTGCGAACGCAATTCGCAAAGAACTGCAAGCTCTTAGCTGTTGGCGAGTGCGGCCTCGATTATCACCACTCTGAAGCGCCGCGTGAAGTGCAGCATCACGTATTTGAATCGCAATTGGCGTTGGCAGCCGAATTAAATTTGCCGGTCATCCTGCATGTCCGCGACGCCCATAGCGATGCGCTGGCCATTATTCGTCAGCACCCGCGCACCGCTTTTGTGGTGCATTGTTTTACAGGCAGTGTTACAGACGTTGAATTGTGGTTGGAGCTGGGGGCATATATTGGCTTTACCGGCATTGTGACGTACAAAAATGCCAGTCACGTTGCGGATGCCTGCAAATATGTGCCCGATGATCGCCTTTTGGTTGAAACCGACGCCCCGTATCTTGCGCCGGTTCCCAAGCGCAGCATAAAGACCAATGAACCGAGTTTTGTATTACACACGGCTGCGCACATCGCCATGCTGCGAGGTACAACACTGGAAAACATTGCCGAAATAACCACCGCCAATGCGGGTCGCCTGTTCGGGGCAAGATTGCTCAATTAACCTGTCGATGATGTCAGGGTACCGATTGCCAGGCATGCTCTGCAATGGATTCGGTGATTTTTTCAGCGATGTCAACGGCTCGCAAACCGTCGGTACCGGTCACCGGCGGTGCCGTGCGATGCCGCACCGCACTGATAAATGCCTCGATTTCAACCTGAAGCGGCTCGCGATCCTCAATGGTGAGCGGTTCATAGTTTACCAGCTCGGTGTAATCCAAATCGGCTAATTCTGCGACTTCGCCCATGTGAATCTTGGTCTTAAGCCGATCCAATTGTTCCTGATTAGCCGTCCTGCGAATGACAACCCCGGCTTTCTTATGGTAGTCCGCCGATACATACATATCGGTGCTGAATAACCGCATTTTACGCTCGGTTTTGGTGGCCAGCCGGGAGGCGGTTAAATTGGCAACGCACCCGTTGGTGAATACAAGTCGGGCGTTGGCGATATCTTCAAAACTCGATAGCACCGAAACGCCAACGGCTGCCACCGATTTAATCGGTGATCCCACCAGGTGACTCACAATATCAATATCATGAATCATCATGTCCAGCACCACGCCGATATCAATGCTGCGGAACGTCATGGGACTGACGCGCTGCACTTCAATAAAATGAGGCTCCAGGCAGTGCTGCGCCAAGGCCCGCACCACCGGATTAAAACGTTCTGAATGCCCCACCTGCAGTATCCGATCGCATCGCTGTGCATGTTGAATAATGGCGTGGCAATCGGCCACGGTCGGTGCCAATGGTTTTTCAATCAGTGTGTCCACTCCGGCGTCAAAGAGTTCGGCGGCGATCGCACGATGATGCACCGTCGGTGCTGCAATGCTCGCGGCTTTCGGATGAATATCCGCTTCAAGCATCTCACGCACACTGGCAAATGCACGGCACTGATATTCTGCAGCGACATCCGCGCGGCGGCTTTCATCACTGTCCACAATGGCGATAAGATCGCAATCGGCGAGGCTGGAGTAAATTCGCGCATGATGCCGTCCCATCCGTCCGGCACCGATGACGGATACCCTTACGGTGTCGGTTGGGGGTTGAGTATTACTCGTCTTCAACACGCCGACCTTCCGCTCCTGCCGCGCCCCCTGAATTGCGGTCGCGGAGGGATTCCAAATATCGGCCGGATTTCCCTTGGGCCGACCTTTCGATGAAATCCAGCATCTCGCCCACTTCTACTGACTGAGGATATGCGTCACGTGCATGCCGTATGCCGACTGCCGCCGGCAAATCCCGGCAATAGACGGTGCGATAGGTGTCCTTAAGGTCATTTAGCACACGCGGCGAAAATCCTCGGCGTTTAAGGCCCACGCGATTGATGCCTCGTACGGCTGGTGGGGCACCACCGTACATCGTGTAAGGAGGCACATCGTGGACGATTGCGAGAACGCCACCAATAAAGGCGTGGCGGCCAACTGAAACGAAATGATTCAATGCGCTGCCGCCTGACACAACCGCCCAATCTGCAATATGTACATGGCCGGCAAGCAGAACGTTGTTGGCCAAGATGCAATGACTGTGGATGACGCAGTCGTGGGCAATGTGGACGCCAGCCATGAACAGATTCTCGGATTCCACGCGGGTAATGCCGCCGCCATCCTCGGTACCTACGTGTGCGGACGAATATTCACGAAACGTATTATGACTGCCAATTTCCAGCCGACACCGGCCGCCGCGGTATTTCAGGTCCTGGGGTACGCTGCCGATGGTGCAAAAGGGAAAAAAAACATTTCCTTCACCGGCCACCGTGTCGCCGTCGATGCAGGCGTGATGGTGCACCACGCAGCCGGCACCAAGCGTGACCCGCTTGCCGATGTAGGCATACGCCCCGACGGTGACATCCGGCGCTAGATCGGCACCCGATTCAATAATCGCGGTGGGGTGGATGCGTTGACCTTGTATATCTTCAGACATGTTGACTTCCGATAATTCTTTTCACTGAATTTCGTCGACGATCATAAATTTAATAATCGCCTCGGCCGCTAGCTGGTCGCCCACACGGGCGTTGGCCCGTACGTGTCCGGTACGCGCCTTGACCCGGATATTTTCCGCCTCCAGTATCAATTGATCACCCGGTACCACGGGCCTGCGCACCTTTACTTTGTCCAGCGACATCAGCAGCGCGACTTTGCCCGTGTGCTCAAGTTTATGCGAAAGCAGCAATCCGGAAAGCTGCGCCATCGCCTCGACAATCAGCACCCCCGGCATAACCGGCTGACCCGGATAATGCCCTTGAAAAAAAGGTTCGTTGAAAGTTACATTTTTAATACCCACTGCCCGACGGTCACCATCCATCTCGATCACCCGATCCACCAGCAACATCGGATAACGATGCGGAAGAATTTTACTTATCGTGCGAATGTCCATGACCGGGGCATTTTTCAGCAGTGCACTGTTATGCTGCGCTTCAAGCATGGCCCGCATGCGCCGCACCAGTGCATGGTTTAACGCGTGACCGGACTTATACGCCACGATGCGCCCGCGTATCGGGCAGCCCAGCAGGTAAAGATCGCCGATTAAGTCCAGCACTTTGTGCCGGACGCATTCATCGGAAAATCGAAAAGTTGTCCCTATGGGACCATGGGCGCCAACCACGACCACGTCGCCAGGTTTGAGATGCAGCCCAAGTCCGCGGCTGCGCAGCATCTGGGCTTCTTCCTCCAGCACAAATGTCCGCGCCGGAGCTATCTCCCGGCTGAAGTCAGGCCCCAGCCGATAGGAATATAGCTGTTGACCGATCACCGTACCCGGCCCGTAATCCAGGTCAAAAATGATTTGAAACTCATCACCTGCCGGGGGAGAGGCAATCAAGGTGCCGGATCCATCGGTTACTTCTATGGGCTCGGTAATTTTTAGATACAGCCGCTCAACTTCCTGTTCCACGATGCCCGCTTGCTCAAGTGCTTCGACAAAAGGCTGACAAGAGCCGTCCACACCCGGTAATTCGCCACCGGAAACACTGATCTGAATATTATCGATACCCAACCCGGCAAGAGCGGACATGCAATGTTCTATGGTTTCAAGGGAATCAGGGCCACTGCGCAAGGTGCTGCGCCGGGCCCGTTTGGTGATATGTTCCACCAAAGCGGGCATCCGGACGGGACGCTGCAGATCGGTGCGCACAAACACCACGCCGTGTCCCACGGGCGCAGGTGTAAATGTCGCCTGACTTTCGCAACCGGTAAATAAACCGCGTCCGGTAACAGTCGTCTCATGCGCGATGGTCTTTTGTGGTTGATTCAATCTTGGCTACCCGCTCTTGAAGTTCTTTCAGGTCCTGCAAGCTTTTCGTCAGTCGCGAGAGGGCTTTAAGTTCCGCAAAAAACTGACGCGCCGGCCGTGCTGGCGCACCGAGCATGCGCGCCCCCGAGGGCGTGTCATCGACCACCGCTGAAAATCCAGCTACCTGGGTCCCGGCGCCAACTGTTATGTGGTCGGCCAACACCGATCCGCCACCCATCACCAGATAGTCACCGGCCGTCACCGATCCGGCTACGCCCACCTGCGACACCAGAATCGTATGCCGACCCAAGACTACATTATGCCCCACCTGCACCAGATTATCCAGTTTGCTCCCGGCACCAATCACGGTCTGCGTGTATTTGCCTCGATCCACACACGTGTTGGCACCCAGTTCGCAGTCATCTTCAATACGCACCTGGCCAATGTGAGGAATTTTGTGATGCCGCCCTTCCGAAAAAACGTAGCCAAATCCGTCGGCACCAATCACGCACCCGCTGTGCAGAATGACACGATGTCCCAGTTCGCTTTGGGCCCGTATTACGCACTGGGCGTGGAGTCGACAATCGTTACCGATCACACAGCCATCCCCGACAAACACCTGCGCCTCAAGCACCGTTCGACAACCAATGACCGCATTTTCGCCAATGACACACTGCGGCCCGATGCGTGCGCTGGGATCAATGACCGCCGTCGCCGCTACAGTCGTCGTCGGGTGCACGCCGACTTTCGGGGTATCCGACGGCAGCTGGAGATTTTCTAACACTTTAATCATCGCCAAATCGGCGTTCGGCACGCGGATAATGACCTGATCGGGTCGCGGACGAACCTCGACATCGGCATTGCAGAGAGCCCCGGCTGCAGGAGATGACGCAAAGTTTTTAGCAAATTTGGCCGCCCCAATCAGCGTGAGGAAGCCGGTTTGAACGCGATCCACCACTTCGATGCCGCTAAAAACCGTATTGTCCGGGCCTATGCATTGCCCGTCCGTCCATTGTGTCACCTGACGCGCTGAAAACTTCATACACGCAACATCCTCACACGGCTGAGAGTTTCAGTAACGATTTATAAGGCCGCCGACTTGACGCTGACCGATCAGCGGTGTGCATTCGTCCACGCCCGGTTCATCGCTGCCGCAATTTGGTCGGTAATATCCAGCCCCCGCGATGCATAGAGAACATTTCGTGACTGCACCATCTGGATAAAAGCGCGGGTCGATCCGATGTTCTGGAGTGGCTTCATGCTGTCGAGCACCAGAGAAATGTGATGCGCCTTGGCATAGGCGGCGATGGCCGTTTGGGCGTGGGAATAAATCGATTCAAGTGCATGACGCGTGTCAGCCCGAAACGACAATTGCATATAGCGCCGATCCACGGAAAGCCGGATGGCAGCTTTGCGCACTTTGGCCGTGAGCTTGTTATATTCCGCCGTACCGGCTTTCAAGGCGAGGGCAGAATTGGGATTCAATGGCTCCATCATCTTTTTGAGAGCCGTTCTCTCCGATTGTAACTGAGCCTGCATGGTGTTCTCCTCCCGCTTAAACACATGCAGATTGTGCACCTGCTCGTCGAGGTCGAGAGGAAGTCTCTGATAGTTAACCACGGCTATCTTCATGCCCGCAGGCGCAGGCATGGCAGCAGCCCGTGCCCTCGGCGACTGAAAGGGTGCATGGCTTGCACCGAAGGCGGCACACGCCAGCACGGCGGCACCCGCCAGCAACCACTTAGGCGAAATAACTGTTTTCATTTTCATACTCCTATGCATAGTAAATCATTCGCAGATAACAATTCAAAATTCAGATTATCTTGATCCATCACATCGGGATGCCCAAAGCAAAGCTCACGTACGATATGTGATCCTGCGGGCCATGGATCACGGGGTAGGCAAAATCGATACCTAAGGGCAGTCGGCCAAAAAACGGCAGGATGATACGCACACCTACGCCGAAATCTGCCCGCAACTGGCCGAAATGCACGTTAGGCTCCACATCACCCACATCCACGAACGCCACACCCCGCAAAATCTTCTGGTACAGCGGATAATTCACTTCCGCCGTCGTTACATACATGAAGTTGCCGCCAATGCCGTCCAATTGCGGGCCGGCACGCGGGGTTACGCCCTGATAGGTGAAACCTCGCAGCGATCCAATACCGCCCGCGTAAAACCGCTCAAAGAAAACGGAATGGCCGATCGGAATAAACCCCACATCCCCGCGCAGCATTAAAATTGTGCGGCGTCCGAATAAATCGCGATACAAAGTATGGTAATACGTGCCGAATAGATCAATCTTTGAAAATGTATAATTGCCGCCCATGGCGCCGTACTGCTCCCACGTGGCACCAAGCTCATATCCGCGGTAGGGAAGTATCCCGCCAACCGTGCGATTATATTCAATACCCGGCGTAATACTGCTTAAATAGTGATTTCCAGCTTGGGCCTGAATCTGGGGTGCGGAATCCGATTGAATGCTGGTCGGACTGACATTTTCCCAGCGAAATGCCAGCGTCGCGGTCAGATGCCGCGTGATCCGTCGCCCCAGCGTGATCCGGTTGCCCAGACGATTGAGATTATACGTATTATAAATTTCGGTAAAAAAGTAGCCTGTATTGCGCAGGCTGTAGGGGCTGTCCCACAGATAAGGTTCAGCAAATGTAGCTTTATACAACTGGTACACCGTGCCGGGTTCCGCTGAGATTGAAAAATATTGTCCATTGCCTTTGAAGGCCTGCCCTCGCAGGAGTTCGCCCAGCGAATGCGGAAAATTGGTAATATCAAAATTCTGCTGCGTGACGCTGATCTGTCCCAGCAACCCTGCATCGGTTGAAACGCCCAGCCCAATGGCGAATCGACCAGTTTGGCTTGGTGTTAAACTCACCAGCGCATTGCGCACGCCTGGCTTGCTGCCAATCGGTGTGATATGGGCGTGCGCGAATAAACCCAGGGCGTCAAGATGCTGATTGGATCGCCGCACTACGGTTGTGTCATAAAGATGGTTCGGAAATAACCGGATTTGCCGCCGCGCCACATGATCCTGCACGTTGGTATTGCCACGGATAATCACCCGTCCCACGCGGTAAGTTTTTCCCTCCACAACGTGATAATCTAAGTTGACAACTCCCGGTTTTACGGTGTAGGCAAAGGTCGGCGATACTCGACTGTAAATATAGCCCGCCTTGCCAAATACGTCCGCGATTCGCCGTTGCCCCGCCTTGATCAAATCCCGGCTGTAGTACATCCCGGGGGTAAAGCGCACTAGCTTCATCAGCTCGGCCTTCGGAAACGCCGTGTCGCCTTTGAAAAATATATTTCCAATTCGATATCGAACGCCCGAATGAATAATAAAATTCACCACGACCCGGTGATATCCCGGGCTGAATACCAGTCGATAGGCGGTGCGGCAATCCAAGTAGCCCTTTTTCCGCCATAGACGGCGAAGCATGGCCATATCCGATTGCAATTCACTTTTTGACAGCACACCCTTGTGTACGGTAATCAGCCAGAACAGTTTCCACCGCGATGACGTTGCGGCCTTGAAGTGCAGAAACCACGACGGATAGAGTTTGTTGCCCAGGAAATGCACGGCCCGGATAAAAACCCGCGGTCCCTCGGTGATTTGGTAGTCGGCTATTCCCTTCGCTAAATCCGCCTTGTTGAGCTTCACCTCGCAATATAAAAAACCCTTCGACCGGTACAGGTGTTTGATGGCGTTGATATCGGTTTGAAAAAAAAACGGGTCGATTGGTTTACCAGCGTGCGCCAGCACCAGATTTTTAAGCGTGTGGGTATGAACGTGGCGGTTGCCCTGAAATTCAACACGTTTAAGCACCCGACGCGTTTTCACCACGTACCGCACCACCACCTGGTGATGTGGGCGTGGCACAATCTGAGCTTGAACCGAGTAAAAGAGTCCTAAAGATGCAATCGAACGCACGTCTACGGCTACTTCGGCACGGTCGTACGATTCACCCGGAGTCACACGAATTTGATTGCGAATCAGTTTCAGGTTGGCTGGGGATGCACCAACAATTTCGACTTTGGATATCGTGTAACCTGCCAAAGTGGAAGCACGGGGTGCCGCCGGCACTTTCACAGATGGTGGATTGGCTGCCCACGCCACACGGGCCATCGGGCTGTAAATGGCCGCCGCCACCGCGCTGGCAACCAGCCATTTCTGAATCCGGATTGTTTTTGCTCCACTTTGGTACTTCACTTAAAACTTTCACCCCGGACGCAGAATATTAGCCTTCACCGCCACCGCAAATTTTGCCGTAGTCTATCGGCACTATGGCGCCGAGGCCAGCCGACCGGGCGGATCAGTGCGGCGGGTGCCGGCGTTTCTCCGACGCCATGCCGAGATATAGATAAAAAGCAGCCCAAGGACGCCCACCCCGCCCGCCATCTCAAACCATGGAATTGTTTTCGGTATGAGGGCATTTTGCCCCAGCGGTACCACTCGATATAACAATTGCGAATGGAACCACCCGATGGTGTTCATCCCCGTCGTGGCTTGCGTGATGTGGATGATCCAGATGGATGGACACAGACCTAAAATGAAATTCAGTACCCCCTCAATCGCACCATGCGATTCTGCTCCAATAAGCGGTGCGGCGACAATCGGCCAGAGCGGCAGGATGATACTCACCGCCAAGGCGATTGCTGGCAAGCGACGCCGGTCGGGCCGGTTACCTGCGGTAACGACGCTTAAACCAACAATAAATACGGCCCATAGTCCAGCGGCAACCACCAATCGGGTGACATCCGTGACCGGGAGAAGGGCCCAGCAACTGGCCACCACTGCACAGCCCGAAGCGGCCATCGCCAGCAGCGGGCGGCTCCATATTGACTTTGACGCCATGCGGCCGATGAACGACCATGCCACACCCGATATAATGATGATCTGCATGGCTGAAATGACAGCCGTCGTTTCCAATGGGCCACGCCCGTAGGGGCGCAGGGCCAGGCCTGCCGCTGCACCTAAGGCCAAGGCCAGCCCGGCTTCTACCCACCACTTCCGATATTTCATTCGCAAGCCATTCACAACACGCAAAGGCTAATCGATTACCCGCACGCGTGCCTGCAACGTCGTAAATCCATCCTCCGCCTCGGCGGCCAGCGACAGGTGGATAATATTGTCGCACCGCCTTGGATGGGGTATAATTTCCGGGCAATACTTCAGGGCGTAATCGTCCTGTCAAGTCATGAGGTTGCGATGGTCGTGAAATTTATTTCAGCAGTGGTGTTCGCCGCATGTTTGGCTTTCGTACCGACAAATAACCTGCACGCGGCCGTCACGCCGAGCGCCAAACCTGCCGCGACGGTGAAAAAGCTTAAGTTCGCAGTATTTTTACGTCACCGTGTCAACCACGTTCTTATGAACTTGGAATCGCATGGCGGGTACCATCACGCTGTTGCAAGCCTTGGCCACCTTTTTGACTTGGCTATTGAGCGTGCCCCGTCGCATGATGTGGCCGCACTCGTCGATGTTGACTATGCCCGGCGGCTGACCAGCCAACTTTCCCGGATGTCCGATACCAACCGCCGTGGCCAGATTCTGCACCTGCTGCTAAAAAATCAGGAGTTGGGCGAAACCCTCGCCTTTCTAATCGAATTGCATCGACAACCGGTCAGCAGCATCTATTCGCGACTCTATAAGATGCACGCGGCGCTGGGCAAGGAAATTCTGAAATACCCCAATCTCACCGCCGCCATCTGCGTGACACTATTTAAACCTCTGCATCGGCATCTGAATGAAAATCTGGTGACTTCACCGAGTCCGAACGCAATATTTAAGTACTATGTAAAATACCGCCACCAGATGTATTTTGGTATAAAGGATGTGCCCGCCCGCCTGTTGGTCTACGTCGTGGATGACTGCGCCACCATCCGGGAGATGAAGTGGGCCCTGGCCCGCTATCGTGGCGATCCCATTGTGGGGCGGTTGTTCTTCACCATCAAATACGATTACAGTGCTCTGCAGCCCGATGCGGTCAAACGCGTCGATCGCGCCGGGTACAACCTCCCCAACATTCTCAAATATGGCGGAATATGCATTGATCAGGCCTATTTCGCCGCGGCGGTCGGAAAGGCCATTGGCGTTCCAACCGCCATTGATGAGGGGATATCCAGTGTGGTCGGTCATGCCTGGGTCGGCTTTTTGCAGGCACGTGCTAACAGCGGCTGGTGGAATTTTAATGTGGGGCGGTATTCGGAATACCAGGGTGTCATCGGTTCAGTTAAAAACCCGATGACACGTCGCCGCGAACCCGATGACTTCATGTCGATTTCAGCCCAGTTGATTCATACCACTCAATCAGATCGCTGGGCGGCTATTGCCTTGACCGATGCCGCTCGACGTTTGCTGTTTATTCGCAAAGCTCATCTCGCTTTTGACCCGCAGCCGGTTCCTGCCAACCTTAGCGCCTTCCGCCGAAAGGCATTGATGAATACATCCCAAAACGAATTAAAAATGCTGGATCGAGCCACTGAGAGTTGTCGCGGTTATGCCGACGAATGGCGAACCGTGGCCCTCATGGCCCATTGGGGTATGTTGACGCTTGGGGAGAAAGAACACTGGTCGGAAAAGCTCATGCGGTTATGCGGCCGCAGGTATCCCGACTTCGCCTTGGCCGTGCTCACGCCCATGATCAACTCGGTGAAAGATGTGAGCCAGCGCGTCCGCCTCTGGAATCGCGTCTTCCCTTTGTTTGCCGATACACGCTTTGATTTGGCCGCCCGCATCCGCATGATGCAGGCCGCCGCGTGGGAAAAGGCCAAAAAATACAATCGTGCCGGCGAATGTTTATTGTTTGTTATCAATCGATACACCAATGCCGGCCCATTTGTCATCACCGCATTGGAGAAGGCAGCCAAAATTCTTGCCCGCCAAGGCCATAAAAACCGTATATTAACGCTTTATGAACAGACTTGGTTGAAAATCAAGCCTCCGCCGCGCGATATGCTCGCCTTTGAATCTGAAAGCTCCTGGTATCAGGTGGGTGAACAGTTGAAGGCCATGCTTAAAGCCCAAGGTCACAGACGCCTGGCCCGTAAAGTCGCCAATGAGCTTGATTCCGGCGGAGTTGTATTGCGTGCCCGGTAATCTCGCAGGAGTCTGTCCAAGTAATAGCAGGGCCGCGATGTGCCGCAAACGCTTCGTCTGCGGCGTTTTCGATCTTCGACGACTCACCTTCACCAGAGTCGCCGTCGACCCGACGCCTTGCATCCGGGCCGGCGGGCTTGCCCCGGCGCGTTTGCCAATGGCGATTCACTCAACGGTCGGTGAAGATTTGCCAATAATGGCCGATATTATTGGCCCCTTATCTCGAATTCACGTTGGAAAAAAATGACAACTAGCCTCATGGATATGGCTGAGTGGTGCCGATAAACATGTTACGCGGGGTCTTTTTGCGCGTATCTCGCTCAAACGCTGGCGAGTGTTGCCCGGGAATCTGTCTAGGTAATAACAGGGCTGCTATTACTTGGACAAATTCCCGGATTTCGCTTCTTGCTGGCTTGGTTATAGAGGGTGTGAGGTTTAACAGCCCGGAGTTGCTGGATGCCCAAACGCCCGATTGCCAATAGCTTTTGCGAGCCAACGTCCCACCGGCGGCCAATGCAATGTATTAAAAACACGACAGAGAAAGTTCCGAGCAGGAAATCGGCCCGTGCCCATTTGCAAGCAGGGATGGGCGTTTCGGTAGCGGACCGCAATGAAGAAATTGCCGCCCTGATTCGCAAAAATGTGTGCCGAGGGGATTGTGTTGTCGAACTGGGCTGCGGAGCAGGGGGTGATCTGATGCAGATCGCCGCCGCCGTTGGCGAAGCGGGCCAAGTCGTCGCCGTCGATTCTTCACCGGACAGTATTTATCGCCTCCGTAACCAGCCATGGTTGCGGCACAAGAAAAATGTCAGTGTGTACCTTTCACGCGGTGACAGTCTGCCCTTGGAGCCATCAACGGTCGATGTCATTTTCTGCCAGGGACTGGTATCCCCTTCGGGACCTCGATCGGCTGTCTATCGGGAAATGCTCCGCGTATTGCGGCCGGGCGGCACCATTTTAGTCCACGACATTATTGTCCATCAGCTCTTGCCGCCTGAAATTGCCGATTCAGTGGCTGCATTTTCCAGCGGCTTGGCGGGCGCCATTGAAGCCGTCAGTTACCGACACATGCTGGAAAAATTAGATATCCGCGATGTCACCCTCACACATTGCCCATCGCATGGCCTGCTCTCTGCGTTGCTCATCCCCAGTGCCCACAGCGGCGCCGCTGGTCGCGATGATTCTACCTTGGCGGATTTACGCGGTGTACTGCCGGATTTTATTTCCGTCGTGCGCATCCGGGCTCAAAAGCCGGGAGTCCGTTCATATCCTCGTCAAGTGGCAACAATATGATTGCTTTAAACAATTAAAAACAGGCAGTGGCTCACTGGTCTGCACCAGACGGATGGTGCGGATACGTCGTCCCCCGGATGTGGTCCCATGGCATGTCGTCGCCATTGCCGTGGTGCCGTTGGTTGGCTTGTGGCCGGCAGAATGTCTCGGCATTTTCCGGCATTTTCAATATCGCAATAAATCATCAACCTATTCGTTACACCTTACGTAAGGGAAGGATGATGCGCGCGTGTGTAAGCTACATTTTGGGTACCGTGCTGATTGCTGCGGCAGTTACCACGCCTGTGGTGCGCGCCGGCTCCATTCGTCTGCGGAACGGCGACCATCTCACTGGACGCATTACCGCGCTTACCCCCGACCGTGTGGCCGTTACCACCCAGTTTGCCGGCGGGATTGTGATTAAACTTTCCACCGTAGCAACTATGCAAAGCAAGAGACCGTTGAAATGGATCGCTAAAAATAAGCTCATCAAGCAGGTCACCATTTCTCCGGCGCCGGGTAACGTAGGATGGATTATCCACCCTGTAAACATGGCTGAAAAAACCATTCCCGTTGTCGCGCCGCCACTGCCGCTGATGCCACCGCCGCCGCCACCACCGCCACCGCCAACTTCCATCTTCGGCCCTTTCTGGGATAACCAACTGGATATTGGCGGCACCAATACCACTGGCAACGCCGATAGCTCGCAGTTCACGGGCAGTTTGAGTTTTCATTACGTTCGCAAGCCGGATAACTTACTTCTGGCCTTCAGTGGCGGATATGGGGTGACCAATAGTTCCGAATCGCTTGGCTTTTTCAACAGCAATATTTTGTGGAAGCGGCGACTCAATGAATTGATGCCCAAATGGGCAAAAAAAATCTTTCTCTTCACGCAAAACACCAACATGTACAATGCCATTGAAGGGCTTTCGCTCCGTAGTGATACCGAAGGTGGCCTCGGCTATTATCTTTGGAGCAACCACAAATCCGAATTTGATCTCCGCATCGGTCCCGGCTACACCTATGCCCGCTATTTCCACGGCCAAACCTTCAACTACGCTAACGCCAGTGCCGCATTGCACTTCATGTACCGCATCGATCGCAATGTAAAATTTACCCAGACCGCTGACTATGTTACCTCGCTGGAAAATGTGCAAAACTATCAAATTAATTCCAGCAGCAACGGGCACGTTGGTGCAACCAGCGCCTTGTATATCGGCTTGCCACAAGTCGTGCGCGGCATGGGTCTGCAGTTTTCTTTTACCGATATGTACGATAACACGGCTGGCATGCAGGGATACAATCGTAATTCAACCCTGCTTGTTGCGGGCATGACGTTCAAGTTTTAATATCTGACGTCGGTTCCCGCGCAGGGCCATCGGCCGAAGCTTGCGGATCGATTTCGTATTCCACCTGTCGAGAGTAACGCGCAGTAAAAATGGCCGCCATCACAGCGAGGCCCGCAATGAGAACCGGATTCGCCACGCGACTCCAATTGGATGCGTGCGGCCCGAATATCTTCACCGCGTCTGAGGTTAAGAACATCAGCACCGCCGCCGCCACCAACGCTACCATTGACCGTCTACGCCCCGCAACAGGCTGTTTTTCATCGCTTGCCAGCATGCCCAAGGCCATTACCGGAAAAATAAACAGCACATAGTGCGGTACCCAGCTCCATTCTTCCGCCCACAACATGAACACCGCCAACGCGCCAACTTCCATCAGATACCGACGGCTTTTCAGGGATGGAAGCTTATGCCGCATCCATACCAACCCGATAAGGCCAATGATTATCAGTACAATCCGCACCACATCCTCCGCGGCCCGAGGTGACATATCGATAAAATTGGCGTAGTACGATTTTGCAACGCCGTGATGATACGTGACAAATGCTGGCGCGTGCACCAACAGCCGATATAGAAAACTCGGTATCGACTCACCTGATGAAACCTTCACAGCGCTATGGATCAGATAAGGGCGTATCATCACGTCAAAATATTGATGATTCCATGCCACTGCCTGGGGAACACCGAAAAACAGCGATAGTGGCACATAGAGCCAGAAAATCACACCCAGAACAATCGCGGCCGCCGCCGCCCATCGTCGCCGCCACAAGAAGTAAATGACGAAAATAATGGGCGTTACTTTGATCGCCACCGCCATTCCGATCAGGGTTCCACCCACCCATGAACCCACTTTGGTATCGCGACCTATCAGCCAGAGGCCAATGGCCAATGGGGTAAGCATCAGCAAATTCACCTGCCCCTCCTGGATATCTCCAATGCATGGAAATAGCCAGATAAACAAAATCAATCCCATGGGTAAAGGATCAATCTTTACGCCCATACGGCGCACCATCCCCAAGGCACTGTAAAAAATCATAGCAATCAATGCGGGCTTTACAAACGCCCAGACAAATTGCGCATCGGGAAAAGATAAAAGCGAGAATGGGGCCAAAAGGACGATCGTAAACGGTGGCATCGGCCAGAGATCATTCACAAATCGGCGGTGACCGTGTAAAAAACCCGGCAAAAACCGCAACCAGCGATTAAAGTCGTTGATGTCCAGCGGATGCGCCAGCAGTAAATCTTTAATCTCGCGATTGCGGGCCTGAATGGCGCACACCGTGGCGATAATCACCACCAGACACCATCCAATGATCGTTGCCCAGCGCCGCAGATACTCTTCTTGCCTGTCGGTCAATGCTCCCAATCCCATACTGAGCGTCAGTTTTTCTTTGGCAGGCAGGTACCACAAACCCGTCGAAACTCCCGGCGCGGCTGATCGTATTTGCCAACTCGCCCTTGCCGCGTCATCATATCCGGCTTTGGTGAAGGAGGCTCGCCCATGGGCGCATCACAACAAACCGAATCAATTAAAAAAATTATACTTGCCTATTCCGGTGGATTAGACACATCCGTCATCCTCCCCTGGCTTAAGGATCACTACGCCGGCGCAAAGGTGATCGCCTTTGCCGCTGAACTCGGGCAGGGGGACGAACTTGACGGCATCAAAGCCAAGGCCTTGAAAAGCGGTGCCGATCAATGCATTGTGGCCGATCTGCGGGAGGAGTTTGCCCGCGATTACTGCTTCCCCATGTTGCGGGCCGGCGCCGTCTACGAGCATTCCTATCTGCTTGGCACCTCCATCGCCCGACCTTTGATCGCCAAATATCAGGTGGATGTGGCACATAAACTCGGCGCGCAGGCCGTGGCTCATGGCGCCACCGGCAAAGGTAACGATCAGGTTCGCTTTGAACTCACCTACATGGCCCTTGGCCCCGAATTGCAGATTATTGCCCCATGGAAAGATGACCGCTTTGAACTGCGCAGCCGCGAGGCGGCCATAGAATACGCCAAACTCAAGGGCGTGCCGATTGCCCAAACCACCAAAAAGATATACTCCCGCGACCGCAACCTCTGGCACATCTCGCATGAGGGTGCCGACTTGGAAGACCCTGCCAATGAGCCGAGCGATGATCTTTGGGTGATGAGCGTGCCGGTGAGCAAAGCCCCCGCCAAGCCGGAATATGTTCGCATTGCGTTTGAAGCGGGCATCCCCGTTTCGGTGGATGGCCGTAAGTTTGCTCCACATAAAATCATCGAAAAACTTAACGAAATGGGTGGCCGCCACGCCGTTGGCCAAGTTGACTTGGTTGAAAACCGCCTCGTGGGAATGAAAAGCCGCGGGGCCTATGAAACACCCGGTGGCACCATCCTTATTGCAGCCATTCGTGGTCTTGAATCGCTTTGCTTGGAGCGCGAATTGATGCACTACAAGCAGCAACTTGCGCTGAAGTACGCCGAGTTGGTGTACTACGGCCAATGGTTCCATCCGCTGCGCGTCGCATTGGACAGTTTTATGCAGGCGGCAGCCGCCAATGTAACCGGCGAAGTGAAGATCAAACTTTTCAAGGGCCGGGCGACCGTGGCCGCCGTCACATCCCCGCAATCGTTATATAGCCGCGATCTGGCCAGCTTCACCATGGGCGCTGAATATGACGGCAAAGATGCGATTGGTTTTATTCGTCTGCTGGGCCTTCCCATGCGCGTGCACGCCTCAGTCAACAGCAATCAAAAATAATCGAGCGCAACCGGGACGTGGCTTGTATGGGTGGGCATCTGCATCTCGGGCAGTATGTGGCCCCGTGGCACGCAGGGCGTGCCATACTCCGGGTGTGCCAATCGTCTCTGAATTCTCTTTTTCTCTACCTGAGAAACAATTAATGTTTTGATATACCATGCAGAAAAAAAGAATGTCCAGAGACGCTATGAATATGCAGATCAAGTAGCATCCGATGCCTTTGTCACGATTCTGCCCACGGCTGTCGTTTTAGCGCTGATGCTTAAGACCGCGGATTTGTAGGCGGCGGCTTCATCGGGGGTAATCCGGTGCTGAATCCGCCTCGGCGGTGGTGCGGGGCGTTGGCGGCGGTCGGGGGCGTCCGGGTCCTCATGCCGCTTTAACACTTCGTAATATTGATTGCGTTGCGCGGGTATCCATCCGCTGTCGCGAATGATGCGGCAGATCATTTCTTCCGAAAGGCAATAGGTGGTCCCGGCGGAACTTACGACATTTTCCTCCATCATGACCGACCCCATGTCGTTGGCACCGAAAAACAACGCCAGTTGGCCGATCTTTGGCCCCATGGTCACCCAACTGCTTTGCAGATTACGAAAGTTATCCAGATACAAACGCGATAAGGCCAGCATTCTTAAATATTCATTGGCATCGGCAAGCCGCACCGTGCGACCGTTGTCAAATTCAAACGCTTTGCCATTGTCGGGGCTCCATTTACGTTTTTTGTCCAGAGGCGTGTTGTCCGGCTGGTAGGTCCAGTGAATAAAGGCAGTGTAATGAGCGGGAGCACTGGCCAAAGCCCAATCCTGCCTCTGCCGCAGCCGCTGCAGATGGTCGATGCGGTCCGTGATGTCCTCGATATGGCCGATGAGCATGGTGCCGCTGGTGTGCATGCCGAGCTTGTGGGCTTCAGACATGACATCCAGCCATTGATCACCGGTGCATTTGCCCGGGCCGATGCGGCTGCGGACGCGGTCGGAAAATATTTCACCGCCGCCGCCCGGAACTGTATTGAGCCCGCAAGCTTGAAAGCGCTGGAGGATGTCCCGTACAGGCCTATTAAAAAAACGTGAAAATTCAACAAATTCCGGCGGGCTGAAGGCATGGATGTGAATTTGCGGGAAACGGTGCCTGATGCCGGTGAGCAATTGTTCATAGTAAGTGATGGGCAGCGCCGGGTTCATACCCCCCTGCATCAATATCTGGGTGCCGCCAATGGCAGTGAGCTCCCGGATTTTTTCGTAAATCGCTTCATCATCCAGCGTGTAGGCATCGATGGCGTCAGGATCGTTGCGCTTAAAAGCACAAAAAGTGCACCGGGCGGTGCAGATGTTGGTGTAGTTGATGTTCCGGTCGATCACGTAGGTACGATAGTCTTCGGGGCAGAGCCGGTCCGTCATGGCCGCCGCATATTGACCAAGCTGGGTGAGCGACGCATGGTTATAAAGTTCCAGAAATTGGTCTTCCGTAAGCCGGGCTTTGCCATCAATCACGTCCGCCATGCGAAATGAAGGCTGGTAAGCCTCGCCGACATTCAGCGGCGAAATCAGGTTCAAATCAGGGGCGGGCATGGGGCTACTCCATTGGTAATTGGCAGCGGCGACCAACCACCACGCCGTAAAGTCCTGGCACACAACCGTTATCTTGCGATACAGGATACGTGCAACAGCAACAGCCTTATGGTAGGGGAGCGACGCTGAATTTCAAGCACCATGGCAATGGCCAGTGGTGAGCTGGGGTTGGCGTTCTGGTGGGGCGGTTACAATGGTCAGCGAACCGGGGTAAACGCCACGGAATGAACACGGAGTAAGGAAAATTGATGACGCCCGATGACAAACCAGTCCTTGCCAAAAGTGCCAGCAAAAAACCGCGTCGGAAGAAATGGCTCATCGTGCCGGGGATCATTGCCGCGTTGGTGCTTCTATTGATTGTGCTCCTTCCCAGTTTGCTTTGCACCGGGCCGGGGATGCGATTGATCCTCTCTCAAATCAACAGCCGCATTGTCGGTAAGGTGAAGATCAGCAGTCTGTCCATTGGCTGGATAAGTCCATTATCGGTATCGCATTTAACGCTATTAGACGCTGAAGGCATCCCCGTGGTGAGAGATGCGGATGTGAAGACCCATTTATCGCTGCTGGCCTTGCTGACTGACTGGCATCATTTGGGGCAGATTGATGTGCCCATATCATCCATCCACCTAGCCGCCGTGAATGGTAAATTAAATTTGCTTCAGGCCGTCGCTCGCCAGCTATTAAATCCGGCGGCCGCGGCATCACCGGCGGCTTCGACACCGGCACCTGCCTCCCCCAAGTCGCCTGCTAGGGCAAACGCTTCCACCACAGGGTTGGCTATTCCCGATTTGTCGGGCAGTTTAAACCTGTCCATCCATCGGCTTACCTGGGTGACGCCGGGTGAACCGCCATTAAACGCTTCTGATCTGCAGTTTACGGCTGATTTTAATACCCGCAGTTCAAAGGCCTCACATGTCACATTTGCTGCCGATGTGGCGCTGGGCAGTACATCACCGGCCAAAATAAGGCTGCGGGTTCAAGCCGTGGCATTCGGCAAGCAAGGCTTGCTGCCATTAAAAGAAATCCGTGGTTCAGCCGCTGTGCATACGCGCGGCTTGGAACTTGCCAGCCTCAATCCGCTGCTGGCCAGTGGCGGTGCGAAAATTAAGACGCGCGGCCTTTTAGCTCTGAATGCGGTTGCGACAATCAAGCCGCACGCGGTTATTACAAGCAACATTGCGCTGCAAGCCAGCCACGTGTATCTGCGCGGTGCCGCGATAAAAGGAGATACCCCAAACCTAGGCACGGTAGACTTCAACCTGAAAACCCTAGTACACTCTGGTGGAGTTATACCCAGCTACCAGATTGAACATTGCAGGTTTTTCAGCTCTCACCTGGGTACGGCTTCGATTACGGGCGACGGAGCGTTAAAAGCCATATTGGCCATTATGCCTGGTCACCAAACCAGAGCGACTGGCACGGCGCGGCTGGCCATCAAGCTTCAGTCCGTCATATCGAGCGTGCTTAAGCAGTTTCCGCACATGCTCAAGGCACCCCAAGGTGCACAATTTTCGGGTGGCAATTTTACGCTCTCGGCCAACATCACCACGGTTCGCAGTGCTGCCGCTGGGCTGCGCGCCGCCAAAGATGTTATTCCATCGCTCGTTCTTCCTCCCGTCACCTTTAAATTCGATACCAGTTTGTCACCCTTAACTTGGACGCTACCCGCCCATCAGCATGTACGCCAAGCCTATGGCAGTGTCCAATTGAGCGGTGCCACTACCGGCGGGCCGGTATCGATCGCGCTTCAGGCGTTTGTCGGCGGGGGTGCGGCCAAAGCATCCACCGTGAGCCTCACAGGAGACGTGTCCCCGTTCGCCGATCAGCACTTACGGACGCTTTCCTTCATCACCGGCCGCATGGCCCTGAAAGTGTCGCACTTCTATCTTTCCTATCTGCAGAGGCTGAACCTGCCGGTACAGGTGGGGGGCGTATTGCATGGGCAGCTTGCCATGGTGAGCAATCAAGCGCGGCAAGGGCGTATCAGCGGGCACCTGCAAATTGATACGCTCTCACTGGGTGGCAAACTGCTCCATGGCGATCACCCCGTCCTGGGCAATTTGCAAATACCCATAGACATGGTGTGGAATGCGGAACGTCTCAACATCGAACAGGTCGCGCTGCGTTGCCCGGCATTCGATATTTCGGCGGCGGGGGCTGTCAATCTGCCGCGCCTTTCTGATCTGAGATCCACCGGCGGCAATTGGGGGCATACCAGCATAACGGTGCAGTCCACCATCAATACCGCCCTGTTCACCGATGCGTTTCGCCATACACTGCGTATGAACCATATGCCGCTGCGGATCAAAACCGGGCTCGCGACGCTGCGCATGGAGCTTACGAGCCACGGGACGCTTTCGGCCGCCAAGTTGCACGTGGCTGTCTCGGCACAGAAATGCAGATGGAATGACACGCTGTCCGTTATTGATCCGCTGACGGTTGATGCCTCGGCGGCGCGGCGGGCTGGCCGCTGGTCAGTTAAAAACATTAATACATTTCAAACTGCCCCCGCGTCCGCCGCACCCATCTGGCGTGTGGCGTTGCATTCCATGGGCAAGGCTAAGCACCTGAGTTATGCGCTGGCGTCAAATTGGAATTTGAGTGCCTTGCAGCAAGAACTGGGCCCATTTATCGAGTGGGATGGTCGATCGGTGGCGGGCGCCCTTTCAGCCCGGGGCGAGTTTGCCAATGTACAAACCGCCGCACCGCACCTCGCCGTGACGCTGGCATTGCAGCATCTGGTCTACCACTCCGATAGCAAGGCCCCGCCCATTCGTATCGCGGCCATTACGATACCTGTTTCGGCCAGGCTGGCGGTGAACAATGGCAAACTCACTTCGCTTACCGGCGATCTAAGCGTGCAATCACCACAATTAATTAATGTAACGGCTTCAGCGAATATCACACCGGCGCCCATGGCGGTGAAGCATTTGACCGTCAATCTTATCAGCGCCGATCTGCACCGCTTGTGGAGGATGCTGCAGGTTTTAAATCCATCGTTGCCAGAATATCAACTCGCAGGCCATATTATAAACTCACCCCTTGAGGCCAGCTATCAGCCCGGTCGCCTGCAGATCTCTCAGTTGTCGCTGCATATACGGAAAATTTCATTCTCCAGCGGGCGTAGGGGGGCCGCTCCATTTACCGAACCAGAATTGGATGTGGCATTGGCCGCAAACATTCGCACCGGCCAAGCACCGCGCGTCGCGGTGTCGCGGTTGGCGGTCAAATCAGGCAATGATGTGGTAACGATCAATATGAGTAAGCCGACGATTGGGGTGCTTTCCAAGCATGGGCTGCAAATTGCCGCGCCGTCGGTCCGTGTTGCCTCTGATCTGGGCAAGCTGCAAAATCTGCTCATCAACCTGGGAAAGCTGCCGGTGGGGTCCAAGTTGACTGGTCAACTGGTGCTTGATGCCTCCGCTTTAGGGCATGGGCAGGCTTTTTCATTATCACTTCAAACGCACGTTAACGGGTTCGACATGTTACTGCCCGGGCGTAAAACGACACTACCACCAACGAATCTTCTGGCGAGCCTCATTGGCCGGGCAGATTTGAAGACGAAGATGTTCACTGCGACACAGACCTGCCAAATGGGCGAGTCGGCGGGGAAAGCTTCCGCTGGAAACATGCTTACCATCGATCGAGCGTCGGTGTTGGCATGGGGTCCCAACGGAATTGAAAATCTGCATGGTAGCCTGCGGTACAACCTCGCCCGCCTCATCGCATTACTGAAACCGTTTTTACCGCCAACCCTTTCCGCTTCGGGTAAGGGAAGCATACCATTGGTGGTGACCGGCCCACTGACGCCCAAGCCGGGTTTACTGGTGGCACGCCAACTGACGATTGCACCGACGGCGCTAAAATTTACAAATTTGACCTATGCCGGCACCGTTTTGGGACCCGGGGCGATCGGATTTTCTGAATCCGCAAGTCGCATCAACATCATGCCCGCAGCCATTCCAGCCAATCATGGAACATTGCATTTGGGGGGGTACATTGACCTGGCCGGCGATGTGCCGATATACGTGCTCAGCTCTCCGTTGCAGTTGGCGCAAAATGTCCAGATTAACGCTCCCATGGGTGCCAGCGTCTTGAAATTTCTGCCGTTGACTTGGGGTAACCAAGGGAATCCAGCTCTGCTCAATGTGCAGGGGCTGCTGAATATGTCTCTGCAAAATGCCAGTCTTCCGCTGTCTTCTGCTGCGATGAATAAAACCGGCACGGCGGCAGGAACGGTCAGTGTGACTTATTTAACGACCAATGCGCCATTTGTGGCACAGGTTTCCGCCTTGGCGGGACCGCTGGGTGGCAACGTGAGTATTGCCGACAGTGGCATTCGCCCGACCGCGTTTGTGCTGAAGAACGGCCTCGTCAGCTATAAAAACATGATGTTGGTTTTGGCCTCCTACGGTTTAGATCTTAGTGGTTGGGTCTCGCTGGATAACCAGATGGATGTAGACTTGAGCATTACGGGTGGTGGCTTAACCTTGCCTATTCCATTGAAACTCGTTGGCAGTACGGGGTCGCCGCATATAAAGTTGACAAGCCAGCCGCTTAAAAGCATTGGCAAAGGGATTAAGGGGCAGGTTAAAAACCTTCTCCATGGTTTTTTTGGCCAGTAGCGGCGGGGCGTCAGCTCTATCCCGGTACATTGGCTGCGCATGCGAAAGCCTTCCTGCTTGATGTAGTGGCCTTGGCTTTTGGCTCGTTTTTCCTGACACTCGTCGGGGAGCGTTTCGCATAGCCATTTCGCAATCTGCCGTGCAAGTGGATGTCCGTCAGATGCTTGTGCAACTCATCATCCAGTAGCGTCAGGCGGTTGCCGACACCCATATCCGACGCGGCCAAGTCAAGCGTCATTTGCTGTGGCACGGGCGAGGAACATGTCGCCGGCAATGGCGGTAGGCGCTTTCATCGTCACTGTGAATTCGGTGCGGCAGATTTCTTGGCCACGGAACAAGTCGCAGACGGCCTCAATGGCCTGCATCCGGTAGTCGAGGTTGGGCTCAAAGTGCAGTTTCACTTTTTATCCTCTTTGGGCGGTGGCAAGGCTTTCACCATCTGGTCAAAATCGGACTCAAAGCGTGCATCATCCAGCATGCGGAATT
>DZDI01000217.1 GCA_022730455.1 Phycisphaera mikurensis | reverse complement strand
GGTAAAGGTGCTCGATGAAGCGGTTGGTCGCCATGTTGCCGATGGCAATCACGTTCGTATGTCTCAGCACCTGTTCAGGCGCTACATCGTCTAAAACAACCGCTATAGAAACACCGGTAGTGGCCTTGATGCCCGCGGCGATCTCCCCGGCGGCCCGTCTTCCGGCAGCATCACCTGCGACAAGCAGAGCCGATGCTCTGTTCTGACTGACAAGCTGGGTAACAAGATGCAGCTGCTTAAGGGGGATACTGCCGGAAGGGGCGGCATCAGCCGTTATGGCGGCCAGCAGCACAATGAAGGTAAACAGTACGTTCAAGAACCGCATGGTTGGGCCCTGCGCATCATCAGCAGCAGCAGGCCGCTGACCGCCGCAAGCATGCCCGGCCAGCCAAGGGAAGGCACCGGGACTGCCGGAGGAGCTCCGGTAATCGTAAAGGCAGCGGAGTTGATACCGCTGGCATTGCCGGCGGCATCAACGGCAAAAAAAGTCAACGTACAGCTGTGGTCGAGAATTATGGGGCCTTGATAGATGCTGGATGATGTCGTCGGCATTGAGCCGTCAAAGGTATAGTAGATAGTTGCAGCTTCGCTGGCGGCAAGGGTGATGGACGAGCCGGTCGGGTAAGTGCCTGCAGGGCTGCTGATGCTGACAACTGGAGGTGTGCTGTCGCTGTGGGCATAGGCACCGATGTCGGGAGGGGTGCTCCAGGCCCTGCCAAGGAAATCAACCGTAAGGCCGCTTACGGCTGCACCTGCACCAATCAGGGCAGAGTCATCCCGCAAGCTGAAGTCCCCGCTGCCGTTTTCATAGCTACGACTGAATGTCCCGTCACCGTTGTCGTTCCACAAGCCGCTTACACGCACCTCCGCCATGAACGACTGATGTGACAACACCTTCAGGTTGTCGCCAAAAGCGGCCCATTCCTCAAAGATCCAGTTCAACTGCTCCATGGAAAAATCACCATGCATCAACAGTGCAATAATCAAACCGGTATGGGCGGCAGCAAAACCCCAGGTACGGGCATTGGCCCTTGTTGTTGCTTCATCTGCTCCCAATATGTATCCCGGTCCCAGTGAAGGAATACCATATGCGTCAAAATGCCCTACCCATTCAAGATCACCCGAAGAACCGTTTCCGATTTGATTACGTCCTGCCCCATAGGCAAACCCCTTTGCCATGACCGCACTTCGGGCATCACCGCTCTCATTATTGTAAGGGAAGGCAAAACCGTTGCAGACATACGGCTCGCCTGTCTGGCCGTCAAGTACCGTCCCTGACGCGTTGACCAGGTTTGTCAGAGAATCTTTTGTATCAGCTATCTCAACCTTGAAGTAGCCAGTTGCGGCTGTGGGGTCAATCAGAAGCTTCAGACTGTTTCCTGCAGTCAGGTTGTCCAGCACTTCTCCTGTGGTGTTTGACTTGATCGATCCCGGTGAACTCAGATCCCACGGTACACTCGGCACAACCGTCGCCCCCAGTGCCTGCAGTTCATTTCTGATCTGACCCAGCGTTTTTGAGCGGAAACCTGCCACCGAACCGCCTCCGGATATGGAAATGGTATCGGCAGCCCGATCAACCGCCACTGTGTCGGCGGCTCTGGTCACGGCAGCAATGGCTCCGGTCAGTTGCAGATCACTGTGGGTGTTGGAATGGCTGGCTGCCTCAACTGTTCCTTCCTGTACCATTGCCCGTAACAGCGCATTATCACCAAAATAATCCCAGTCATGGCCTGTCAGATAGACTGAGCCGGTGAAGCCGAAACGCCGGAGTACCGGCGCCACCGTGAAATGCGCATACTTGAAGTTAACCGAGTCGTCAATACGAGGAAGGATGTATCCCTTGCGGCGGAATGAGCTGAAGTCCGGGTTGGCATTGTTGAACAGATTGCCGCCGCCGTTCGTATAACTGCCTGCAATCCCTTTGTAGGTGTTGCTCCAGGGTGGACTGATGAGCAAGTTATTGGCCAGCGTTACCGCTTTATTACCGGTGCTGATTGTTGCCGCATCCGATCTGACCATTCCGCCGCTCAGTATCGAGTTACGTATGGTAACCGGACCGCTGCCGATCACCGTGACGGCATAGCTCTGCGCATCGAGGATCGCACTGTTTGCGATGGTGACAGCACCGGTTCCGGCCAGCAGCCAGGTGCCGGTAGCCTTGGCCTGTTGAGCAGCCATACTCTGGCAATTGGTAAAGCGCCCGCTTGCATTGTTCTGAAAATACACGATATTTCGAATATTTGTCGGACTGTACTGGTGGTACAACCGGCATGCATCAGCGGTAATAGTTCCGCCCATATTGTGCAGTAGGTGCCAAGTGTAGTTGTCAGATGCGATGAGATCGACACGGTTGAAGGCGCCGGTTGCTGCTGCATTGGCCATCAGGATGCTGGCATGGGTACTGTCAGGCTTGAGCGTAAGATCATTGATGGAGACACTAATCCCGGCAGTAATTGCCACCACATGCGCGGCTGAAGGACTCAATACGGTGGCCGAACGTCCGGCACCGACAATGATCAGGTTGTTGAGCCGCGTATTGTCCAGTAATGCATAGCCATTACTGGTATAAACACCAACACCGATTCTGACGGTGTCGTTTCCGGAGCCGTTCTGACGCAGGTAGTCGATGACCGTTTTGAGGGCTGAAGCGGCCTTGGCTTCCGTGTTATAGGGCGCGGTGTTGCTGCCGGTTTTAGAGACGAAATAGGTGTCGGCAAGCAGTTGCGTTGGCAGTAGCAGCATGACGCTCAGTATGTAGATATGCATCGATTTCATGGGCTGTGCTGCTCCGTTTCAGCCGTTTTGGATGCTGAGAAGACAGCTGCCGACCTGATCCTTGAAATCACAAATCTCAGTTTTCCCCGGGAACTCCGTTCAAGCTCCGTCACATAGTCAATGGTTATCCTGATCTCGT
>DZDI01000216.1 GCA_022730455.1 Phycisphaera mikurensis | reverse complement strand
CCGGGCCGCCCCGGCCAGCACTTAAATAGGGAAGTTATTTCGGGCCCGTTCCTTACAGGTGACTGGTTAGAGGTTACAGTTTCAATGGTATTCCCGTTCTGGTCATAGCTGTAATTCGTCGTGACGCCCGCATCCGTTTCACTGGTCAATTCATCATTGGCGTTATAGGTGCTGGTGCTGGTGGATACACCCGCCACCGTGCTGGTGCGACTCATGCGGTTGCCAACAAGATCATACGTGTACGTCACCGTGCCGTTGCCGCCCTGGCTGTCGCCACTGATGGTTTCACTTAGCAGCCGATATAGATTGTCATATTGATATGCGACGGTTCTGGTGTTTACCGTGCCATTCGGCAGTAGTTGCGTTTCCGTCACGCCCGTTCGGTTGCCCGCGTTATCCATAGTGTAGATGTACGATGCAAGCGTAATGCCGGCGGCATTCTTGACCACTTCATCAGTCAATCGGTTCAGCGAATTGTACGTATACGTGGTCACCACACCATTTGGCTCCGTGACACTGGCAATGTGTGCCGACCAAATCATACAAATAAGTGGTCGTATTTGCACCCGTCAGCAAATTATTATCCACCACCGTGCTCAAGCGGTTATGTGAATCATAAGTATACGCCGTGAACAAGTTATTTACGCTGGAGCCGCCGTTGTCGAGAGTCATGTAAGCCAACGTGGTGTTGCCGGCGGCGTTGTACTGGTGCTTGAATGTAACGCTGCCGGTCATGCCCGCGGTCCGTACTTTTCTCCACAAATGCTATTAGCTGGTCGAGATTATGGTCACAATGTCGAAACAACTTCCGACGAACCATACGAACTTCATTCACGATCGGATCACAATCCATGGTTAAACTCCTGATAATTCTTCAGGCGTACAAATCACCGGACACTCGAAGCCGCTCATCTCGCAAATCTTCCGTATCCGGCTGATCATCTGCGCGTTATTTATATGCGTGCAATTCCACGTCATAAGAAAATCCATTTGGTGAACGGCAGCTACCGCCACATGCAGCGCATCCGCCGCTGCGGATTGTGGAATCGCTTTCTGTTCAACCAGATCATGCGCCAAACGTCCCACCGGCTCACCGAGGCCGAGTACAGCAATCCCGTCAATAATAGCCTTTCGCCGATCCGCCGCGTCTGGATCACCACGCCGCAATTCCTCAAGCACCAAACCCGAAACGAAAACCTCAAAAAGCGCCCGGCGATCCCGCCACCAATCCGCCGTCACCTGCTGATGGGCGGCCGTCACCAAATCTCGGCTAGGACGGGCCGCCAGATAGCTGATGATCGTCGTTTCGAGGTATACGCGCAGTTTTCTACCGGTTCGTACCATGCCCAGTCAACCCTTTCGCCAAGGCGGATCAAGCCTCAAGGCAGCCTGCCACCGCCAAGCACACAACGGAGTTCCGCAGAACCGGTCTTATTTTACCATAACCTGCCCCGCCCGTGAACGGTGGATTATTCAACGCCGTCTCGATTCTTTCGCAGCCTGGTATAACACCCATCGCCCACACAGTGCCCTGGGAATCCGCACGCCGGAGGAGGCTTTCACCGGACGCACGCCGCCCAAGGCCGTTGCTTATCGCGCCAGGGATGGACCAAATATCCACATTGAAGTTGCACGCAGAAACTGCCGTCATGATCGACGACTTCCGGTCGTCGAGATCACTGTGCGTAAAGCGGCCTGAAGACCGGCGATAAAATGCTGGATGAAAGGATGCAAACGCCGCATCCGCGCCCTCGGTGCGCGCCGCCCGGCGGTCTTTCTTACGGTGCCGGGCAATCGCATCCGAATTTTGCGTATCTATGGCCATAATTCCGTGTCATCCATCCGTTTGCCGATCATCCGAACGTCCCTTATTATTAATATTAGCGCCCCTACAATTAGCCGGACCACTATAGCTGCCACCATAAACTCAATTCTCAACGACTAATCCAGCATTACGAAAACGTACTCCTGGCCCTCGTCCATATAAGGCTCGTGCCCAGTTCGCCGGGCCCGTTGGGCCGCCCAGGCGAACAAACCCTTGCGCTTCGCCGGCAGTTTCGGCAGTTGGAGCACCAGCTTGCCAGTGTTCTCAAATTCATCTTCCCTGTCGATCTCAACCGCCCAGACACGCCGGGCGCCGAGTCGGTACACATCCCTTGCCAATTCACGTGACTTCGCCTGCGTTCCCAGCTCACCCCGGGGTACGCTTCAGCCAGGCAAGCAATTCCTTTTTGTCGGGGTCCGCAAGCAGTTGTTTGGCGAGGAGGCAGGGTGAAATCATATATAGCTAATCCCATGTGTCGATTTGTTTTTTCCCGTATCTCCGGGGGTATCGGTCGCCGCGTTGCCGCCGGGGCGCTTGAAAATAACGTATCTCTGTGGTTTTAACCGCCAAATATCGTATTTCCGCGCAGCACTTTATTTCGCAGTCGCATCGGAGCACGATTGTGGTGGAGTATTTTGGGATGCCACGGAGCCGTTGCTTTTCGCCGTTGGTCAGGTTGCCGGGATGCCGGTAAGAACTTCCAGCAGGAAGTCATTATCCCAGCCCGCCAAGCCACGGCGGGTCTTGATGCCGCCCTTTCTGGCCTTGCCCCTCGTGATTTTATTACTCTTGATGAGATTTAACGCTATTCTTCGCAGTCGGCTCATGTTCTGCGCTCCGTTACCCTTGTGCAGGCGGCTCTGGTCTTACTGAAAGGTCACATCCAACTGCCAGTGCAGGTTGTTCTCCACACTCCAGTGGCCACGGATGCAACCGGACATCTTGGCGGCATTGCAATCTGACAGGCTGCTGATGTAATAGCGGCGGAAGGTCTGAACCTCGCGTTTTGCAGTTCCCAGCAGTTCCCGTTTGGTCTCCACCATGGCCACCGATCCCAGGCCCTCCCATTGCTTCCGCATGGGCAGCCAGCTATACCCGCTACGGTGAAAACATGATAGTTTTGTTGTGGAATACTGGTGGCATAA
>DZDI01000215.1 GCA_022730455.1 Phycisphaera mikurensis | reverse complement strand
ATTGGTAGACGTGACAGAGCACTAGAGGCATCCACTGTGAGCTAGGTGTGACACAGCACCGGCCTCTCCCTTACAATGTAGGCTTTTACAGGTCGGAAGGAAACAGATGTCTGACGCTTCGGTTCAAACTCAAACGCTCGATTACCAAGCCATCCTTCAAAGTACCACCTTACGCACGGACTCTTTCCTTCGTGGTTTTATCGCCTCACGCCAAGGTGTGCCCACACTGCTTAAAGAATCAATTGAATATAGTTTGTTTGGCCCCGGCAAGCGTGTGCGGCCGGCGCTGGCTTTACTCGCAGCGCAGGCGGTGGATGGCTGCATTGAGGACGCCCTGCCGGCAGCGGCGGCATTGGAACTCATCCATTGCTTTTCCCTGGTACATGACGATCTGCCGGCCATGGATAATGATGATCTGAGACGGGGCCGCCCCACCAACCATAAAATCTACGGCGATGCAGTAGCCATCCTTGCCGGCGACGCGATGAACACACTGGCCTTTGAACTGCTGGCCGAATGTGTTAACGATCCGTCGCAAAGTGTCAAGCTCCTGCTTGAACTTTCGCGTGCTACCGGGCCGGCAGGAATGATCGGCGGACAGATACTCGACACGTGCTACCCGCAACTTAAACATGTGGATTCGCAGGCCGCCAATATCGAGAGCCTGCAGCGTATTCACCGTTTGAAGACCGGCGCCCTGATTCGCGCCGCCTGCCGAATGGGTGGGGTCGCGGCCCGAGCCGACGCACACCATCTGCAGATTCTCGATGAATTGGGTCAGGCGGTGGGACTGGTGTTTCAGATTGTCGACGATTTACTTGATGTAACAAGCTCGGATGCGCAGTTGGGCAAAAAAGCCGGCAAAGACGCCGACATTGGCAAACTAACCTATCCCGTGCTTCTCGGCCTGGAACAAACACAGGCAGAGCTCCATCGACAGCATAAACTGGCCGAGCGTGCGCTGGACCAACTCGGTCCGGCGGCCGAACCACTATCGCTGGTCGTGCATGCTTTGGCCCGGCGGGATAAGTAATCGGCAGCTTCGTTTCGAGGCTGCCACCGAGGCAACCGCGCGGGCTTATCGGGATGATCTACCAAGGGTCTGTCCAAGTAATAGCAAGACTGCGATGTGCCGGAAACGCCCCCAATTCAAGGCGTCGGGCCGACAGCCACTCTGGTGAAGATGGGTCGTCGAGCCCCTGTTATTACTTGGACAGACTCCTGGCGATATTGAGTTTTACAAGCGGTGTGGGCACCTCATAGCACTGAGAGGCAAGGATATCAGGCATCGGTTCAGAGACAGCCGGGGCGCAGAAAAGCTGCCGCACCATAGCTATTTCATCACAGGCCTGATTCTTGGGGCACTTTCGACAATCGCCCCACACCTTCAGCGGAAGTTGAGACTTATCTACCACTGAAAATCCCAAGTGTTCAAAAAATTTTTGTCTGTACGTCAGCACGAAAACGCGCTGTATTTTTATGGCCGTTGCGTCCTGAACCGCATATTGCACCAAGGCCCTGCCGATACCCCTGCCTGAAAACTTCGCATCCACAGCCAGACTTTTAATTTCAGCAAGATCAGCCCAGACAATCTCCACCGCACATACGCCGACGACTCGGTCATCAGGTTCAATGGTGCAAACGAAAAAATCGCGGATGGTTTCATACAACTCTGCGTGTGAACGGAACAGCATCTGGCCAGCGCTGGCGAATGTGCTGATGAGCTCCGCAATTTTTGGAACGTCCGAAACCAAAGCCCGTCGTATCATATCTACTGCCATGCCTTTCCTCGGTGCGTCCGGTACCGCCAATACGTGATGTATGATCATAGCGGACACTCGCGAAAAAACTTGAATCCGCCTACGATGGTTACATGCTGGCAAAGCGCATAATACCGTGTTTGGATGTGGACGACGGACGGGTGGTCAAGGGCGTTCGTTTTTTCGATCATGTGGACGCCGGGGACCCGGTGGAGCAGGCTAAATTTTACGATCAGTCTGGTGCCGATGAACTGGTATTTTATGACATTACCGCCAGTCACGAGGGACGCAAAATTATGGCGGATGTGGTGCGCCGCGTGGCCGAAACCGTCTTTATGCCGATAACCGTCGGTGGCGGTATCCGTGAACTGGCCGATGCGACGGCGTTGATTCAGGCTGGAGCAGAGAAGGTGAGCATCAACTCCAGTGCGGTTCGGCGGCCGGAATTAATATCGGAGATATCCCGTAAGTTCGGACGTTGTGCAACCGTTCTGGGTTTGGATGCCAATCGCGTGCGGCAGGCAGACGGCGCAGAAAAATGGGAAGTATTTGTCAATGGCGGACGGTTGGGCACGGGGCGGGAGGTTTTACCGTGGGTGCGAGAGGCGGAGTCACGCGGAGCGGGCGAAATTGTGCTCAATGTAATGAACGCCGACGGCACATTGGAGGGGTATGATTTGGAAATGACACGGGCCGTAAGCGAGGTCGTTAAAATTCCTGTGGTGGCCAGCGGTGGTGCCGGCAAGCCCGAGCATTTGCTCCGAGTACTTACCGAGGGCAAAGCGGATGCAGCGCTGGCGGCATCCATCTTTCATTTTCGTACCTGCCTGATACCTGATCTGAAGCATTATCTGCATGCAAATGGTGTGGCCGTTAGACTTCTTTAGGATTTTTTCAAGCATAAGTTTCAATTCTCACGCCAAGAGAAAAGCGACACGGCGACGAGATGGATTTTCCGGTCAGAGGGCATCGGCCGCCCGCGTGCCATGGGCATGCATCAGGTTTCGCGAGGACGTTCCACCAAGGGCACCATCAGATGTCTGCGCCAGCCTCTGTATGATATATTAATAACATCCTGTGTTTCACGCAGAGAAAACAAGCTGGCTATTTTTATTGAAATTTATTTGCGTTTCTTCTGGGCGGAGAAAAATTTAATGGGTGGTTATACTCGTCGTGAGTCTGACTGGCTGAAAGGCCGTGAACGGTTACGTTAATAGATGGCGAA
>DZDI01000008.1:26677-44585 GCA_022730455.1 Phycisphaera mikurensis | reverse complement strand
CCGGGCCGCCCCGGCCAGCACTTAAATAGGGAAGTTATTTCGGGCCCGTTCCTTATAACGAACCACCAGTCAAACTACGCAATCGCGTATCAAATCGACGGTCGGCCCAGAATCGGACGCAACTCAAGAAAAAACAAGGCGGAGGGCAACCTTTTTCCGTGCCTGGATAAATGCCGGGCGCCTATAAAAAAGCTTTTAACGCATTCCGGCATTTGGGGCTTTTCCGGCTCATCGCAGCCCCGCTATTACGGGGACAGACTTCAATCTTAAATGGGCCATACCCCCCCTGTGAATTAGAATATTTCCTTATCACTTGCAATTGTTTTCTTTTTCGGCTAACATTCTCTACGCCTGTGGGCTGTAGCGCCTGAGTTCGAGGTTGGCCGAAGCCATTCCCGCACCGCCCATCGCTTTTTTCCATATCTTTTTTCTTAGTTACTGGAAGTATCCAGGGAGTTCCTATGTCTTATGAAGACAAAACAATAGTGTGCGTCGATTGCGGCGCCGAGTTCACGTTTACGGCTGATGAGCAGCAACGCTTTGCCGAACGTGGCTTCACAAACGAACCCAAGCGTTGCAAAACTTGCCGGGACCAGCGTAAAGCTCAACAGGGTGAAGGTGGTCGCGGCGGCGGTGGCGGCGGTGGTCGCGGTGGTTATTCGCGTTCTGGTGGTGGTGGTGGTGGTGGCGCCGGCCGAGGTTTTTCCTCGGGTGGTCCTCGCCAGATGTTCCCAGCAACGTGTGCCGGCTGCGGTCAGGCTACTGAAGTTCCATTTAAGCCGTCTGGAAACCGTCCGGTTTATTGCCGCGATTGCTTCCAGGCGCAGAAGTCCGGTCGTTAATTTGACCTGTTATCCCGAACCTTTTGTTGTATCGGGCGCTTGGGCGCTAATGGCGAACTAAGCACAGTTTATTAATATTGGCAACGTGTAGTTGCCTCCGATGAGCGCATTGAGACCCATGGAAGTTTCACGCGTGCAATAGATAACCACAGGCGACGGGCCGACCTCCAGGTCGGCCCGATTTTTTTTGCCCATCGACGAAGCTGATTTTCGATTATTGCCGAGGCTATTCTTCAATAGCAACCATAGCTGCCATCACCCTATCCTCGGACGGGACAGTGCCTATCTGATGGCATTTTGAGCCGGGGGCCTGTCGATTGCGCAAACCGCACTAAAAACAGCTAAAATCGGGATCGCGTCCAAGGCTGACGTCTAATGCTGGGGTACGGATGCGTTATATCATCGCCGCGTTGCAAATCACCCGTGCGGCCCTCGCGATGACAGCGGTGGCTGATGTCTGGGTTTTGATGCTGCTGCATTTGCCGGGAGAAAAGCCATTGCTGCATCCGCTGTGGCAGTTCCTGACCGCAGGACTCTCGGCGCTGTTTCTCTACGCCTTTGGAATGTCCCTGAACGATGTCCTGGACGCGCGACGCGATCGCGTATTTGCACCATGGCGGCCTTTGCCCGCCGGTCGAATGACCGCACCAGCGGCAACGATCTTATCGCTCTGCCTTTTGCTGATGGGGCTTTTCTGTGCCGGGGCCTTGGGCGCGATTCAGAATCAATCGGTGATACCGTGGCCATTACTGGTGGCATTTGGTTCGGCCGCGCTGATCGTCTTTTACAATGGTGTAGGCAAATTTCTCGGCCCGGTGGGCTTAATCACACTGGGGCTTATCCGCGCCTGCAATTGCCTGATGGGGAATGTCCATGCTCACAATTTTCTGCCGTCGATGGTGCTGATGAGCCACGTCATCCTCTTCAGTGTAATCGGTTATCGGCTTGAATCGAAACGCCCGCGTCTCCGTCAAAGGGATTACGTTTTACTTTTTGCGGTACCTCTAACACTGCTGGTGGGAATGATTGGGGTCATGGCTTACTGGCATGAGCTTAATGCGCGATGGCTGAGGCTGGGGCTTGGGCCTATTGTGGTGGCGGTGAGTTTCTATGCATTTGTCGCGTGGAAGATATTTCAACACCGCCAAGAGCCGAGGCAGCGAGGCGAACAGATCATCCGTCTTGGTATGTTCTGCATGTTCATTTATGACGGATCGATCCTGCTGGCCAACGGGCAATATGAAGCGGCACTCCTGATTCTGGTGCTCTTCACACTCTCGTTGGGATTGTTTTATCTCATGAAATCCATCGGACGGGGCTTACCCGCGGTCAAACCACATTATCGGATGCGATCCAAGATGGGTTAAGCGCCCGATTATGGACTGCATCCGTCCGGTATTGGCTGTGATATTGCATCTATCCACTCCGACTGACGTTATAGTTGAGGGTATTAACTGCGGATGAAGGATTCGTCCGTACAATTGAGGTGCAAATTTGAGTTTTACATCTGCTGGCAGAACCTGTCGATTGAATTGTCACTTGCTGCTGTTGTTGGCGATGCTCTCACTGGCAGTCGGAGGGATATGCCGGGCGGCGACCGAACTTGGGACGCACTGGCCGTACCGTCGAAAACTGACCGTGGTGGGCATTTCCCGGTCCGGGCCGGGAGTTCCGATGGCTTGGGCACGGTTTTATACCAATTCCAAACGGTTACCCAATGGATCCGATTTGCGGATAATCACCGCCGGCGGTCTGGTCATGCCGATGAAGATTCTTTACGTATCACCGCATAATGATCTGGTAACTGTTGCGTTTAAGGCTCCTGCGGCGGGAACTTATTATGCCTGCTGGGGAAATCCGCATCCTGGCCCGCCACCACCCATGCTGCATATCGCACGCGGAGTCTATCTGCGATCCTACCAATTCAACCCCCGCGGTAATCCATCGCCCCGGGGGATGCTCGCGGCGTTTCGACGGGCACGGGTCAATGGCCGTCAGATGGTACCTAATATTTTTTTAGGATATAATGCTTTTGGTTCCGCCACTCGAGCCATGCTGCTGTACAGCGGCTATATCCATATTGTGCGGCCAGGAGCGTACACCTTCGCCTTCGATGTTGCCGGGCGTGGATTTGTGCAGTTGGATGGTGACATGCTGCTGGCCAAAACTCGTTCTGGTGGCATGTGGGGGCGCGTTCGGTTCAAACGTCAGGTGCACCTGCAGCCGGGGTGGCACAAAATCGTGGTGGGCGAAGTAAGTTACTGGGCACCACAAGGTGCGGCACTGGACTGGATCACGCCAGGACGACGGCAATATCACCCCGTACCGTCAAGCGCTTTCGCATCGGCCCCGCGTGCGATCGCCGGAAGGTTGCGGCGTGTGGGTGGTGGTTATCAGGCGGATTTCAACATCGAACCCGAGGCGCAGTTGTTTGTTCCCAGTAGCCACTACTTCCAGCGGTATGCATTTGCAGTCAACGTGCCACCTACCTTCACGCCCTCTGTGCGATGGCAATTTTCGGATGGCCAGACAGCCGTTGGCATGCGCGTGGATCATGAATTTCTGACGCCCGGAAATTACACCATCAACGTGACCATAAACCAGGACTCACATCAATTCAGCGCCAGCCGTCGCATCACGATCGACACCGAGATGTATTCGCGTTTCCCCTACCCCCCTACCGACCCCGTCATCAGTGTTGCTCGCTTAATCGATGCGTACCGACTCAGTAAACTCACCGGCACGCAACTTTACCGGGGTGTGCATTTTTTTGAATATTACACGGCCTATCGGGGGCTTAACCGATGGGCTATTGCGTGGGCTCTTTCAACTGATCGCCAACCCGCGCGGCAAGTTATCAAGACTGCTGTGCGCCTAGCACGCAGAATGGAGCTTAAAAGAGAATATCGACAAGCCGCAAACTTGTATCTGCTTGTGGTAAGAAAACATATTTCACCACTGGCCAAAGCAACAATATTAAGCCATTACGCGGTTACTGAGGGCGACTTTGGTCGCGACGCCGGCAAAGCCTTGGCGACGCTTCAGCATTGGACTGAGATTGCCGATCGATGGCCTGCGGTGGCGAAGCGCCAAATCAATACTGCGGAATGCTACGCCGCCGTAGCGGCGGGCAATGGCACGTTGGCGCTTAAACTGGCCCGGCGTGCTGCGGGAACACCCGTCAATTTTAAAAAGGCCGAACTTGAAGAGGGTGAATTAGCCCGTGACGTGGAAAGCTATATTGCGAGCAGCCACTTCGATACCGCTCGCGATTTGCTCGATCAATGGGATACCAAATATCCTATGGAGATTATCCGAGGCTTTACCCGTCTGGAACGCATGAAGCTCATGATGGCGATGGGCCATCCGACCACCGCCGGAAAAATGGGTATGGCATATGTGAAAGCCTGCCCTGGTTCGTTTTATGCAGCGGAGGTGTTGCATCGCAGCAGTTTGTATTTTAAGTCGGGCGGCCATCGCACATTGGCGATGTTGGCACAGGCGATTCTAAAAAAAGATTACCCTGAGTCGCCCTATGCCCATCCACATTGAACGGGATTAGGACGATTGGCATTCTGCCGAAGGTTGGTGGGATTCAAAATAAGCAATTACGCCCGGCTCACTGCCACTGTGCCGGACGCCATGGTCGAGGTTCTGTATTGGTTCAGCGTGAACAGGAGAAATGATCCCGGTGCCTAAGAGACTATGGACTTCTGAAGCCTGCGTTTTTTGAGGATTGAGGAGGATGCTCCAAACCGGCGGCTTACCGGACGAGCCGATCTTTACCGGGACGGGACTTGCACCCGCTGGAACACTTTCGCCTTTGCACGGCGCACCCAAGGCTACGGCACAGCCTTTTGCCAAGCCTCGGACTCAAACTCGTTTTGCAGAACGGCAAGCCAATCGGCGCCGCAACCTTTGCAGACGCACGCCAAGCAGTCGATATTCCAATTCAGGCCGGGCAGCACGTCTTTTGACCGGCCTCGGCGGCGCGGCTTCCTCGGTGTATCATCTTCGCCCGATACGCCCTCGTCGGCGCTTCTTGATGCCCGCCAAAATCCATGCCGTCGCAGCCTTGCTATTACTTGGACAGACTCCTGGATGTGGCGGTGCTCTGCACAGGCGTGGGAGTCGGCTGGTGAAACATCACCCACCCGGAGGCGTTCGGATCGTCCATCGAAAGCAGCGTGTAAGCACAGCCGGGGGGCACCATATCCAAGCGGGTATCGTCACCCTTCAAATTAATGACAATATATTCGGCGTATTTGGACTGCATTTCAAAATTTGGACTCACCGTCTGCGGGCGAATAGCAGCCACATCAAGACGTGCCAATGATTCGAGCAGCACCTGCCGCTGACTGCGGGATGAATTAATCATTGTCGGAGTCAGGTTTGAGTTTCCGGGGATCTGAAGTCCCACGGAAAAATGATCCATTAAACCACGGCATATCCACGACGCTGCCAACTCAATTGCGTTTTCCGCAAGCACAAGCCCATTGTGAGTGGTAGCCCAAAAGCGAAGGTCCACCACCACGACGATGGTGGGCGGAGAATTCGAGGTCATATTACGAACAACCAACTGGCCGGTGTGGGCTGATCGCTTCCAATGAATGGATCGGATAGGGTCGCCAGGGATATATTCCCGCAGGCTGAAAAACTCATCCGAACCATCGCTGCGCAGACTGGTCATTGATCCGGCAGAGACAAAGGTTCGCGATCGCGCGACCAACTGCCGGCTTAAAAATCCAATTCGAGGATACACGATGATTCGCTTCACGCGCAGCACGTGCAGCGCCCGTGTGATAAATCCAAGCGGAAATGAACTGCTGACTCGCTGCTCACGCAATTCAATAATTCCACGTTTCGCGGGTATCAAATGTGCCATAACAAGCGTCGATTGTCGCGGTCCGAGATGCAAGCAATAACCGTCGGGTGTCATATCCACAGCACCAACCAATCGGGCTTCGGTAATGCGAATGGCACAGGCGGGAAACCAGCGTTTCGGATTGGTCACACGGTAATGGACATCCAAGGATTCACCGACCACACCGTAATCCGCCACCGCCCTCTGGATGACCAAATCCGTCAGCAGCAGATTGCCGACAATGGCCGCCAGTATCAACGCCCCAGTCACCACGCCCAACGCCCAGAATAATACATTGGTCTGGCTATTTACGGCGGCAATAAACACAAACGCGGCGACGCCACCAAAAATAAATCCAGTGAATGTCAGTTCATAATAACTGCGACGATTGCTGAGTTTTTTGGCGGCAGACCTGGGCATCATTAACCTTACAGCGGACAGGGCACACTTTGCATAATTTCCTGCATGATGCGCTGAGCGGTGGAGACATCGCCATTCGAGATGTACGCTTTAGTAATCACGCGGTGCGAGCAAACCGGCACAATCAATTCTTTAATATCGTCCGGGGTGACATAATCGCGATTATTAACCATCGCCAGCGCCTGAACGGCCTGCATAAGTGCCAGCGAACCACGAGGCGACAACCCTGTATGGAGCATGTCATGGCGCCGCGTGGCTTCCACGATATCCATTAAATATTCCAGCAATACCTGGTCGACTTTGACCTGGGCGGTTTGCCCCTGCAATGCCAGTATCTCATCGGCACTGATAACGGGTTCGAGATTATCCAATTTATGTCGCCCGGGCTGTTCCGTCAGAATGGCAATTTCACGGTCGCGTCGGGGATACCCAAGCTGTATGCGAAGCAGAAACCGGTCCAACTGATTTTCCGGAAGAAAATAGGTGCCTTCAAATTCAAATGGATTCTGCGTCGCCACTACCATAAAAGGCCTTGGCAGACTCATGGTTTGGCTGTCAATCGATACGGATGCATCGTTCATCGCCTCCAGCAGAGCACTTTGAGTTCGCGGAGTGGTACGATTGATCTCATCCGCCAAAACAATATTAGCGAAAATCGGTCCTGGCTTAAATTCAAAAGTTTGCTTTTCCTGATTGAACACCGATACGCCGATGATATCGGCAGGCAGTAAATCCGGCGTAAGCTGGATGCGGTTAAATTGACAATTCAGACTCTTGGCAAGTGCCCGGGCCAGGACCGTTTTACCAACGCCCGGCACATCCTCGATCAAAACATGCCCGCGGGCCAGAACACCCACCAGCAGATGCGTAATAACTTCGGAACGCCCGTAAAAAACGGTTTGAATATTCTGCCTTAAGCGCTCGAGCGGTTGCATAAATCGTTTCCCGCCTTACAAAAAACTTGAGGCCGCCCTACGCAACTGCCTCACCCGCACCACACCTGACCTTGCGTCTCACGCTTCACAGTCATGCCATCGGCAATCATGTTACCGGCGTCCCTCCACCGCATCTTATCGGCCAATCAATCTTTCAGCACTACCTCTGATATTTAAACCCGCCATGTACTTTTACAACCGAAATTCTAAAAACACATCACCACAAAATGTGCCGACCACCAAAGGTGGACTCGACGGATTGCCGTGCACTGTGCAAACGTGCCCCATCCAACAGCACGTCTAATATTAAACGCCGCGCTCATAACGCCGTTATGGCGACGTTTAAGACCGATGAATGCCGTTGAGCACTAATCCGATGCAGCAGGACCAGCGATGGCGAATCTGCTTACCAAATGGCGAATAAGCGGCTGATTCGGATCGATCGACAGACTTTTTTTCCATGCAGCAATGGCATCACGCTGCAGGAGGGGCCCATGGGGCGCACCGCTGATGGCCAAGGCCTCATATGAGGCACCCAAGCCGTTCAGCGCTGGAATATATACAGGATTCTGCTTAAGGGAAAGTTTATAACTTGCGATGGCTTTTGCGTAATTCCGAGTTCGGTAATAACAATAGCCGAGCCGTTCGCTGAGCAATGGTGTGGCACAAATCTTCTGGCCGGTGCGCAGCACACGGGCGGCTTCGTCATAGCGATGCACCGCCATGTACACCTGAGCTAAATTGAGATAAATCGCAGGTTGATGAGGCTGCAATTCAAGGCTGGATCGAAAATTTTTAATTGCCATGGCCCGGAATATTGGATTTTGTCTGGCGCACTCGGCGTATATGACACCGAGATTGGCTAGCGCTGAAAATGAATTGGCGCCATTTTCAATCGCTCGCTGAGCATAAATGAGGCCAAAAAAAGGATTGCCATTTTGGGCATAACTGACGGCAATGTTCATGGCGGTGCGCGAGCTTTTCGGATGGATGGTTAGTGCATGCTGGTAAGAGGTAATCGCCCGGGCGAAGCGCCGCAACTGCTGGTAACTCACACCCAGCCAATACCAAGAATGAAAACTCAACGGATTCAAACCTGTCGCCGTTTTATAGCTGCTTGCGGCCCGCTGGTAGTCGCCCTTACGGCGGTACACATCACCTCGGGCCTCATACGCAAGCACCATACCGGCATTGAGTTTAATGGCGGTGTTGAGTTCCTTAAGGGCCTCGGAGTTCTTGCCCGCGGAGGCTGCCATCGCACCTTTTACATAATCACGCCGGGCAAGGTGCTGCTGGGAGCATCCCCCCAAAACCGCGGCCGCCAAGGCGCCCATCCCTATGATTAAAAGCGTGAATCTGTGACGTGAAGCATTACTTAGCATTGGCATTGATCTCATAGAATAGACTCGCACAATAAGCCAACAACCACCGCCTCACCGCGTGCGATGAAAACTCTCGCCTTCCACCACAAACACGGTTCAACCCGACCGCCACCGACCCAGGCCTGCACCCAAGATCAACCACCGCTGCGCATATGCAATTGGCATCCAGAATCAGTGCAGGGGTACCGGCACAGCGGATAACGTGCTCGGCCGGTCAAGCAGCAAGACACTTTCGGCATTCGATGGAATTTCTCGTAGATTGGTATCCATCGTAAGCCCCACACGGTTGGCATTGGCACCCGGTGTGTCGGCCAAGGTCGCACATCCCCCCATGGAAGAAAGTGCCGCGACGGTGGTAATGGTAAAGGCTATGGCCACAATGCGTTTCATTAACGCCTCCAATATAGATAAACCCGCCTGCTAACGCCTGCGTTATTTATCCGCAGTCCGCTCATCTGTCAAATGCGCCGCGGCAACTTAACACCAGCGATTATCGGATAAATGATCGCCCATCCATCATCTAAATGCTTATCTTATCGGGCGCATACTGCCGGTTCTAATGGGGCGTGGCATTGTACGCGATTAGAGTATTCAGACCGATTGCACCTGCTGAGGCCATAAAATGGTCGCGTTTGCAAAAAATAAATTATCGCCTGCCGATGCGGCTTGGAGGACAGCACCATCCGGCACGCAGCCGATAGGTGAATAATCTTTATTAGGGCATGACGCTGGATTCGGTTACCGGCCTGTGCTACGAACGCAATAGAAATTATTCGCCATCGCTGGCCACTTGGACTTCGCAAGACCAGGCCGGTTACCATCAACGGTGCCAACAGGTATAAGTGCGTAGTGAGCAACCCGTCGGGGAAGACTGAACCGATCAGATTGGCTGTTATCCCCGCCCGCCGTCCGCCGACGATCCCGGCGGCGACCTGCACGCGTGTGGGCATCCATGTCATGGTAGCCGTCTGCCATAGCGAACCATTCTGCATTGCACAGAGGTCGCGGAGGACTTTCTCACCAATATTCTGCAGATGAAGAAAAAATCGGCACTTCCGATTATCCTTACGGGCTGTGGTATTTGGATTCGCAGATATTTACGGAGTTCAATAGGAATGGAAGCGGAAAAGGATGGCCTTTTAGCTGCCGACACCCCAACAGTTGCAATCGATGTGATCCTGTGGTTTCGCCGATACGGTGTCTATATTTTACTGGTTTTCGCCATGGTTGTACTGGCGTTTGAATTGTACAACTTCTGGCAGGTGAGCAAAATGCGTAAAATAGAGCAGGGCTGGGTTGCCCTGCAATCGGCCTCATCACCGGGGGCTATCGAGGAGTCTGTTTTAACGGTTTACCATTCACCACGCGTTACCGCGCAGGCCTATTTGAAAATTGGCCGGATTTATTTATTACGGCTTTCCCTTGGTTCGGGTGTCAACAAAACCTTGGGTTTGAAGGCCACGCGCCTCCAAGCCATTGCTGGTGCCAAAAAAGCTTTTAAGACAGTCATTCACCGATATCCCAAGCCAGTGATCAATAAAATCGCGGCGGAATTGGGTTTGGCTTTGGTATACGAAGATGCCCATCAGTGGAGTAAGGCTGCCGCCATATACCAATCAATTATTCATTCCGGCAAAGATCCGACTGCCGCCGCATTTGTTGGCGTCGCCAGATTCCATCTTGAGAATTTACACCACTGGGCAGAGCCTATTCTACTTGGACCGGATATCAATCTTAGCCGGACAACAACCAAGCCGACGCCAGCCAAACAAGGCGCCGTAAAGTTAAGCAAAGCCAAACAGGGTGGTAATGCCAAGTAGCTAGTGCTCTGTCACGCCTACAAATTAGGATGGACGGTGGGCTAGGGGGTTGTGGTCGCGAAGCGAGGAGGATTGTGTATGGGAACATACAATGACGACGAGCGACAAAGACCACGGCCCCTTAGCCCCCGCCCCGCAGGGTTGGCCGCAAACGCCCCACCTGCGGCGTCGCATCGGCTCAATGGGTACACGTACCCGGTTTTCGCCGCTGGCTCCTTGCAGTTGGTGCGTTTGCGGCCAATCAATCCTAATTTGTAGGCGTGACAGAGCACTAGTTGGTCTTGCCATGGCGCGTGCGTCGTGCATAAGGCGTCATCGCGGCCCTAATGGATGTTCGGCGGCAACTTGTGATAGTAACGAGAGGAATTCATGCCAGCCTTAGGCTCAGGACCTGAACCATTGATGGCATCGCTTTCTGTGAGAAATTTTCTCGCTTCGCTGGCGGCCAAAACTCCCACGCCCGGGGGAGGTGCAACCGCAGCGATGGCTGGAGCTTTGTCCGCCGCACAGGTACTGATGGTCGTGGAATACAGCATCGGGAAAAAATCGCTTATGGAGCATCAAGCCAAATTAATTGATTACCGTACCAGGCTGACAAAAATAGAGGAGATGTTCCTAGCACTGATGGATGAGGATGCCGCCGCCTACGCCGAGCTCTCTCCCTGGCTGAAGCAATCCGCTTGTGAGCGCCGCGAAAAACAGGATTTTTACGCTGCCGTCATCGCGGCCATTCGCACCCCTCAAACCATTGCCGCTCTGGCGAACGAGTTACTCGAGTGCTGTTTTGGGCTTGCAGGAATCGCCAATCAAGGTCTAAAAAGTGATCTATGGGTGGCAGCGGATGTGGCTGCAGCCAGCGGTCGGTCGGCTTTGAGGAACGTTGAAATCAACCTGCCGCTACTGCCTGATGCGTCCGCCAAGGAGCTGGAATGTGCCCAAACAACCGAGCTGCAAACCCACCTCCAGCAACTCACCGACAGGATTCCCGCCGTGATTATGTGATCCACGGAGTAGCCAGCGGTATCCGCGTCGCCATCGCTAAGCCTGCCAGTCACGAATGGCCGGATAGGTATGATCAGCCCACTGTTGCAGGTGTTTTGGGAGCTGACTCGGTTTGGCTTTGGCCGCTGCGGTTCTGCTCTGCCGTTTTTGCACCTTGAGTGCCAAGCGTTTCAAGCTGCTCATCGGTGATCCAATCCATTTTGGCCACATCGTTCTTGAAGACAACGGCCAACGCCCAGTCGATCATAATGCGAATGCGTCGGCTCCATTTCGGCATCTGCAACAGGTAATAGCCGCGCCAGACGAACCAAGCTGGAAAACCTCGCAGTTTAAAGTTCAGCACCCTTCCAATGGCGGAATAGCGCCCAAGAGCCGCCAATGTACCTTTATTTTTGTAAACGAAGGGGATTGGTGTCTGGCCTTTGAGGCTTCCCACAATATTCCTAGCTAAAAGCCGCGCTTCCCGCAAGGCGTGCTGCGCCAACTGCGGGTATGGCTTGCCCTCGGGGTCTGGGATGACCGCGCAATCACCAAGTGCCCAAACCTCTGGATGATCTTTCACACGCATGGCCGCATCGACGACGATACGACCGCGGTTCTTTTCCAATTGGATACTGGCCAGCAATGGGTTGGGCGCAACGCCCGCACACAATACCACCGTTTGCGCCGGCACGTATTCGCCCGTCTTTAATACGACGCCATCGGTACGAATTTGATTCACTGGGGCTTCCATATAGATACCCACACCCCGAGTGGCGAGTTTTTCTCTTGCATAAGCTGCCAGATCTTGAGGTAGTTCACGTAGAAAATTAGGGGTGGCTTCATACATCACCAGTTTGATATCTCGCATGGATATGTTTTTGTAGGTGGCCACCAGATTGTGCATGAAGTCGTTAAGCTCGCCAGCGAGTTCAACCCCTACCAGCCCCGTACCGATGATTACAAATGTCAACAGACGCTGTTTGTGATCTGGATCGGTTTCAATATCGGCCTGTTCAAACATATCCAAGATATGGTTTCGCAACAACACCGCGTCTGCAACCGTCTTAAACGCCATCGCCAGATCGGAACCGGGAATGATCGACCGATTGGTAATGCCACCCACCGCAATCACCAACTGATCATATTGAAATTCGTAATTGCGTATCCCGGAACGATGCACCGCTTTGACGACACGGTTGGCGATATCAACTTCGGTGACGTTTGCCTCGCAAAACTGCGATTTTTTCAACAGCGCTCGACATGGACTTACCACATGGCGGGGATCAAGCACGCCGGAACCCGCTTCAAACAACAATGGCGTCACCAAAAGGAAATTATCCCGACTGATCAGCGTAACTTCCACGGTCGGGTCTTCGTGCGTGAGCTTCTCCAAGGCGCTTGCGGTATACAACCCGCCAAAGCCACCACCCACTACTACAATTCGCGTTTTTAATTTGCTCAAATCACCCATACGGATTTCACAACTCCTATCAGAAACCGTCAGTGTAACGGAAAAGGCTCACATTTTGCAACGGAAGTGCGGGACACGCGCCATACGGCGGTTACGTTTGGCGAGCCTAAGGCGAGCCATGGGCTGCCAGAAAGCCTATTTTCGGCCCGAGAACCACCCGTTCAAATTGATGGTTTGAAAGCGCTTCGGGGCTAAGTTCTGCAAGAATGGTGCTCGTCGAGAGCCGCAATGCTTTCGGGCTTAAACCCAGGAGGTAGGCCTGATATAACAGCTTGGAAAGGTTGCGCAGGTCGGCAGCGGCCGCTTTGGTACAGGGCGAATGGAGCACATAAGCACGGAAACCGTTGGAGCTTACCTGGCCATGTTCGGTCTTACGCATTGCCGCTGCGTAACGTGCCCATGCCGCGCGAAACTGACTATGCATGGTGCTTCTCAGCGATCGATACTCCGGCAGTCCACCATGGCCTTTGACCGCCTGACCAGATTTCGGATTAAGAACCGGAACGAGAAAAACCCGCTTATACAAGGCAATAAATGCCAAGGTGCGGTGAAACGGCAGACGGGCAGTGGTGACGTAATAATCGATCAGAGATGGATTTTCCATTATCAAGCCGTTGGATCGAGGAATATCGTTAAATACCGCCTGACCGTCGCTTAATGCGAGCAGGTCGGTCAGTGTGGGATTTTTTGCATTAATGCCTGCTGCCTGCAAAACTGCGCGCTGCGAGGCTGACAGAGAAATGGTCGTTCTGACCTGTGGGATATGGGGTATGGCAAAGGTTGTGAAGGAATCAAAAACATTGGTAGTGACCGGCCCGGATGCCTGCAAATCCAGATAGAATTTTTGGGTTGGCGTAATACCGGGCGAAAGCACGGTTGAATAAAGGTCGGCTGCTGTCAATCCACCTGCACCGGCATTAAAGACGTGAATTGGATAGCCCGGTACTGAGCCTCCACCGGATGGCGTTGCAAATTGCGGATACGGCGGTCCACCGGGAACGGCAGCCGGAAGCGGAATCGGCATGGACGAAAACTCAATATTTCCCGCGATAACGTCCACGCCATCGGGCTTGCTCTTTGAGTTGGCGTGCAAACCCCGCGAGGTTAGCAGCGATCCAAATCCGCGTGTCAGCATATTGATGGTCGGAGCCTTGACCGTCAGATTGCCAAGCACATTTAAATCTCCAAGATTGACGGTCGAGCCGGTAATGGCCAAAGAACCGAGGCTGGTCCACTTTTGATCACGGCCCATGGTGACAACTCCCCCCGTGATGCTGACCGCTCGGGCACCAGTGGAAACAATTGTTGCCGCATCGGGTACCGCCACGCCGATCCCAGGCACCACCGGCGACATGGGATTGATCAAAATTGTGCCGCCACTGATACTATTATTGATAGCGAGTAACGATGTCGGACGGTAGTCAAAATTGGCTGTGCCGAATGGTCCAATCATGAGTTGATTATTATCCTGCAGAAGAACCTGCCCACTGGCGCGTATGGTTCCATTAACAGTTACATTGTCGCCCTCGATGGTGACATTGCCCGTATCCGCAATGGAACCGATCGTGGCATTAGAAATGACATCCGACACTGTTGTTCCACCGAACGGCTCAGCGGTCAGTGTGCTGCCATTTTGCAAGTCTATCTTCCCGGCCAAAGTCAGCGGTCCACTGGAATTGGTAAAAAGCAGTGAACTAAGTAATGAAATATCCCCGTCATTATTGATGGCTGATCCAAGGGTCAAGGTGCCAAGTTGCGAAAGGAATGTGCCATGACCGATGGTCAGCCCTCCGAGATTAAAAAGGGAAGCAGGACCATTTCCAATCACACCGTCAACTCCGCCACCCTGATTGAGCGTGAGGCTAGCAGCCGGCTCTTTGATATCCCCCGCCAGTTGTATGCCCGCACTGCCCGCCGCGCCGCTATCCGAAAGCGTGGTATTCCCAATCAACGTGATTGTTGAGCCGTTAAGTACCTGCCCTACCGATGTGGAGATTGCGTCGCCAATTGGCAGCGTGATGGATTGACCGGTTATACGGATACCGCCCGGATTAATGCCCGTGGTCAGATCAACCAAGTCGGTCGGCGCTGATACGGTAAGAATGGATGGGCCGGTAATACCTTGAAACGAGAGCGTTCCGCTGGACGTATCCTGCAATGTGGTGGGCGCAAGGACATCGAGTGTGCCGGTGTAAGTTTGCCCGGCGGTCGTTTCGATAGTTCCACCGTTAAGGTTGATGGTTGCAGGATCGGTGGTAACTGCAAGCGATTTAACTTGGATGCTTTGTCCGGGTGACCCGAGCGTTACATCAATTCCGCTGCCGTGCTGAACGAGACTCAATGAGTCACCGGTCCCCGTCAACGGGCCGAGAATATTGATACCGGTGGGGGTGCTGCCTTCATCGGTCAGGGTGGTGTTGCCGCCGATAGCAACGGACCCATTGTAGGTTTGACCTTTGGCCGTCAGGATGGAACCGCCGTCAATATTCAAGATTGATCCGTTACTTACATTGACCATCAATGAACCAAGTGGTGTGCTGGCGGAGCCGATGGCATTTAACAGATTGATGGCACCGCCGCCGGTGTCGGTGATGGTCAATGCCGACGAGGTATCGGGCGTAACGTTTGCGCTGATATTGATATTTCCGGATCCCGTATTTTCAAGCAGCACCGAGCCACCGCTGAGCACCAGCGTGCCGGTGTAGGACTGAGAATTGCTGGATGTGCCGCTGGTAATGATGCCGCCCAGAATATTCACGATGCCATTGATGGAAAGTGATCCCAGCGTAATGTCGTTGCCCGACAATCCCAGAACCATAGCACTGTTTGGTGCCGACAGGGTCAAATCAGCACCAGTCAGGTCATTTTGACCCGTAAGAGCGATGACCGGATTGGCAGACTGAGGTGTGCCGCTATAAGTGATGCTGTATGGCATCTGATTAAGCGAGGTCGATGGGATAACCGATTCGGGGATGAATAGCGACGAGGTGACGGTAACGAATTGATTTAATGCGGGAAGATTGCTATCGGTAATAGGTGACGCTTGGGACACGGAAAACTCAGTTGGCAACTTATTTATATCGGAGAAAGAAGAAGTGGAAACAACCGCTGGATAACCGGTGAATTGAGCGAACAGGCTCTGAAGTGCAATCGCCCCGCCGATCCCGGTAGCGGTGTAACTCTGGCTGTTGGCTGCGATAATGAACGGACTGCTTCCGCCGGTCGTTATTGCCCCTGCTGCCCCATCCGAACTGGTCAGCGCGATGGATTGCGCGGAAAGATTGCCTCCGAGGGTGATAGCTTCACCAGCCTGCACCGTAAGTGCCGCCAGCCCACCGGATGTCAATTGCTGGGCACCTCCACTGAAGTTTACGCTGCCCGTGGCGTTGACGCTGAGAGTCGATGAGTCCGTGGTCTTCAACGTGCCGATAAACGCCATCGCCGCGCCCGTGAGCGTGGTGTTATTATTAACGTTGATGGTGCCCGTGTAGGTCTGATTGCCCGTTCCGGTAACGCTGCCCCCGCGGAGGTTAATGGTACCAGCCGCTACAGCAAAATTGTAACTGTCCGTCGCGACAGCATTATTCAGCGTTACGGTGCCTGAACCACCATTCAAGCTGACATCTTGGGATAGCGTGACTGGCCCGGTGTAAGTTTGTCCGGCGGTCGTTTCGATGGTTCCGCCGTTGAGGTTGATGGTTGCCGGATCGGTGACTGCAAGCGATTTAACTTGGATGCTTTGTCCGGGTGACCCAAGGTTTACATCAATTCCGCCCCCGTGCTGGACGAGGCTCAATGATTCACTGATCCCCGTCAACGGGCCGAGAATATTGATACCGGTTGAGCCGGTGCTGCCTTCATCGGTCAGTGTGATCTGCCCGCTGGCAGGCAGGTTGATCTCCGAGTGGGAATTCGCGCTCGCACCTGCGTAGGTTTGACCATGCGTTGTTGAAATTGAATTATCAATATTGATGGCAGTAGCCGCATTGACTGCCAGGCTTTTGACACTCACTGCGTTGGTACTACCCAGCGTGACATATCCGCTATCAGATGTGAGCGTCAGAGCGGTTGTATTCGGCACATCCGATCCACCGTTGAGAATGATGTTGCCTCCGGTCGATTCCAAAGACAGCGCATCGGTAGAATACACGGGCAGATCGGCATCCGACAGACTGTTGTATTGCGTAAGAGAAATCGAGTTGGCCGGTGTAAGGCTGTTGGCACCAAAGAGTTCAATCTTGTCCGTCTTAAAATCAAGACTGGCGGTAGAGGTAGAGCCGCTGGCGGTGTAGCTCTGGCTTGGTGAATAGACCGTGACCGTTCCCAGGGTCGCATTGCTGATGGGAACGACCGCGTCACCTGATGAGAGAGAAATCTGCCCCACATTTATCAAGGTTGTTCCAATGCCAATCTGCCCCTGGGCATTTGTGACCGACAGCGAGCCAAGGGTAGGCTGCTGCGGCATAAACCCTGTAAATGCCCCAATGGTATTGTTAAGATCGATAGCACCACTGCCGCCTTCATTGACGATCAGTGCGCTATTGGTGGCCCCATTAATCGCATGCAACTGGATTCCATCGGTACTGGTATCCTGTAAGGTTACGGTTTGACCAGCGGCAATGTCCATGGGAGAGTCAAAGGTTTGGCCAGCGGTAGTGACAATCGTTCCATCGCCAGCAAAGATTGTACCGCCCTGCACCGACAGCGACTTTAAGGCGGTGGAATTGGAAGCGGGACTGGGAGTTGTGGTTGGCAACGTTACTGTGCCCGTGCCAGCCTCGTTAATGGTTAATTTTGCGGAGGCACTATCGACGATTTGCGATATCGCAATGCCGGCGCTGCTGTGATCCGACAGCGCAACTGCCGCGCTGTCCATCTGCAGCGACGAGGCATAGGTCTGGCCGCCGGTAGTGGTTATGGAGCTGACCCCGGCCCCCATAACTGCCGGACCAGTCACATCCAGCGCCGCCACGCCGGAGATGTTTCCTGTCAGATTAATATTTTGCGAGGTATCCGACTCGTTCAGAGTTAAATTATGGTCACCGCCCGTAACCGCTCCGACGGCAATGCCGGTACCAGCGCTGCCCGAATCGGTAAGCGTGGTGTTGGCGCCCAGAGTCACGGCACCGTAGGTTTGGCCGCCGGTAGTGGTTATGGAGCTGACCCCGGCCCCCATAACTGCCGGACCAG
>DZDI01000008.1:0-26577 GCA_022730455.1 Phycisphaera mikurensis | reverse complement strand
CAATGCCGGTACCAGCGCTGCCCGAATCGGTAAGCGTGGTGTTGGCGCCCAGAGTTACGGTACCGAGTGACATCGAGCCAGAGGTGCTGATGCTGTCGTAAAGTTCAAGGGTGCCGCCTGTACCGAAGATGAAGTCACCGGTGGTTGAAAAGGTTGGTGCTGGGGCTGATGGAAAATTATTAAATATGAATTGGGGGTTGGCAGTGCCCCATGGTTTAAATTGCAAATTCGATGCGCTGGTGCCGATCGCAACGCCCCCGCTGCCGCCACTGGAGCTACCATTAGCCCCACCGGTAATGGAAGAGTTAGCAGAAAAATAAAGTGTAATCGCTCCACCGGCATCGCTGATTCCCGCACCCCCCGCACCGCCCGTAAAACCAATCAATCCATTGCCACCCGCACCGCCGATGATGTTGATTGCTCCCCCCGATGGAGTGGGACTGCCTATAGTGATGGCACCGCCAACTGATGCACCCACCCCGCCGGCCGAACCGTTTGCCGTCGTCGCGGCCCCGCCTGCCCCGCCTTTAATGGTCACCGCCGAGGCATTTATTACGAGACGGCCCGTGCCGGTGTCCACGGCATCACCCCCGGCTACCGTGCCCCCCTGCCCGCCGGTCAATGTCACGGAACCCCCATTAACGGAAAATGTGGCATTCCCGCCGCCGGTGTTGATCATCGCCGTAGTTGATGCCGTACCTGCGATTCCCGTAACCGAAAGGCTGCCGCTGCCCGTGCTGGACGCCGTAAAATAGCCGCCATCGGTCTGGATGGGTGCAGTAATGGCAATGGCCTGCCCTGCCGATGTACTTCCGCCAGCGGAGAGACTGAGATTGATCTGTGAAGCCCCTGACGGGGTGATCGACACATTATCGGCAATATATCCGCCGCTGGAATCCACATTGAGGGTGGTGGCGTTCCCTGTCTGGTTGTTGTAGCTGTTGGTTAAGTAACCCCCGCTGCTTCCAAGTGTAATATTGCCCGAAGGCGTAGTCGCCGTTTCCTCGTTCAGGGTAATGCTCCCCGGGCCGAGGTTTAGCGATCCTTCATAAAATTGTCCTCCGCCTGATGTGTAGACACTTGAAGCAAGACTAATAACCGCGCTGCCGCCATCGGCATTTATCGTTACTGCTTCAAGCGGGTTAGATGACAAGCCGAGCCCTGCGTTCACATTGATCGGGCCTGCGGTGGAATTTAAGATGACTGACAGCGTTGAGGAGTTACCTGACGGATCGATGGCGTTATTGATCTGGAGCGATTCCCCGGTAAGCGTCAGCGTCTCGGCATTGGTGGATACTATGGCGGGATCGATGGGAGAACCAAGTTCCAGTAACCCCGAGGCTGTAACTGAAACGTCCACACCACTTTTTGCGTGCTGGGAATTTCCCGCCAAAGCTGTGTCGATGGTGCCGACGTTAACCCAATAGGAACCGGTCGAATGTGGCGTGGAATAGGTCAGCGGATTGGCGCCAGTGGCAGTCAGTGCGGTGTAACTACCACTGTTGGGCTGACTGCTGCTGATGAGAAGATTGACGGGATCGAGCTGCCATAGCCCGGCATGCCCCTCCCCCGCCCCACCGCTGCTGATGACAACACCTGGCGCAATCGATAAGGCATGTCCGGAGGTATCGATAAAGCCACCCGAACCGGCCACTGTGGCCGAGGCATCGATAATAGTTTCTCCGCTTATGCGGGTAGTCAGCGCAGCGTCCCGGTAGCCGTCGGCGGCGGTCGTGCTTGGCGCCGCCCCGATTAATATATTTCCACCTCCGCTGGGACCGTCCGCAGTGATCTGCGTGGGCGCGGCGGATAATGCCCCGGTCATATTTGGTTTGAATCCGATAGCAATATGACCGGCCTGGATGCTGATGTCACCACCGCGTTTTCCGGCTGCGATTGTCGAGGCGCTGATATGCCCGCTTACGACGGCCACCGACTTGGTACCAGCCGCCTGAATTCGTATCTCGGCCGCGTGAAGCGTTCCAGAATTCATAATGCCCAGTGCCAGCGCACTGCCGGCGCAAACCAGTTGATCACGCTGAGTAACGGCGTGGATGGCAGCACGGTCAGCCTGAGCGGACGAAACTGTTGCACGCAAGGATGGTTCCGCAGCAGCATCTGATAATTTCGCGGTGATCAATCCCCCAATGCGTGTCAGATAAACATCCTTGGCGGATGCGAGGACAATAGACCCCTTCGGTGCGTTAATGGATCCGCTATTAATGACATCCGCACCCAAAAGGCTCACGGCGCCCGCGTTGATTTTTCCGATGTTGGCCAGGGTGCCGCTTAAATCGGTGAAGTGATCGACTCCGTGGAGGAAATTGGCATTGCTTAAGTGCCCGGCCGCAGCGTACAAATCGCCCACATTCACTACGGAATGCGGACCAAATATGACACCCGCTGGGTTGACCAAATACACGACACCATTAGCGCGGAGAGCCCCATCAATCTGTGACGGCACATTGGTAATGACCCTGTTAAGTACTCGACTCGACGCGGTCGGCTGAACAAAATCGACAGCTTGCCCCGCAGGGATATTGAACTGCCTGTAGTTGATGATGGCATTGTTAGAGGCATGAATGATCGTCGTTGCACCCGAATGCGAGAACTGCGCCGATCCAGCCGCCACATTGGCGACGCTGATGGGACCGGCGGCCTGGCTGGTTTGCGTGTTAATCAAAAATACTGCCGCCGCAGCCGCGGCTAACAGGTGCCTTCGCCGGAATCGCAAAAGCGAGCCAGATGTTTGTTGGATATTGGATGGTGTTGACCGTATGCGTTTCATGGCCGCATTCCCCCGTACTTCAATAACTGACCTCAAAGAGGAAATTAAACTGGCTCGATCCCGCTGACACACCGCCCTGTCCGGTTGCCCGCGGACTGATACCGTGCAGTGCCACGCCCCAATCAGCCAGCAATTCCATATTGCTGTAGAGCGTCAGCCGCGCACCGAGTCCAGTGCTTAGTAACGTCGCGCTGCCCTCATAGGGCTGGGCTTGACTATCTTGTACCACGCCGCCGTCAAGAAACGTAAAGAGCATCAAATCCCAATCGGGCGTGGAGAAATGATCAGGCGGAAAAAAGTTGAATCGACGTCCGAAAAACTTCGTCTTCTGGTGCGGATGGACCGGCAACAAATGTGGAATGTGGAGTCGGTATTCGATAGACCCGTAGATGGCATTGTCACCGGCGACAATCGATTGCGGGTATCCACGAACGGTATAGAGACCACCGAGAACATCTTCCTCCTGCGGAATCAATCTTTGTCCAAATGCCTCCTGCCCGCTGACACTGACATAAATTTGATTGGCAGGAATAACCTGGCCGGACTGATAAGCAGATGGCTCAAGTAAGGGTTCCAGATAGAACGCATCGTGCGCATTACCTTGAAAAATGGCCCAGGTTCGATTGGTATTAAAACGCCCCAAAGTGTTCAGAGATGAGGGCTGGGTGGGTGTCCACTGCCCGAGCACGGTCGCATCAGCAGCAAAATTTGAAATAGCGCTGCGCCGAGTTAACCGCAACGTCACATACGGCAACACAAAATCACCCGAGCCCGCCTGCTGGATAGACACATTGTCAACACTCTCATGGAGATATTGTACGCCGGCGATGCCATATACAAACAAGCGTCGGAATTGTGCCAGATTAACGATAACTTCACCGCCGCCGTCGATAGCCCGGCCATTAAAATCCAAATTTCCCAAGCCCACGTTGGAAGCGTTGTACTGGTTATAGCCGGCAAAAACGCGCCCGCGAATGCGGCGCAGTCCCAAAATGGGAAATTCATATGATCCCTGCACCGACTGCATTTTACTGAAACCTGCGGTGGCGTAATTCAAGTTCAAGATGTCATCGTGCCCGGTTAATTGATTATCAATAAATCCAAAATCCTCAATCCACGGGCTTGTCTGCGACGTACCGGTATTTGATATCTGGGCATACGCCAACCACGGTTTGGTCTGATGCACGTCGTAATCAAGAATCATGGAGTCGGGTAAATCACCCGCTGACACACCCACGCTCACCTGCCGCCCCGGCTGTTGATTAAGCCGCAGCAGGTAGTCATCAATCTGTCGCCGATTGAAAACATCATGGGTAGCAGGTGAATTAGGACCGGTGCTTAATGGAGAATGCCGAATAATGAATGTATTTTGCGGGTTGTCAATAGGATGCTTACCGGAAAAATATGCCCCTGACGCGATGGTCCGAATTTGCGAAATAATCAAATCATGGATCACCAGATCAATCGACGTATCGGATGGCCCGCGCATATCCCGCTGACCCCTAAACTGGCGGACCGACCTCGCCACAAGCACATCCGGATAACCCTGATGCCGAATGTACCGGTACAACTGGGCACCGATGCTGTTGATGGCGCTGAGGTGTATCTGGTGGACGCCACCCATGCTGTTAAAAGCGGAAAGATTGGTGTGAATCACCGGAAACCTTTTTCGGCGGATCAGGCGTTCTTGCTGGTACACTACGCCGGCTACGTACCCACTCGTGGATAGCCCAAGAACTATCGGCACCTGCATGAGTTGCTTGATGCCCGGGAGTTGATTGCGAGGATATTCATAGGAAAGCTTGAAATGGCTTACTGGATACGCCGGGCCATCCTGCCGAGTAGCCGGTGGCAGCCTCCTAGTACGATGCGGTTGCAAGCTCGGGCGGGGTGGGGTGGCTCTGACTGGTACATGTTGGCCAGCAATTATTCCGGGCGTCGCGGCTGGCAACTTGGGCTTGGGAACAGCCGCTCTGTCACCAGCGCCATCGTCGGTTGGCGGCACTATGACAGAAATGTGCACGCGCACCGGCTCGCCACACACCACGCCGACCGACGTCAGAAAAACAGCTGCCCCAATCGTCGCGGCCATTAGGCGGAACCAGCGGCGCTGCCTGCACATTTTCCCCATGAGTATCATGCTTCACCATTTCGCGTTTTTAGTCGATTCCCGCTCCAGCCACGTTTACGGCTTCCAGCCCCACCGTGGACCCGCCCGCCCGCCCGCCCATCTTGCAAAGACAAAAGCAAAACCGCAGCGGTGTTGGCGTCAGAGGCGGCGAAGTACGGAACGGTCAAAAGCCGCAAATACTCAGGAGTCTGGCCCAGCCGCCACTTCCGATCGCCTCTCTGCCTGTACCGCGATGATAACAAAAAGCATGCGAATCAGCAAAATCGACGGTCTCAAACGATACGCCTTGCAGAGCGAAATTGGCACCTTCCGCTATACTCATTGACATGGAGCAAATACCATCCCAAAACGAAAACATGGTCGTGCGAACAGATGACGAACCTTCGGCCGCGGAACTTATTGCCCTCGATCACCGCCACATCTGGCACCCATTTACTCCCATGTCAGCATGGTTTAAGAAACACGACCATCTGATAATCACCCATGGTCAGGATGAATACCTTTATGACATCCATGGTCGAGAGTACATTGATGGCGTATCGTCTTTGTGGTGCAACATCCATGGCCATCGCAATGCCGAACTTGATGGCGCCGCTAAGCGCCAAATCGATAAAGTTGCCCATACCACACTCTTGGGGGCTTGCAATATTCCGAGCATCCGGCTGGCGGAGGCACTGGCCAACGTTGCCCCGCCAGGACTGGAAAAGGTGTTTTATTCCGACAACGGCAGCACCGCCGTGGAAATTGCCATGAAGATGGCATTTCAATACTGGCGTAATGTCGGCCGGAGTGAAAAGACCACATTTTTATCCATGTCCGGGGCATACCATGGTGACACGCTGGGTGCCGTATCGGTCGGATATATCGACGCATTCCATGAGTTGTACCGCCCTCTTTGCTTCCAAACGCTGCGAGCCAAATTGCCAACGCTAGCCCCCTTTTCCCCTGTGCACAGCAGCGTAACTAAGCATATTGTTCCATTTTTTAATTTTGAAATATGGGACAATTATATCTCTGCAATGATAGCTGAAAATGCCCATAATCTTGCCGGCATCGTAGTCGAACCAGTTATCCAAGGTGCCGGCGGCATGCACATGCAGCCGTACGGCACCTTGAGCCGCCTTCGCAAGGTATGCGACGACCATGAGGTGTTGTTGATTTGCGATGAGGTAATGACGGGATTTGGTCGTACCGGCAGTTTGTTTGCATGCGATCATGAGCAACTCGCACCTGACTTTTTATGCCTGTCAAAAGGCCTTACCGGAGGGTACATGCCGCTGGGGGCAACCATGACCCATCAGAAAATATTCGGTGCGTTTTGCGGCGACCCAAACACGGGTCGCACTTTTTTTCATGGACACACCTTCACAGGTCATCCGCTGGCCTGTGAGGTGGCTCGGGTATCGCTCGATTTGCTGTTACGCAAAGACCTTCCCCACCGAGCCATGCAATTGGGTCATTGGATGGCCGAGGAACTTGCATCGCTCAGTGAGCATCCCCATGTGGGGGATATCCGCATCACGGGCGCAGTTGCAGCCATTGAATTGTTACAGAGCCGCACCCCACACACATCATTTCCATGGCAACGCCGGGTCGGCGGCAAGGTTTGTCAGAAGCTGCGTCCTTATGGCGTCTTGCTGCGCCCGTTGGGGGATGTTGTGGTGATTATGCCTCCGCTCATCACCAGCGAGCGGAATGTCCGGCATATATGCCAAAGCCTGTGCAAGGTGTTGGAGGAATTTGCGCTGGATGCTGAAGATGACCAGTAAAGATCGATCCCTTGATGGGAGTGCATAATGACGCATATCGAGGCTATCCGCCCCGTGAGTGTGCCTGGAATCTTTATCACCGGTACCAGCACAGATGTTGGCAAAACGACAGTGGCGGCCGCAATGGCCGGGGCGTTCCGCCGCTGCGGTCTGCAGGTGGGCGTTTGCAAACCAATCGCGTCTGGTTGCCCGAAATGGCCTCATCGTGGTAGCGCCACGCATTTATCAAACGACGACTTGATGTCACCCGACGCGGAATTGGCTGCCACGTATGCCGGACTGGTCATTAACGAATCCCTAATGCCGTACATCAGCCCCATACGCTATGCAGCGCCTGTGTCGCCTCACGTTGCAGCTCGATTGGAAGGACGGCCCCCGGACTGGCATATAGTCAATGGTGCCATGGATTACTGGAATTCCCATTGTGACTTTCTGATTGTCGAGGGTGCCGGTGGATGGCTGGTACCGCTGGACGATCAATATTGCACCATCGCCGATTTGGCCGCAGCGATTAAATTGCCGGTACTGGTTGTCAATGGAGTCTATCTCGGAAGCATTAATCACACTTGGCTTACCGTTGAGAATATCCGTAGCCGAGGATTGCAGGTGGTTGGCTTGGTGGCCAATCAGGTACCCGAACATCTTGACTTTGCGGCCCTGACGTCATTAGAAGAATTACCCCTAGTGACCCGGGTTCCACTCCTAGCGCAATTGCAGTGCCATATCGCAGCCAATTTAAAGAATATTCCTGTTGAGTTCATCGACGCGCTGGAGCCTTTTGCCAGAGAATGCTGGCAGCAAACGCAATCGAGAAGGAGTCTGTCCAAGTAGGTGCCGCTAATCGAATCTTTCCGCGGCTTACCGTGCAAACCCATATCCATTCCGCATAAAACCAAACCGTTGTTGGACGGGATACGATTTCGCCTTTGGAAATCAAGCAAGAATTATCCGGGCTTGCGGGCTATGAGTGAATAAAACGGTCGATTTTCAGCCACATATTTTTTTTCAAAATTAGTGCCGACAAGAAAGTCTGCGCCCACGGACCGCAGCGGCGAAATAAAAGGTTCAATATTAAATTGGCCAAATTCGGCAAAAGTATGACGCATGTGTTCAAAATATTCCGCATGATCGGTGACGATATGGAGAGGTGCCGCGGGCTTGAGTATCCTCAGTGACTGCTGCAGAAAAGATTTTTGAATGAGCCGCCGTTTGTGATGACGGCTTTTTGGCCATGGGTCAGGAAAATAGACATGCAGCGCATCGAGAGTGGTATCCGCCAGATGGACGCGCATCCACCACAGTGCTTCACCGTTGACAATCCGAACATGGTTATGAGAGTGGCGCCTGAATCGGTCGGCGGCATATGCGGCATATGCATTGGCCCATTCGATACCAATGAAATTTTTTTCTGGAAAGGCTGTAGCCATTTGCAGAAGGAAAGCACCTTTGCCTGAACCGATTTCAAGCTCAACAGGTGCAGCACGGCTAAAGACTTGTTCCAAGTTCAAAATCCCCGCGCTGTCGGCAACATTGAGTAAATTGGGTTCGGGAATTAGATGTGACTTAAGCGCCATAACCTTCCTGACAACTAACCATCCCTGTTAAAGTTATAAAATGCCATCTGGCGAGCCAAGCGTAACCGCCCCCCACCAGCCCCGCCTGATCCGTGCATAAAAAAGCCGCCACGGGGCTGGCGAGTGGGGCGCGACAGCCTTTCGGGCGGGCAAAGTGGGGCCCGCACGGTGGCGGCAAAATCAAAATTTCTGGCGGCCATTCTCCTGATCGGCAGCCGATATTAATTTTATTCTCAGCATCCGCTATATGCCTCTAAAATGCGGCTTACACGCACGCCGAGGCTTATCTCATTTCGTTCGCTGTGCGAAGGAAACAAGATGGGTACTGAGGACCCAACGGCGGCCGACGTCGAGCCTGAATACCTCAGACCGAAAACCAGTCCAAGAGATGCCAGCTCACTTCCCAACGGTCATGGCATCGATCCTCGTCGATACAAAGATAGTACTGGGATAGACTAATTTGTCAAGCCAATTTACTTTGCCGCCTAACCTTTTTTGTATTGAAACGAATGAGCACAGGCACCCTGGAGATAAACTCCACCAAAATTCCGTCCTATACGCCGTGGCCTATGCAGCCAGATCAAGCGCACTTAACCCCTTGTCGCAGAATGACAATACCTTCACCGGGCTAATTCAACGGCGCGGATTTCGCGAAGCACGGTGACCCGAATTTCACCCGGAAATGTCAATTCCGTTTTAATCCGTTTGGCGATATCACGTGCTATCAATCGAGCCATTGCGTCATCGCACCGCTCCGGATCAACAATCACCCGCACCTCGCGACCCGCTTGAATGGCAAAAGCTTGACGCACGCCCGAAAAACTAGTGGCAATACCTTCGAGTTCCTGAAGGCGTTTAATATATCTTTCCAAACTCTCACGCCGGGCACCAGGTCGGGCGCCGCTGATGGCGTCAGCCGCCATGATAATCGGGGTATACGGCGATGTGGCGGGAATATCGTTGTGGTGCCCCCCTATGGCGTTGAGAACGACTGGTGGCTCACCAAGTTTGCGACAAAATTCCATACCCAGGGCCGGATGGCCGCCCTCTTGATCATGATCCATTGCCTTGCCAATGTCGTGGAGCAGACCGGCGCGTCTGGCCATTGCGCCATCCAACCCCAACTCGTCGGCAATCATCTGAGATAAAAATGCCACTTCAAGCGAGTGTTGGAGAACGTTTTGCCCGTAACTGGTACGATAATGCAGCCGGCCAAGCATTTCCACTATGCGAGGATGAATGCCGGGCACATTGGCTTCCACAATCGCTTTTTTGCCCGCCTGGCGGATACTGTTTTCCATCTCTTTCTGGGTGGCCTGCAGAACCTCTTCAATGCGAGCGGGATGAATGCGCCCATCGGCGATTAATTTTTCCAGTGTCAAACGACCAATTTCGCGCCGAATCGGGTCAAAGCAGTTCACTGTAATAATTCCAGGCGTATCGTCAATATTTACGTCCACGCCGGTCGCCTGCTCAAAGGCCCGGATATTGCGTCCTTCACGACCGATGATCCTTCCTTTCATGTCATCGCTGGGAATGGCAACCACTTTTGTCGTTCCCTCGCTGGTAACTTCCGCTGCGTATCGCTGCATGGCTTGAAGTATGATATTGGTAGCCTTTTGCCGGGCCTCGTCCTGGGCCTGGAGTTCCACTTTTTCCAGCATCAGCGCCGCATCATGACGCGCTTCATCTTCAACCCTTTTGAGCAAAAGCTCCCGAGCGTCAGATTCTGACATGCGGCTTACTTGAAGCAGTGTGCTCTTTTCTTGAGCCAATATATCATCGAGTTCCTTTTCTCGAACAGCAACCTGACGTGTGCGTTCCGAGAGTTTTTTTTCAAGCGATTCCAGGTTGCGTTCCTTGGTGGTCAGCACATCGAGCTTCTGATCCAGCGTGTCTTCACGTTTCTCCAGCCGCTGTTCGATTCGACTGAGTTCTTCGCGTGAAACCTGCAGCTCTTTTTCGACCCGCTCACGTTGTTTGATTGATTCTTCCTTGGCCGATGTCTGGGCCTGCTGAATTAATTCTGCTACTTTTGTACCGGCCTCTGAGATCAACTTTGCAGATTCATCTCTGCCGCGCCTTAAGGAACGGAGATCGGCAAATTTCAATATCAAAAACGCGATCAAAAAACCCCCAATCAGTCCTCCCGCCACCGAGGCAACGAAAAAAGTGAGAGTAGTCATATCTGACGTCGCCGCTGCGACAAGTGGGTTGTGTTGGATAGTATAAGAGAGCATTGCAATTCACCCTGATGTAAGAGGTCACCGCTGGCGCCCTTGCCGGAGAATTTCCGGTGGCCAGTCCGCTTCCGCTCGGTATACGACCGAGTCAGGGGTTGACGTGCAAACCCACCGCTGTTGGCGGAAGGCGCTGGATGGAAGTGACGAACGGCATGTTAATCAGGCACAAATCGCTGCATTGACGCAGCGTAAATCGGCGATTAACGCCATTGATGCCGAGATATCTGTGTGGTAGCCTCGCAGGTTAATAAGGCCCAACTGGTCACTTATGGCGACGATTGGGACAATACTGTCGATTGTATCCAAACATGAAAAACCCACGCGACTGCGACCAACCTCCGTGCCTAGTTATAAAAGCGCAAAACCTTTACCAGTTCATCAATCTATCCGGGGTATTTAGAAACACCCCGCCGCCCGTCACCGTCGTAGACGGCAATCCGGCAGCTAATCCAGCTTGCATAGCCCACAGGACGGTTTCAGTACCATCCATCGGGGGAACGTTGTTTGTCCAGCAAGCCGTTTCAACCCAACGCCGTTTTGGCCATCCAGCGAGACACCGAGGCCACTTGGATATATCCAAACATGCCAATGGGTGTCCTCGTGGAGAACGCCAACTGCGGAGGTCAATGATAACTTTCTGTTAATATTTGGTCAAGGCAGCCATCATCTGACCGAAAAGTTTTGCCGAATTATTTGCCTGGTAGCCGGGCCCGGGCATCCTTAGCTCCACTGGAGTATTGGAAAAAAGCCCGGTAATTCTGCCTGAAATAGCCCGAGCTAAACGCTTGGGTGGCATTGAGCACCAAGCCAAGCAAATTGGCGTGCACAGAACGCAATTGTTCGCGAATACGACTGACCGTACCACGGGTGATCATGCCGGCTCGCAAAATGGAAATCACGCCATCGACACGAGCCGCCAAATTAATTGAATCCGAAACGAAGGTAAGAGGGGCACCATCGAATATAACCATGTCATAAGACGATTTCAGTTTTTCCAGCAATTCCGGGAACGCCCGATGTTCGGTAAGTTCGGTCGGCACCTTTTCGCGTGAACCACCGCCCAGCAAGAACAATGTTGGAAGGTCCTGCGACGAAACGATGGCATCCTCCAGTGTGGCATTTCCCGCCATGATATCCGTCAGGCCCACGTCCGGTATGTTGCTGAAGATGCTTTTTAAATTGGGTCGGTAAAAGTTGGCATCTACCAATAATACACGCAGCTCGCTAAGCGCTATGCCAATGGCCAGGTTACTCGCGACGGTCGTGGCCCCACCACCGGGTGAAAAGCTGGCCACCAGAATCGTCTGCAGCGGTTTATTGGTGACGCAGGCTGCCAACCGACCACGAATCTGGCGGAAGGATTCTGCGGTCATCGATGACGGAGCCGTCCGCACGCTCGTCATCGGGTTGCCAGTGAGCATAGGATCGTCCGCGTGATCGGGAATGAATCCCAATAGCGGCAAGCGCATGATACCCGTGATATCGCGAGGGGTACTGACTTTAGTGTTGGTAACCTCCACCAGATAAGCCAGTCCGAGTGACAATACCAATGACGCAATAACGCCAACGATGAGAAAATGACTTATCAACGGAAACGCGCGCATTTTCGGTATGACAGCCAGCGATGACAGACGAACATGTACCATATCGCTGGCACGATCCAGATTCAGCAGACTGGCTTGCTTGGTCACCTGTGCCAAGAGCTTTTCAGCATGACTGAGTGATGACTTTAAGGCTTCATATTTAGTGAGCGCCGTCTCCAGATCACTGATGTTTTGGTGTTCGGCTTTGAGGCGTTTCACTGCGTCAAGCGACATCGCCTCGGCGCTCAACATCTTATTTTGGGCCTCTTCGATCATTTCCAGTTTGGCTCTGGCTGTAAGGCGATTCTTTTCTCTCTGTATCTGTCGTTGAATACTCGCCTTGCGAATCAGCAATTGCCGCGTACCACCAAAATTAGTACCGTACGACTTGGTAGAAACTGCAATCGACTGCCGGGCCTGGAGCAAGGAAGTCTTCAAATTTAGCAGAGTGGGATCATTGTCAACCGTGATCTGCATTCGTGGAGAGAGCATCAGCGTATTATTTGACGCCTGTTTTTTCAACGACAAGTAATCTTCACGGGCCTGCTGGGCTGCAATTTCTGCGTGTATCTTCAGAGCGTTGAGATCGGTCAGCGTCGTAGCCAAAACAGTACGGCGTTCAATGAGCCCGGGGATGTCATTGGCAATGCGATAAGTCTCAACGCGGGCTTCGAGATCCGCAACCTGCTGTTCAAGTTTCCGCTCGTCTTCATTCACTGCACTGGCATCGCCTGATATTCTCTGGACCTCATTGTCATGTAACTGCTGCATGTAAAGGTTTGCAATCGCATTAACCAACGTTCGCGCCTCTGCCGGGTTATGCCAGGAAAATGACATGACAAAGTTGTTGGAGTGAGGCAGAGGTGAGAGTACCAGTTGTTTGCGCAGGGCGTGGCCTGGGTCTGATTTATTCGCCGCCAGCCAAGTACTGTTCTGAAAGGCCGGCAGTGTGATAGCTTGATCAAGAAACTGCGGGCTACGGATAAAGTTGATTTCCGTGTTCATCATCCGATCAACGCCGGAACTGGTTGAGCCTATCAACTGCTGTTGCCCCGATGTGAGAGGATTCGTCGGGTGAGGGACCACCTTAAACACTACCGACGCTCTGTAGAGCGGGTCATACTTTCGGAACGCAAGGAACAAACCGACAGCGATAAGAATACCGATGATGGTACCGATGATAATCAGCCAAATATGCCTCCGCAGCACCTGTTCCAACTTGGGGCCAGGCGACGGTGGCGCATCGACAATTTGATCCGCAGCTAAGGTCATCGCATTTGACTGAGTCATAGGTTTACCCCCAGAGTTTTGGCAAATCGCCCAAATTATCACTATCGGCGAATTTTCGCAGTAATATAAGCCGAGTTAGTCCATAATGCCAAGTAACATCAACATCCTCATCTCTCCATCAACCGCCCAGATGCGATATCATCGCTTGAATTTGAGCGACCATCGGCGATTTTGACCTTTCCGCCAACGCCAAGCCCTCCTGCAATACCAGCCGTGCTTTGTGGATTTTCTTATCCGCCGCCAATACCTCCCCATAGTGGAGGTACATTTCAGGTGTCACACCCTCGATGGCCACGCACTGACCGTAGGCGGCAATCGCACCTGAAATGTCGCCTGTCTTATAACGCAACCAACCTAAAGTATCGAGCACGCTGGGTTCTCGACAGAAGGTGGAAGCACCCACCGATCTGGCCAAGACCGAGTTAGCCTTTTCAGCTAATAACAAGCCTGCGTTGGGTCTCGCAAGTTTAACGCCAAGGGTATACGCGTAATTATTCAGTACCTGCGTATCACTAGGAGCTAATTTAAGGGCCTTGGCATACGCCGCTGCCGCTTGGTGGTAGTGCTTTTGCTCGTATAGAGCCACCGCTGCCGCCGTATACGCCTGTGTCTTCAAATCTATATTAGAAAACTCTTTGACGGCGGCATCAGCGTAATTGGCTGCGTCGGCGAACTGGTGAGAGTTCAAATCATCCTCGGCTAGCGCCAAATCTATAATTGCGGTGTCACTTGGATATGCCTTCATGATGGCAAGGAGAGCCGAATTTACCACATCGGTTTTGTGGCTGGGCAAAAACGCCTGATCAAAAGTACCTGCATACTGGAGAAATGCAATCGGCTGTGTATGCGTCAGATGAAGAACTTTCTCAAAACTTTTCGCAGCCGCCTCCATATGTCCCAAGCCCGACTGTGCCACGGCTTGTGCCAGATACAGGCCAGGAATGCCCGGATTCACTGCGACGGCCTTAGTGGCCACTGACTCGGCGAGGCTAAATTGTTTCAAATCGAGAAGAATTTGCAAATACGCAACGGAAGCGGGCAAACTCCGGTTCGCCATTACGTAGGCCGTGTTTGCGGATTTAAGCGCACTTTGGGTGTGGTTGGTAAGACCATCGATCCGAGCCTGCCAAAATAGCCAATCTGGATTTTTTGGATCCTGCTTGATTGCCTGATTGACAACCTCCGTGAGCAATCTTATAGGTCTGACACGACGCAGCATGGCGGCAAAGGCCGATTGATCATTGGAACCGACCCCTTTGAGATCGATGGCAAGCTGATAAAGCAGCCCCAAAAGCGAAGTTCTCGCCGCTATATTGCCGGGATCCAGTTGGATAATTTTGCGGTACTCCAGCACGGCCTCATTAAAGTGGTGACTGGAAGCATAGGCGGCCGCAAGTGCAGAGCGTGCCTGAAGGTTACCGGGGTTTTCCGCTATCACCCCCAGCAGATCACCTACGGCGGTTGTGTAATCGGGTTTCGGCCCCGCGAGCTTCAGCATAGCTTGATCGATCAGCGCCTGAGGATCATGGGGATTGAGGGCCAGGGCGGCATCAATCGCCCTCAGGGACGCGTGAAGACGATTTTCCTTTAAATAGGCATAACCCTTAAGTACCAAGGCCTGTTCGTCATGCGGGTTAATTTTGAGCAGCCGGCGATTAAGCATGGCCAGTGCGGCCTTGGCATGCCCCAGTCGCACCTCGATTTGTACCACGCGAAGAATGACCACACGCTCGTCAGGATGCTTTTTAAGAATAGCTTGGTAGAGTATCAGCGATTTTTTCAGATGACCTAACGCGTAATAAAGATCAGCCAGATTCTGTTTCACGTAAAGGGCCTGCGACGGGTCGGCCTTGGCCGCCGAGTGATACATCTGGATTGCACTTTGATAGGCGCCACGCGATTGATAGTATCCTGCAAGCAGCATCCGGCCAGAATATGCAACCTGGTGATTCGAGGATTCCGAGAGATTGGTGTACACCGCGGCGGCATGAGAATATTGGTGATTGGTAAGGTAAAGCCTGCCCAAAACCGAAGCAATGCGAATATTATCAGGATGCGTCTTGAGCGCCGACCGAAGGAGTGAAATCGACTTATCCAGATGGTGCACGCGGATGTATAACATGGCCAATCGGATGATGTTGCCCAGGTTGTCCGGCTGCGCCTTGAGTACCGCAAGCCGACGCTGAATTTCGGGCAGCGGGTTACCAATAATATCTTCAATTTGGTGATTCCATCTTGTGAGCTGGACATTCAGCGGGTCATAGGTGAGCCCCTGACGCACTAATGTCTGAGCTTCTTTCAAGTGCTGAGTGGTGGGATTTCCGAGATAGTACCGAATGATAGCGGTCAGGGCATCAATTTGATTCGGTTTTTTCTGAAGGGCCGCCTGCAATTGTGCAATGCCCTGGCTCACATCACCTGTCTGCAGGAGTATCTTGCCATAACCTGCCTGCAAGGCCGCGTTATCCGGATGTTTCGCAATTAAGCCGTGGATAATTTTCAATGCCCCGGTGAAGTTACCTTTGGCTTCCAGCAGATCGGCACGGAAAAGTTTGCCGCCCGCTCCATCTGCATTCTCCGTGGATGCCCGCCCGACCAGCTCTGCAGCCCGTTTGAAATTCTTTTGATTCAAAGCAATTTGAAACTCCATAGCTGTAATCTGGCCGTTGTGTGGAGATATTTTGCGGGCAGTGGAAAGTTGGGCCAGCGCCTTGCCATCCTGTTTAATCGCCAGATAGTACCGCGCCAGCAGCATGGCGCGTTCGAGGGGATTTTTGAGTTTTTTAATGGCACCCAACTCGGCCTCTACCGCCGTTTTGCCGGAAAACTGAAATTCAATCGGCGCCACCATGGAAGGTACGATCACCTGCGGCATGGCTGTGTTTGTATTATTTAATTCGTTATTTAGAAGAATGAGCTGCATGTTACCCGGGTTCGCTTTCAGTGCCGCAGCAACTATTTCCACGGCCTGAGCCCGGTCACCCAACCCGGCAGCCGCCGCATAAGCCAGACGTACAACCTGCACATCGGATGGCGACCGCTTTAACCAAGGAGCCATCGTCACGCGAGCCTGCAGAAACTTATGTTCCATAAGCTCAAATCGGGCCTTGAGAACGGCCATCTGCAGATTCTGATTGGTGTCGATTTTGGAGAGCAGGGCAGCCAGTTGCCGATTTTTGTGCAGCTCACCCAGTGCCGTGGCTTTAATGAATAATGCGGCGGGATTACCGGGGGCCGCGATCAGCACGGCATTGGCATGCGAGAGCGCCAGATGTGGATTTTGCTGCACCAGGAGGGCAGCCTGCTTTAATTCAATGATGGGTGATTCGCCGATTCGATCAGCAATCTGGTTAATTTCATGAAGGGCCGAGCCCGACTGTCCAAGCAATTCGTATATTTGTGCTTCAATCTGCTTATCCTGCACCCAGAGCAGGCGATCACTGCTGTTATTGGGAGAAAGGTTATTGGCACCCTTTCGCAACCAGCGAAGCGCCGAATCCAACCGCCCCTGCACAAAACGCACTTCACCCTGGCGGACGTACACCCAGGGGATGTTGGGATGCGCCTGGCGAATGGGGCGGAATACGGCCGTCGCCAGTTGAACATATCTGGCACGCTGATGGGAGGCTGCGGGGTATCCTGAGGCCAAGGCCAGGTAGGCATCTACGAGCGATTGATGCGTGTTGGCGAGCAACTGCTCATTGAGGAGGGGAATGATACCCTCTCCCGGCTGCGGATGTTTCAGCCCTGCCAGAAAATATTTGACGGCCGCCGCGTTGTCGCCAAATTGCGAGAGCATTTTTCCGGCTGCATAATAGTTCTGACCATTTTTCGGATCCAACTTGATGAGTACGTTGAACTGGTGAATGACAGCCTTCATACTCGGGTGGTTGACTAACAATAATTTTAGCTCGGCCGCGGCGATGAGTGGGCTGTTGGGATCAATCTTCCTCGCTGCATTCAGATAGGCTCGGGCGGAAGGTCGCAACGACTTAGATGAATATGACAAGCCCCATAAGGCGAGCCAGGCCTTTACGCTGCGGGGATGACTGACAACGTATTGGTGCAGGACGGCAATGCCCTTCTGCCGCAACGCGGCCGCCTGCGCCGGTGAAATGATGTGCTCGCGACGCTCCTGCGCAGCCTGAAGAAAATACAACTGGGCCAAGGACTCCCAGCATTTCCGATCCTTTGGATCAATTTTAAGGGCTTTTTGCAGGTCCTTTTCAGCAGAAACAAAACGGTGATTGGTAAGGACGATTACCTGCGAGGTGGAAAAGATTTTGGCGATACCGCGCAGTCGCAAGGCCTTGGCATCGCTGGGATCCACCGCCAGAACCGCGTTGGAGGCATGGAGCACACTCGTCCAATCGGCAGGTTGATGAGTAACCTTTGCCACCGCATCGTCAATTTTGAGAACCAACTTCAACGCCTTGAGGTATTTGGGGCTTTTCTGCACAGCCGCATGCCAATATCCACGAGCCTTGGCAAAGCGGGATGTATCAACCGAGGTAGAGTTGTAAAACAGTGTCCCCAATTTGACATAAAGTGCGGGAAGCTTGGGAGAACCGTTGTGCGCCAAGACCAAGGCTGCCCGCTGATACAACTTGATGGCGGTGGTGATATGCCCCGTTTTCAACGCCATGGCGGCGTTGGCCTCAAGCCGATCAGGATTATTCTCAAACCTGTTGAGATACACCCATGTTCCTGCGATCGCTGCGATTGCGATCATCAAAAAAGCCACTAGGATAACCAGAAATTTGGTATTAACTCTTCGAGCCATGAAAAATATTTCCTATTAACATGTTCTTTTTATTTGGCGATGTTCTTCTTCGCCACCACGGGGTGCGCGTTGAGCTTCTTCCAGTTGGGGAGACAATCTTCAATCGACGGCAGCGCAGCGTGTATGAACCTGGATATCTGCCTGCGGGCAAACTTGGGGGGCGTAGCACCCAATACATCAACTTCAATTTTGGCGTCATAGCCATATTTGCTGTGCTTTCGCCAGAACAATTCACTGACTTGGGCCGGATCAGGAACATATCTGCCATCCACCTGGAACACGTACGCTGTGTTCAAGTACAACCCTGAATTCCCGGAGGTCGCAATCGGCAGCCCCGTAGCGTCTGTCTGAGGTATGGCAAACGACAAAAATCGGAACGTTAAATTCCCTTTTTTTCCATCCGCATGCGGCACGTTATGCAATGTGAGGTACGAATCTTTCTGCAAGACCAAGCCTGCGCCCTCCCAGCAGACGTTCGGTACGTGGGGCGAGGCAAAATTCGTGGGGTAAAAATTGATGTTGAGGCGAACGACCGCGCCAGGAGCGGACCGAGACATTGGGCGGTACCAATAACGGCGGATGAGATAATGGTGCGTACCGAGTACCTGCACGACTTCAGACGAGAGTTTTTCATTGGCCCACGTACTGCGCATATGAAATGGTCCAAGAGTGCGCGGGAGGTCATTGAGCGGTTTTTGAAGAGGTGTCCGCGTTTTGAGCAACACCAGGTGAAACGCGCTCTGCGCCCATATCAATGCGCCATAGCCGGCAAAAAAAATGACGGCCGCAACAGCTACCGGAATATATTTGCGGTTTGAATTCGTCATGGTGTCACCGCCAGGGTCGAACCGGAGGCCGGGTTATCGGGTGGACCGCCCTCCGACACAAATAAATTCTGTCCAACGATATCTATCAGCTTGGCAATTCCGATCTGCATCAAACCTGCAGGAATCAGCATAAGTAAACCCAGACTCGCGTGGGTGCTGCCGCGTGCCCATTCCGGCCCAAGCGTAACAAACATGACGCCCGAGAGTGCAACGCGCAGAGAATTTGAAACAATGGCTACGGGCAAGGCACAGACCGCAAGCGTAATTTTCTGCCACATGGGCCTAGATGTGGTGTAACCCAGAAGTATTGCCAACGCAAAAAATGTCGTCAACAGGCGGATACCGCTGCAGGCTTGCGCCACGTTGATGGATTGCCAGTTAGTTCCAACCTGCATATTGATTTGCGTCGCAGTACGGACGGCGTGGATGCCAAAAACATTCAACATGGACACACCAATTGCCGCCGACAGCACTTGCAGAGGCCCCGTAATCTTGACGTACAGTGTGCCGGGTGGCGGGATCATGAAGATGAGATAGATCGCAGGCAGCCACAAAATACGCATATGCTCCCAACCCAGGGTCCAAAGCAGCAGGCCAAGAATCACAGCGATCATGGACAATTCTGAAAACTGAAGTTGTCCATATATTGAAAAAATCACCTGCCCGAATACCGCAATGCAAAGAATGGCCAAACCTGCCAGACTGGGCTTCGGAGGCATGCTGATCAGTTTTTTCCAGCGAACATAAACAAACACCAGGGCAATAATTGGGATGAGGAAACCGTCGCTGAAATTGGGGTTTTTTGACCAGACCGAAATTAACTCTGAAATTTGTATGCGGAAGAGCAAGTAGTATCCGAGCACCAAAATTGCGGCACCAACCAACAGTGCATTTGATACTCGAAACCCGGCGGCCGTCCCCTGCGCTTTGAGGGCCGCCACATAATCGAATCGCCTCTGTATCCCAGCCAGTGAGGGCGTCGAATTAGGTCCATCATGAGCCTGGTTCGACATGATCAACTCCAAAATCGGGTACAACTGCGTTCAATCGCGGGGACCTTACTCGCCCATGGATCCTCACCCCCCCCCCAAGGCCCAACTAAAAGTCAATTTCCGCCATTGACACCAATTCAATTATCGGCACGATGGGCGCCACCGTTTAGCGGAAAGAAAGGCCCTCTCTCAAAATGCCAATGCCTCCTCTCCGCACGGCAGTCACTACCAGCCGTGACAGCCCCACGGCCTCCCGCTTACGTTGCCATCGATCCCATCGGCTTTTCTATCCAATGCCCAAACTACCGATATTTTCAAGCTGCCTTCACGACAACATCATATGCGTTCCGCCATCCCAGCAGCCTATTGTATGATCGTGGGCTGGATGTAGTAGTTTCGGTCGTAGGTAAACCCAAAACCGTAAGCGGCCGAAAATCCATTGCGAATAACCGCAATCGGTTCGGCGAAGAAATCTGTACCGACGTTTAAAACGTCGTTGTTTTTTAAGAAAATGTCGGGAGCTGTTCCGTCAAAAATGGCCTGAAGATTCACTTGGATGATCATTTCACGATCATGTCCAATCCGCCGAATAAGTTCACAACGACGCGGAATGGCTATCGGCCCTAGGTTACCGGCGGCGGCAACCGCCTGCTTAAGGGTGATACGATCTCCGGATATGGTATAGGCACCAGGTCGCGTTACATTCCCCATCATGTAATAAAATTCCGGTTTGATGGCCGGCACGTTAATCACGTCACCTGATCGAATGACAATGTTGTACCGTGGATCACCTTCCCTCAACTTTTTAATATTGATACGAATCACCTTAACGCGAGGAATGGCTGCATTTGGTTTTTGCATTTTCATCGCCGCCGCGAAGTTGTACGATACGTTGGTGCTTGATTCGGACGGCTTGGTGCTCGGCTCACCATTTTGCATATTGGCGCCGTTGAGTGCAACCCAGTGCCCATTGACAAACACATAATGGGGTGCGGTGCCTGACGAGCTGCCGGAATTTCCGTGCAGGGCTGCATTAAGCAGTTGCTGCTCTTTTTCCGCCCGTGTTTTGGCGCTGACGTGCTTGGGTGGATGCGCCAACTGATTGGCAATCGCACTGAGCATGTTTGACGACAAGCCTGAAGATGACGATTCCGTACCGGCTGGCGTGATCACATTGGTGCTCGCACCTTTTGACGGGGTGGCTGTGGTCGCCGGCTCTGACCTGATCACGTAAAGCCACTTCAACTGCGGCGACATCGACATATCGCCAGCCAGAGCCAAGGCGTCAAGCAAACGAAAATCAGGGGTCGTGATGTTGTAGGTGCCAGGGTGAACAACCGATCCGATGAGGGAAAACACCCTTCTGCGGGCTTCGGTTAATTCTACATTAACCTGTGGACCCGGTTGGTGAGGTCCAGGCGGCGCCATTGCACCCGTGTTGATAAGCGTATTGATTACCCGATGCCGCAATTGGCGTGTTGTAAGTCCTGCCGCGTGCACCGTGCCGACAAAATCCAGCGTGATATCTCCCTGCGAATTTACCTGCCGCGTTTGAACTGACTCCTGTCCAGGCACAACGAGCTGAAATACAGACACGGTGACCACATCACCTGGACCCAACTGGTAGGGCTTATGTATCACCCGCAAATCAGCCAGCGTCGGGGCGACAGAGTCCTTCCATGGATGTCGCGGCGGATCATCAACCGCCAAGGAATCTAGAATAGGCCAAGTAACGGGTGTAACCCGTCCGAAAGCATTGGCCTTGTCAAAACGCCCCACTTCTGATGGGTTGAAGAAGGAATTACGAAGGTTGAGGTAATCCAGTGGACTGCCCCCATGGGCACAGCCAAAGAGCGACATGCAGGCTGCAGACAGGGCAGCTATCCCAATGCATCTTGCCAGACGCCGAGCGCGGAGGGATTTATTCTGATCATCGTTGTGCAGCGCCTTATTTGTTCGGCAAGGTATAGCAGTTTCAGCCATGCAGTTAACTCCTCATCAAATCAGCTTTCGCGCTGCCCCGTTGTGCGCTACTTTGCTAATCCTAACATCATTGCCTCGTGTCTGGATCGTTTCCGCCGAGCTTTTATTGCCCAAGCTTTGCGGCTAGCGACGTCCCAAACGCCAGAAAGGGCAAGACCGTCAATCGTGTGAATATTCGACAACATAGCCCGTAAAGTCAAGCCCTGCTGCCGAATACTGCCCATCCGGCGGTTTTATCGGCCAGTTTTGTCGGCAGAGTCCAGCCGAAAGTAGCCGAATCGGCATTGTACTATCCTTCACAAGGGATGTAGGTATGATATCTTGGCGAGACCGACTACCGATAATGGTTCATCGACAGGCAAGATTGTTACACGCGCGTTTGCGCCGGGCATGAAAATGGACGCTGAAATTTGCACCAAGTGTCACCGCGCCATCAGCACCGCAGAGCAAGTGGTGGTGTTGGATGGGCGAGTGGTATGCTCCCGCTGCGCTCTGCAGCACCGCCCGGTAGAAGTTCAAAAGCGATATATCCCCCCACCCACCGAAGCGGTTATTCGCCGGGACCCGTGGGCAACTCCCAAAAGACGGCGGCAGCGGCGCTCGCGCAGAACCGGGCGGTTTTTTCGCGAGATTTACACCTTGACTGCGATTTTGGCGATCGCCGGTGCAATCACGTTTATGTTTCGTTTGCAGATTAAGACCTTTATCAGACAGCACACCCCGCCAATGATGGTCGTGCCGCGCTCGATTGAACCAAAATGCATAGATGTCGGCTCCTATCAAATTTCCATTGCGTCATTCGGCTGGTCAAAGCCCAAAACGGCATCAGCAAACCGCTTAGGGGTAGTTGTGCAAATAATGAACCGTTCCAAATCTACACCAATTCACTCCACGATATCGGGCTCCGAACAAGCGCAGGCAGAATTGTGGTTTATCAACCCTGTCCGAGCAAATAATTTTTGGCAGCGTCTGTGGCAATGGATCACCGGACGCAAAGCATCATGGACATCGACAGGATGGATAAACGCGTCGCCAAACCTGAAGCGACTGCCCTCAAGCGTTCGCATGGCCAAGCTTACAATTGCCCCGGGCCACAGTACGGACTCACATCTCCATTTCATCTTCCACTCAACTCAGGCATGTCGATGGGCAAAGCTACGGCTAAGCGGTCAAAATATGGGAAGAGCCGGTGAGTTGGTCTTCAAATTGCCGCAACCGACATACCCGGTTAAATGAGCCGATGGACAGCATCGGGAGTGCCCTGCGGTCTGGCTCGACACATATTATAAAGTTTTCTGCATGTTTTACGTGGTATCCGTTTTCAAAAAAACAAGCCCCGACGGATGTAACCGTCGAGGCCTGCTTGAGGGAGGCCCATGAGGAGAATGACAAAGGCCTAACGCATAGCGTAGATTAAGCGAGCCTAATTTTTCTGAACAAAAATGTATCGCTCCGATCCGGATCGACCGCGAACGGACATACGGATGCCCTTGGACAAATCCAGCTTCTCAACGATGCTGCTGAACTGCGACGGAGAATTTACCGGATGCCCCTGCACGCTGACGATAATGTCGCCAGGCTCAACGCCGTCACCGAGTAAAACACTGCCTGATTGGAGACCTGTCACCAGCACTCCGCGGGGCGACGGCAGCCCGTACGTTTTAGCTATTTTGGGGGTTACCGGCGATACTGTAACACCAAGCTTCTGAGATTCAGCCGGCCCGGTAATCGTTTGCGATGAACTATTCCCCACCATAGCCAACGTGGCGGGTTGCTTACCGACCGGGAAAGTGGTGGACTTAATATGTCCATCATCAAAGAGTTTAAGTGTAACTTTGGTGCCCGGCCGCAGCATTGCGATTTCATCACGGAGGGTATTCATACGCATGACGGGTTTACCGTCGATTCCGATGATGATTTCACCACGGCGCAGGCCGCCTTTGGCCGCCGGGGATCCTGGCTCCACTTGGTCAATCAAGACGCCGTGGTGCGGCTTGTAGCCGAAAGTCATAGCGATTTTATGTACATAACTGTGCCGCACGTCCGCGATACTTATGCCAAGATAACCCCGAACGACTTTGCCATACTTAATCAACTGATGGGTAACGTATTTCACTTCGTCGGACGGGATCGAGAACCCGATGCCATCAAATGAACCTGAGGTACTCGCAATGGCGCTGTTGATGCCGATCACGTGTCCGCTCATGTTGACCAGCGGTCCACCGGAATTACCTGGGTTGATGGGCGCATCGGTCTGGATGAAATCTTCGTAAGTTAAGCCGGCGAGCTGTGGATCGTGCTCGGCAATGATGTTTACGCCGGTGCGGCCCACCGCCGAAACAATTCCGTGCGTCAGTGTTTGACGGAATCCAAACGGCGCACCAATCGCCAACACCCAATCACCGGGATGGACATTCTCCGAATCGCCAAAAGTGGCGGGCTGCAGACCGGTAGCGTTGATTTTGACAACCGCCAAATCGGTTTTGGGATCGGTGCCCACAACTTTAGCTGTGTAGTTTCTGCCATCTGCCAATCGCACCTTGACGGATGTGGCATCATTTACTACGTGATTATTGGTGACAATGTAGCCATTGGATGTGAGGATGACACCACTGCCGGTACCATAAATTTTTTCGACTGATTTTTGCGGTGGCGGATTAAGAGGGAACGCTCCGGGTGGAAGCATTTGCTGAAACTGCCTCGGAAACTGCATGGGCTTGCTGCCCACCGTTTGCGGCACTTCCTGAATTACACTGATACAGACAACCGAATTTTTAATTGCACGGTGCATGGCTTCAAATTCCCGCGACAGGCGCTTGGCCAGTGACATCCGCGGCATCTGCACGCTTGGCATGGACGCGGCCCGGATTGTTGAGGAGCCTTCATTGGCAACCAAGCCAATTCCGGCCAGCGTTACCGCCGTAGCTGCGGCGACGGCCGCGGAAAATTTGAGGCGTTTGGAAATCATAACCATCTCCTGAATACCACTAAAAACCTTTATCCAAGGGATTGATCAAAGCGGTCTCACAACCGCAGTCATCCCTTACAATTACACGTTGCCATGCACAGAGATACCTTTCACGCTGCACATGCCAAATGGCGTCAGGCCACGGACGTGGAAACATGCAGCCGTAGAACTAATTCTCTAAAAGCTTTCCCTCGCTGCTCATAGTTAACAAATTGATCATAGGATGCGCACCCGGGCGATAGCAGAACACAAGTTGGTAGATCGCTTTCCATATGGCCCCGAGTTGAATGCTGCCCACAGGCCCAGATATTCGCCTGCCCCACGGCTTGCTCCAACGTCTGCACCTCCACCAGCCTGGTGGAATCTGGCGAGAATCTTGACGCAGACGGATGGTTGGCAGCGTAGTTTTTGATGGCTGCCGCGATCTGCGGGCCTGTAGCCCCCATGGTGACGATCCCCCATGACAATTCCACCAAGCTCTTCGCCAAGAGGCTCATGTCTGCGTGCTTATCGGCCCCCCCTACTATGACAACCGCTCGGCCGGGGGATACTGCCTGCAAAGTCGTTATGGTGCTCTCTGGAGTGGTGGCCTTGGAATCATTAATCCAATCGACGTTCTGGCCGCTCTGATTCGTCGAACGCCCCACCCATTCCATTCGATGCGGCAAGGATTTGAAAGCCTGCAATGCCCGTACCGCATCTGGTAATCGTGCTGCCAAACCAAGCGCTTCAACTACCGCTAGGGCGGCGGCGGCATTGGCCTGATTATGCCGCCCCAGCGCAAGTAAATTGAGATCGGCGTGATCAAAATACATGACACGCCCTCGAGTGCAGTGCCCCCACTGGCTTACATATGCATCGTTGCGGTTGAGTATTGCAAGGTCTGCCGGTTTTTGAAAACGTAAAATGTTAATTTTTGTATTGGCGTAGGCTTCCATCGACCCATGGCGGTCCAAGTGATTGTTGACCAAATTGGTGGCCACTGCAATATGGGGTGAAAATCGGATGCGCGGCGTATCCTCCAGCATGAAGCTGGAGAGCTCCAGTATTACAACGTGATTTGCTCGGATGTGCGGCAGTTGGCCAAGCAATGACAAACCGATATTCCCCCCGAGGTGGCACCGGTCTGCGCCCATCAACGCTTTGAGTACAGCGTAGATCATGGAAACAGTGGTGGACTTACCTGCACTGCCGGTCACACCGACGACAGGGGCGGGACAATGCTGACAGAATTCATTTATTTCCGTTGTACAGGCAATACCACGGGCCATGGCTGCCTGGAAGAAAGGTGATCGTGCTTTATCCACCGCAGGGCTTACGACCAGAAGATCACATTGATCCAACAAACTCTCAGCATGGCCGCCCAGCGCATATTCGATCGGCAATCCCGCCAATTGGGCTATTGAATCAGCGAGTTTTTCCATTGGCTGCTGGTCGGTGACAATAACGCGATGCCCCTGTGACGCAAACCATTTGGCCACCCCAATACCACCGCCAAAACGCCCAAGGCCCATGATCACGACCGTCTTTTTTTTCATTTCCAACTCTGATTGTCACTCCATACCTGCGACCGACAGGTTACCGCCACCCGCTAGGTGCGGATCAAAACGTCTGCTCATATTTAATCATCGTGGCAATGTGTGTTT
>DZDI01000214.1 GCA_022730455.1 Phycisphaera mikurensis | reverse complement strand
TCTGCGGCGTTCTCGGACTCATGTTCACCAGAGTCGCCGTCGGCCCGACGCCTTGCATCCGGAGCATTTCCGGCACATCGCAGCTCTGCTATTACTTGGACAGACTCCCAGCGTTCAAACCCGCTCCGGTCAGTCAGCCATCACCATAATGCCGTGCAGCATCGGCGTGTGATAAGTGGATAGAATGCCGGTGCTGATGGATTCTGGAAGCGAGGTTTCATTGATCAAAGTCACAATGATCGGTGCCGGAAGCATGGTCTTTTCCCGCAATCTCACGGGCGACATTTTAAGCTATCCGGAATTTCAACATGCCACCATGTGTTACATGGATATCGATCCAGTTCGACTCTCTGCCGCCCAAGCCTGGGGACAGCGCGTAGCCGCCGGTATCGGCGCACATCCAAAATTTGAGGCAACCATCGATTTGGACGCAGCCCTTTGTGGTGCAGACGTAGTGATCATAATGATTCAAGTGGGTGGATTTGGATCGACGCTGCTGGACTTTGAAATTCCACGCCAATATGGATTGAGCTTCACCATTGCCGATACCACAGGGCCGGGCGGAATTTTTCGTGCCCTGCGTACCTACCCCACGTTGATGCAGTTGAGTCAAGGCATTGAAAGGCATTGCCCCGATGCACTGGTTATCAACTACACCAATCCCATGAGCATAAATATGGCGGTTTTGGTCGATGAAGGAATCGATCATGCCATCGGCCTCTGCCACAGCGTACAGGGCACCGCCGATCGCCTCAGATGGTATCTGGGGCTGCCCTCGGGCTCGCTTAGCTTTGAGTGTGCGGGCATCAATCACATGGCCGGATTTCTTAAATTGCAGCACAATGGCGAGAATATGTATCCTCAACTTTTTGCGTGTGCGGAAAACCCGGACATTGCCAAACATGACCGCGTGCGCTTTGATTTACTCCAACGCCTCGGCTTTTTTATGACTGAATCCAGCGAACATCACGCGGAATACAACCTCTGGTACATTCCGCATGGACCGACGAGAACGAATGACTACGGCGTGCCCATTGATGAATACCTTCGGCGTTGCGACGCAAGCGAGAGCGAATTTGCATCCCTCATAAAATCGGCCGATGAGAAGACACCGCTGGCGCATACACCGAGTGCGGAATATGGAGCCAAGGTCATTCACGCGTACTACTGTGGGGCACCGCAAATTGTCTATGGCAATATGCCCAATCGAGGCGCAATTACCAATCTCCCCGACCACGCGATTGTGGAAACATCTACACGGGTTGGTCGGGGCGTGCTCAGGCTCACCGCGGTCGGAGATATTCCGTTGCCTTTGCTCGGTTATATCCAGCCGCATATTCTGGGACATGATTTAGTGAGGCAGGCCATAAAAACCGGCAGCCGCGAATGTATTTACCAAGCATGCCTGTACGATCCGCTGACGGCGGCTGTCCTTACACCGGATCAGATTATCGCGATGTGTGACGAGTTAATTGAGGCACACGGCTCGGCCCTTCCACGACTGGAAAGGAAATTTCCCCACGCGGCCGCACCGCCGTCCAAGCATCCGCCATCAGCGGAGCAATTGCTGCAGGCTCGTCGCACCGCTCGAGACGCGTAATATTTTCAATATGGATGTCGGCTGCAGAAGCCCCCGGTCTGTCAGCAGATAGGTGGCTCAACCGCCAGACCTGCCAATGTTTGTTCAATAACCGAATTGGGACTGGACCACACGAAAAAGAACATCGCCTCGCGGACGCGGCGCTGGGCGGCGTGATCCGCCTGCAGGCCGCGCCCCTTGGCCAATTCCAACGTCGCCAAGGCGCAGCGCATGGCCAAATGATTGCACGCGGCGCGCAGTTCCACGGCCATTGGGTCGCTGGCGACAACGGCCGTGCCCATGCCATGCCGGTAGACGCGCGTTGCCAGTTGCCGCCATTCTTTTTGCAGTTTTGTAACCGTGTCGCGGCACACTCGTGAGCGCGATACAAGCTCTGAACGGGCATCAGCCAAGGCTCCCGCCGCTACGCCCAGTGGCAGGACACAAGTATTGAGGGTAAAGCGACGTCGGCGGGCGCGAATTTTCAATGCGTCAGGTGCCGGCCCGGCCAGGATTAAATCCGAATGTATTGGCACGGCGGTGAGTCGCACAGACGCCGTATCGGAGCCATTGAGCACAGCCATGGGCTTGGCCGCCTGCACCTCGACGCCCGGGTGACCCATCGGCAAAATAAAAACGATCTTATTTCCATCGCCCGCATCGGCCGCAGCCACCAGATCGGTGCAATGGTGCGCCGACGTGGCCCACGGAATATATCCATCCATGCGAAAACCACCCGTCGTTGGCTCGGCCACCAATGCAGCTCGGCCATGCCGGGTAGACGTAGTGACCTGAGAAATACCGATTGACAACATGCGCCGATGAAAAGCTGCCTGACGCAGCAGACGTTGGGCGGCGGGATGGGCCCCTGCGGCTGCGAGAAATTCCACCGCCGCATCGCGCTGCGTGAGAATAAGCGCCGTCGTCAAGCAGGCTGCCGCAAGCTGCTGATAGCGCCGATGGATTTGCAATGGTGGCATGCCGCTGCCGCCGAATGCCTTGGGGACTGACCAGGCAAGTGCCCCACATCGCTGCAGTGCCTTGAGACTGCCCGCTGGCCAAAGGCCGTGCTCATCAACGGCGGCGGCGAGCGCTTCAATCGTTTTGAGTTCCGATTCAAATGTTTCCGGTCGCGGCACATTTTGCATGTATTGATGTTAGGCGGCCCAATGGATTCTGTCTGCGCGATCGGCATTTCCACATTATTATCCAGTGCACCGAGAAATGGCTGATGCGCGGCTGTACCCCGGTGGAATAGAGAATCATCACCGGACACCTCGCAGTGCCCTGTGACAACATTCACACAACGGGAAACCTGTCCAGGCCCGGTTTTATCGGAGCCGTATTCGGCCGGCGGACGATAACCTGAAAATAATATTTTTTACTGGAAAAAGGCCGACTGCCGGTTAATATTCCCAGCTCATCCGGACGAT
>DZDI01000073.1:9461-14370 GCA_022730455.1 Phycisphaera mikurensis | reverse complement strand
GATGACTTGGATATCGTGGCGCGGGAAAAACGCGCCATCGGGCCTTGAATGTTACAACCGGGCAGCAGTAGACAAGCCGCCACCATCATCTGTTTTATCAGCAGCCATGGGGATGTCGCCATACTACCTGCCATGCTCGCTATGCACCTAAATGTGATTTCAGTGTATCCATCGGTACCAATGGCAGCAAATATCGCATGACCATTCCGGGCCTATACAACAAGCATGACGCAATTTCTGGACGATCAAATGAGCATAGCGACGAAAACGTTTTAAGGTTGCGTGGCGATTTGCGGACACGAACCGCGGCTGGCACCGCCACGCAATTGACTGCCATCGTGCATATTCGGGATCGCTTCAGATTTTCGTAAACCATCGCCAGCGCAATGTTGATGATTTCTAATCGGCCTACTGGTCCTCTGCCGTCGGTGGCGCGTGCTCTGCCGTGGTCAACTGCACCAATTTCGCCTTCGCGGCATCTGGTACAACATCAGAATGACAGGCCTTCGGTTTACCGCGATGGGCGAGTTTCTGTATCTCTTTTTGTGTCAGTACGCCGCGCTGTTGGAGCAGTTGTACCCCGTCCTGCGATATGCCAGTCGATTGAGCCGCTGCCTTGAGTGGTGCAAACGCCGCATCCTTGCCGCTGGCAAATTCCTGAATTTCCTTGCTGATTCGCATCGAACACCAGTCATGCCCGCACATCGCGCAAAAATCGGTATCGACTTCCAAGTCCTCATCGTGCAGCGCCCGGGCCGTCTGGCCATCAAAGGCCAATTCAAACATCTTAGGCCAATTCAGCGCTGCGCGGGCCTTGGAAATATCATCATCCCATTGACGGGCACCGGCAATTCCACGGGCAATATCTCCGGCATGGGCTGCAATTTTGTACGCAATGCAGCCAGCTTTAACGTCCTGTGCCTTCGGGAGACCAACGTGTTCCTTGGGTGTTACATAGCAGAGCATGGCGGCACCGGCGCGGGCGGCTTCGGTGGCTCCGATAGCGCTGGTGATGTGATCGTAACCCGGAAAAACATCCGTGGTCAGAGGTCCAAGCACATAAAAGGGTGCATCGTCACACACCCGTTGCTGCAACTGCATATTCATCGCAATTTGATCCATCGGTACGTGTCCCGGTCCTTCCACCATGACCTGCACCCCAGCCTGCCGTGCTCGCAGCACAAGTTCTCCCAAAGTTTGGAGTTCGGCCAATTGTGCTGCATCGGTGGCGTCCGCACAGCTTCCGGGCCGCAGCCCGTCACCCAGCGAATAGGTGACATCGTACTGCCTCATTATGGACGATATTTCATCAAATAATTCATACATGGGATTTTGCTTGTTATGTACGATCATCCATTTGGCCAGCAAGCTGCCGCCTCGGCTTACAATACCGGTAACACGGTTTTTCACTAAAGGCAGGTGTTCTTTTAATACCCCGGCATGAATAGTAAAGTAGTCAACTCCTTGCTGGGCCTGGCGTTCAATTTCTTTGAGTATGATGTCGTATGTCAGGTCTTCCAGTTTCCGACCAATGATCATGGAATAAATCGGAACCGTGCCTATCGGTATCGTACTGTTGTCAATCATTGCCTGTCGGCACTCAACGAGATTTCCCCCCGTGGAGAGATCCATTAATGTATCTGCACCGTATTTCTGCGCCCATTTTAGCTTTTCAACTTCTTCCGCAGTACTGGAACTGACCGGTGATGCACCGATATTGGCGTTGATTTTAGTGGTTACCATCCGACCAATCGCCATGGGATCGAGCCGTTTGGCTGCGGCTGCACCTCGCAGAATATCAGGATTGTTGATAACCCGCGAGCGCTGGTCAACTGTTTGATTTACCCATAGCCGAGCTGCTTCGCCTCGTGCGCCGGGGTGCCCCACAGCTAACTGGGGCGCAGTATCGATTGTCAGAGGTGTCGTGGTATAAGGCATACCTCCGGCACCCGCCAGATGCCTAATGTTGGCGGGAATAACCAAACGACCACGCGCGACTTCCTGCCGAATAAACTCAGGAGCCTGTGCTTCGCGTTGCGCCACGCGAATCATCGGTGGAGTGATAATGCCGGCGCAGGCAAACTCGTACTGCGTAACATGGTGTTGGGAAACGTCGCTGCGAATCATCAATTAACTCCTAAAGTTGTAACTGGCGTTACGGCGAAGTAGATGCGATATCAAATGGGCGGATCGCATTCCCTCCGCCGGTATAAGCCGGATCAGGTTCCAAGGGTTTTTTCTCAGCCCTGCCAACGGCAAGGACACCCCTAGCGATGTGGTCATTGTACCATGTTTGGCGTCGGCTGCATCTCTTTATGGGGCGAACCGAGGCGCGGGGTTTGCCGAGGCTCAGCCGGACGGCGGCACGGATCGGCTTATTGGCAGGAAAAGCCCAATGGCAAACCATCCCCCAAGTTCAGATTCCACCTTCACTTTCCCTTTTAAATTATCCATGGCCTGGTGCACAATGGCTAGACCGAGCCCACTATGTTCAACTAGGTCTGATCGCGCGGGATCGCCCCGCCAGAAACGCTCAAACACTGCTTGTGTCTGGTCCTTTGTAATTCTGCTGCCAGAATTAGCGATTTCCAGATGGACATACGATAAGTCTTGCCGCATGTCGATTCGAATGGTGCCCCCAAAGTTCACGTAACTGATGGCATTTTCTAATACATTTCGCAATACGATCCGCAGCAAATCCTCCGGAGCATTTACCAGGGGACCGGTCATGAGATGCGAATGCAGATGTATCTCCCGCTCCTGCAACTGTACGCGTGCGTCGGCGATGTAACGTTGAATCATTTCTGCAACATCGCTTTGGTATTCCTTTTTTGCCGCCGACGGCTTGGCTTCAAGACGCGAAAGAATGAGAAAATTCTCCACCATATGTTGCATATTCAATTCCACGGCCAAAAAGTCTCTAATCATTCGCTGATATTCGACAGGATCGCGCGGCCGGGAAAGAGCCAATTCCGCGGATGCACGCATGCTGGCAAGTGGCGTGCGCAGTTCATGTGCGATATCCGCCGTCATCGCCTTCTCACGCCGCATGGCGTCTTCGATTCGCTTAAGCAGTTGATTAAGTCGGTGTACGATGGGTGCCAATTCGATAGGAACATCACGAAGCGATACGCGATCTGTCATATCTTCAATCCCGACGCGGGTGATTTCCTCGGCGATAGTACCTACGGGGTGAAGGCCGCATCCCAGAAGCCACCAAATAATGAATGCTGATAACAGAGTCGCGGCTGAAAATGCGATAATCAATGACCACTGCAGGCTATCCAAGGATGCGTCAAGTTCACCAGTGGGCCTTGCAACGGATACGATGAAGTGCCGCGGATCGGCAGCAACCGATTTTATTTTGTCCGGCCTGGCCTTCGGCACTTGCACAGAGGCATGATTCTTCGCGCTCGCCGATGGCGGGTCGTGATGCCCTCGTTGATGCTCGCGTTGTTCGGTGCCTTCACCATTGCCTCTGGCGGCGCGTATGACAAACGCCTGTGCTGATTTCTGACCCGGCAGGCGAACTTGGGCAAAACGCCCGGCCGATGCCGCGGGGAGAAAAAAGGGTAACGATTGATGGTTCAGACTTGGTGATATTAGCAGTGGCTGGCCATGCATCGTCCAAATTTCGTAGTATCGAGGCAAGGCAAGTAAGGAACGGCGATCTCGGATGGCCGAATCGCTTCGGACGTGTACCACGTTGTGCGGGTCCCAGTCAAGTGCGCTGATGAGCAGGGCTGTCCGTGACCGAAGTGAAAACTCGAAATGCGAAGTAAATGCTTCGCTCAAGCTGAAATACAGTGAGTAGCCGAGCACCGTCAGCAGAATGGCAATTCCCACGGCACAAGACAGAGCCAGTTGTATCCGTAGTGATTGCCTCATTCCGTTTCGGCCATTACGTATCCGAGCCCGCGGCGCGTGTGGATGAGGCGACATCCGGCAGCCGCGTCGATTTTCCGTCGTAATAAACCAATAAATACATCTACGACGTTGCTTTCTGGAACGGAATCACCGCCGTGCGTATGATCCCAAATATCCGACCTGGACACGACTTGCCCCTTGCGCATTGCGAGGTATTCAAAAATGGCGTATTCGCTGGCGCTCAGCAGCACCTCGCTGTTATTTCGATAAATACGCCTTGCATTTAAATCCAACGCGAGCGGTCCAATTTGCAAAATCGTAGAACCCACGCAATAGCGGCGCCGAATGAGCGCCCGCAGACGCGCCATCAATTCTTCCAACGCAAATGGTTTCACCAGATAGTCATCAGCACCAGCATCCAAGCCAGTAACCCGATCGTCAACCGTATCTTTGGCGGTGCACATCAGTACCGTCGGCGGATTGGGCTTGGCACGTATGGCCTTGAGCACATCAAATCCGCTATTGCCCGGCAGCATGACATCGAGCACCACCACATCAATCTGACCATTTCCTAACGACCAGATCGCTGCACGGCCATCTCCGGCTTCATCAACAACGTATCCCACCTCACGCAGAGCCTGAGCGATGGAGTTACGCAGCGGTCGAAAATCTTCTACCAACAGTATACGCATGTTGTGCTCCTTTGGACCGAAGCATCACCGGCTCCGCCTGAGTCTATCCCATAATGTATTAAAAGAAAGCAACCGCCCCCAGCAATTTGAGGGCGGCCGCTTCGGGAGTGTAGAGAGTTTTGCGGCCACAAGTACTGGTGCTAATGACTATCTCCATGGTCACCGTGCTCATGCTCGTGGTCTCCATGGTCACCGTGCTCATGCCCGTGGTCTCCATGGTCACCGTGCTCATGCCCGTGGTCTCCATGGTCACCGTGCTCATGCTCGTGGTCTCCATGGTCACCGTGCTCATGCTCGTGGTCTCCATGGTCACCGTGCTCATGCTCATCCATAGCCGCAGCATGGTGCGG
>DZDI01000073.1:0-9361 GCA_022730455.1 Phycisphaera mikurensis | reverse complement strand
CGTGGTCTCCATGGTCACCGTGCTCATGCTCATCCATAGCCGCAGCATGGTGCGGTTGTAACGGCATCCAACGCCCATGCCGCGTTACAGCCGGCGTCGGTGCCATCGCAAATATAGATTCGAGCCGGATTGGTGAAAGCCCGATTGGCGCCGTGGCGGACAACCGTGATGACGGCGAGCCAGTGAACTGTTGCTCGGCGACGGGAGCGGCATGGTTGGACGCGAACACTGCCGAGGCGGATAGCACTAGTGCTGCCAACGCCAACGCGGTGATAGTGAGATGTGGGTGTTTCATACGAGACTCCTGAAAAAACAATAAGCCGAGATCAGTACATCTGATCTCCATGCCGGCAATCCTATCCATCAAACATGAAGCGATTATGAATGGTCATCTGCCTCGTTTTGTGTGGTGCAGATAAGAGACAATTCCTCGGGCGACGCCTTGGGCAAGCCGATGTTGACCGGGCCGCGTACGAAGATAGCCAAAATCACCAGGGTCACTCATGAATCCCATCTCAACCAGGACGGCAGGGCAGTTGGTTTTATCCAAAACATATAGGTGCCGCGTTTCAGCCCGTACGGCATGGCAATAGAAATGCTGTTCTTCAAGTCCCTTGGCTATAAGTCGGGCCGCCAGACGAGAGTTACGCGATGCTCCCTGGGCATAGATCACCGTGAATCCATGCATGCTCTGATAACCGTATTCATCGCAATGTAAACTGACAAACAAGGCCGCACGGTTGCGATTGGCTATCGCAACGCGGCGGGGAAGGCTTACATATTTATCTTTGTCGCGCGTCATGATGAAGTGCACATGCTTTCGCCTGAGCTCAAGGGCAGCATCACGCCCCACGGCGAGTGTAATCGTTTTTTCATCCACGCCGTCTGGACCATGAGTGCCCGGATCGCTTCCACCATGCCCCGGATCCAGAACGACCAGCCCGTTTGTTAAACCACCACTCCTTGAATGAGTTGCGTTCATGGGCTGGAAGCGTTTCACGGAGGCCATATCAGAAGCCATTAATGCCGTTTGCGGCTTTGGCCTGCGATGGGTAAATCTTTGTCCCGCTGCAACCGCCAGCAATACGACCATAGAAAATAAGACGGTGCGGTTCATCAAAAGGCCCCTTTTATCGATCGCCGCTGAAAAAAAGCACATCCCAAAGCTTCTGATTGCACCTGTACTTCCCGCAGTCACTGCATAATGACCGGTGCAGCAGAGTGCCGAGTGCGAACACATATTAAACCGACGTGATGAAAAGAACGTGAAAAATAAACCACCATGCCGCCCGAATACGCCGTGGTAACGGGAGAGTCTGTCTGCATGATGGGCTAACCGCTATTTAGGATATTGCGATGGGGGCCGGTTTGATCGGATATTATGGCTGTCCTCGCCGACGGGACTTGCGCTGTCGGCTGGCTTTTGGCCGATCTGCTCCGTCGGGCAAAGCCGGTTGTGCAATGGTCTCAGCGCTCACTCGTGGTGCCACTCCAAACCGCGTGCCTTCCGGCGAAAGCTGCCGACCGGGCGCGATTCCAGAAAATTCGTTTGGCAAGGGGTAATAACACCGACCTGACTCCGCCTGAGTGATCATTTCGCAGGCTTCATGGGGATCATCTGTGAGCCGAAATATTCGCAGATCTTCCTGCGAGATGTTGTTGTATTCTTCAAGCATTGTGCGGCGCAACCAACGGATCAAACCTGTCCAATATGATTTGCCGATAAGCACCACCGGTCGCGGATCAATTTTCATTGTTTGAATGAGCGTTATCAATTCAAAAAATTCATCCATGGTGCCATATCCGCCTGGAAAGCAGACGATGGCATGGCTGTATTTCACAAACATGGTCTTTCGAACGAAAAAATAGTGATGATTAACGGCAATCGTCTGGTAAGGGTTGGCACTCTGTTCATGCGGCAGGCTGATATTAAGCCCGACTGAAACGCCGCCGGCATCTTTAGCACCTGAATTGGCCGCTTCCATAATCCCCGGACCCCCTCCGGTGATGACTGCGAACTGTTTGCGTGCCAGCAATGCCGCCAACTCACGGGCCATTTTATACAATCGGTCATGCCGTGGGGTACGGGCCGATCCGAATATGGTAACAGCTCGCCCTAGATCAGATAATTGCTCAAAACCTTCAACAAATTCAGCCATTATCCGGAAAACCCGCCACATGTCCCGTGAGGTGGGATCGCTGTGATTAAATTCGTGTTCGTTAAATGCTGCCATCCAGTTTTCCGCCTTTCCAACCTGATTGTATAAACTAAGTCGGCGTTTTTTGCGATGGACATTAGCGGACCTAGCCGTAAATAGAGCTGTTGCTTGAAGTGTCAAATAGAGTGTAGCATAACGGTCAGGCTCAGGCGGCTTGGTAAAGTAAAACGCCACCATCCAAGCCAAAGCTGCATCTCATACAGGAACATGCCGATGAAGGAAACCACGAAACAGCATTTAAATGAATTAGCGCGATCTACGAGTCCATATCTGAAGCAGCATGCGGCTGACCCAGTGGACTGGAGGCCATGGTGCGGCGAGTCAATCGCTGAAGCTGTGCGTCGCGACGTTCCTATTTTTCTCTCGGTAGGCTACGCCGCATGTCATTGGTGTCATGTCATGCAACATGAAGTATTTCAAAACGCCACTATTGCCAAATTGATGAACACACAATTCGTTAATATAAAAGTTGATCGAGAAGAACGCCCGGATATTGATGAAGCTTACATGTTGGCTACCCAAATATTTGCAGGTTCAGGCGGTTGGCCTATGAGCGTCTGGTTGACACCGACGCTTAAACCCTTCTACGCCGGTACCTATTTTCCGCCGCAGGACGTCCAAGGACGCACTGGATTTCCCCGACTGATTGCGGCAATCTCGGCTGCTTGGCAGGACAATCGTCAAAAAATAGAGGATCAGGCAAATAAAATATGGGTGGCCATGGAGGCGGCAATACGGAGAGGTACCACCAATGATGAATCAGATTTACCAAATCTACTAAGCTTAGCGCTAAACGCCGTTCAAGAGAGATTTGATTTTCAATACGGCGGCTTCACTGGCAGGCCCAAGTTTCCACCGCATCAGATGCTGTTGCTTTGGGTGCAACTTTTGGAGCGGCACACCAATAAAAATACTGCAGACCAACGTGTCGATGGCGCCACGTCGCTTCCTGCACAATGGCTGCCGCGTGTGGAGCAGATGCTGACACTTACTCTGGATCAAATGCAGTGGGGCGGTATCCATGATCTGGTAGGTGGTGGCTTTGCGCGTTACAGCACCGATGAGCGATGGCACGTGCCACACTTTGAAAAAATGCTTTATGACAACGCTCAGTTGGCAGAAGTTTATGCCCGTGCTGCGTGCTGTCTGAACCGTCGTGATTACGCCTGCATCGCTGAGCGAATTCTCGATTTCTGGTTAGACCACATGTCCGATGGCGACGGTTTGTGCTTCAGTTCCCTCGATGCCGACAGCGATGGCGCCGAGGGTAAATACTACACGTGGGATTGGAAACAGTTGGCCGATGTGCTCGCTGCACGCCCGACTTTATTTGATTTTGCGGTGCAGGTATTGGATATCTCCCACGCAGGTAACTGGGAAGGTACCAACGTACTTCAGCTTAACGCGGCGGGGCGGGACTTTTCATCATTGTGGTTTGATCCTCGCTGGCGCGAAATAACATCCCTGCTGGATTCCGTACGTCAACTGCGGCCGCCACCCCACACCGATCAAAAAATAGTTACGGCATGGAACGGTCTCATGCTTTCTGCGCTGGCGCATGGGGCTCGATTGGAAAACGGGCATCGGTATCGCATGGCGGGCATGCGGCTTGTGTCCGCCATCCAGACACGGACGTTGACACCATCCGGGACGGTTCTGCGAAGTGTTTGCGGCCAGAGCGTGGGCGGGCCCGGCTTTTTAGATGACCACGCCTTCCTGGCACGCGGATTGATCGACTGGGCTCGCCTTGATACACAAAGCCAAAACGACACGCTGGCGCTGGCTGAAAAACTCATTGACAACACCTTGAACCAGTTCAGCGGCCCCGATGGTGAATTGCGTACATCAGCCGATATTCATCAAAGCCCCCTTCAGGGTATGCGCGCCGATTTTGATAATGCGGTACCGAGCCCATCGGCCATACTCATCGGGGCCATGCTCGATCTCGATGCCGTCCAACATGTCGACCGTCATGCACAGTCTGCCGGGCGGGCGGTTGAATACCTTTTGGGGTCAGTGGCACTTCACCCCACGGCATCGGCAACCCTGCTTGCGACGCTGGAACGCCATTCGTTGAAGTTGGGCACTGCGCCGTTGGTTACGTGGCAAGTGCGCTCGGTCACTACACTGACTGATGGTACAGACCAAATCGAAATCGAAGCGCGCGTGCCTGAAAAGTATCATTTTCAACAGACTCCGCGTGTCGGCTTGACGTCCATCCAAGGCGAGAGTGAATCTCGTTTTGATGGAATTCAATGGACGGTTGTTCATTCAACCGGAAGGCCAGTTGAATCAGAGCACGCCAACTTTTACAGATATTTGCTGAATCTCACATCCGCCCATCGATCCGATCACAAACAACTGCGAATTGCATTTACCCTGTGCGATGATCAGGTGTGCCTGCCGGAAATGTACGCCAATCTCGACACGCCGCTTCCGGGAAAATCCAAATGAGTACGGCGGTAAACGACCTATGTTATCGATGTTCACCAACCTGACCCAAGCCACGCCCCGAAGTATAGATTTGAGTTCGGATATTCGGGCGGGACTTTCTGCTCACCCATTCAGTCCAGCGCCCGCAGTGTGCCAAGCGTTGTTTCGCAGCCCTGTTATTACTTGGACAGACTCCTGGGAAATAATGATTTCAGTGGTGCACTTTCTTTTAGAATTTACCGATAACAAATTATCACGTGTATTCCATAATGGCGATATACTCCTTGAGTATGATAATTATCGCTGATAAAGCACAACAGTTAGGACTCTTTGACCATTTGAATGACAGTTTACCGCTGGCATGCAAGCCGGCTCCAAGTGATGAGGCGAAAGAATTGACCCGATCGAGCAAAGCGTCGAATTATCCCTGTAAAGGGCGACGCGCCCGGCACGAGTTTTTTGAACAGCTCGTAATGGAGATGAAGCAGAGCTTCGGCATCAGCATCCGCAAATGGCGGCGGAGCATGAGCGGCGTGGCGTATGAGTTGCATTACAGCAATGGGGATGTCAAACGTCTCATATCGTCGCCGCGTCCGCGCTCGCCCGTCAGTGTATGCATCTTTCTGCATGAGGTCGGCCACCACGCCATTGGTTTTCGTAAATTTCGGCCGCGGTGCCTGGAGGAATATCACGTTTGGCAATGGGCATTTGCTCAGATGCGCAGCCGCCACATTCCCATTGACTCTCGCGTGGAGAGGCATTACCGCCGAAGCATGCACCACTACGTGTGCTTAGCGAAAAAACGCGGATTGCGTCAGGTGCCGACGGAACTATTGGAGTTTCAACGGCCCCCTTGTTAATAGCCGTCAGTGTGGCTTCTTTAGTCTCGTCGCACGCGGATAACCAACGCCGAATTTTTGGAACCAAATGCAATGCAGTTGCACAACGCCCACTCCGCGTTGCTCAGCCGTGATTGATTAGGAACGTAATCGAGATCGCAGTCAGGATCGGGTCGATCCAGATTAATCGTGGGATGGACAAAGCCCGCCCGCAGGCTCAAAATCGTTGCCGCGACTCCTGCCGCTCCACAGGCACCTTGGGGATGTCCGATCATGGATTTAACACTACTCATGGGTATTTCGCTTGCGCGTCTCCCCAGGGCCCGCTTTATGGTTTGGGTTTCAAGTACATCGTTGAGTCTGGTTCCGGTACCGTGGAGATTGACATAATCAATCTGCTCCGGGTTGATGTCGGCCTGTCCAAGAGCGATGAGAATCGCTCGCGCGGACTGCGTGCAATCAGGCGAAGGCTGTACGCGATGATAAGCGTCACAGGTGGAACCCCAACCGCGAATTTCAGCAAGCGGTTTAGCACCTCGGGCCTTGGCGTGAGACTCCTTTTCAAGTACCAGCATCCATGAACCCTCTCCCAGGACAAAGCCGTCACGTTCGGCATGAAATGGCCGTGATGATTTGGAGACGGGATCGCACGGGCTGGCCAGAATACGCATCGCTTCAAACCCCAGCATGATTCCCTCGGCGATGGGTGCATCGGAACCACCGACAAGCACCATTGGCAGGCGGCCCGTATCCAGATGCATCATGGCATAACCGATTGCATCAGTGCTGCTGGCGCAGCCACTGGTAATCACATGCGAAAGTCCGCGCAGTTCCAACGCTATGGAAATTTCACTGGATAAATTGCCGGGTGTTCCAGCCGGCACCGTGAAGGGTGATGACCTGCCCTCGCCGGTGTAATGAATGCGATATTGATTTTCGACAAATTCCTGTCCGCCGCCACCCGTACCCAGCAGCATGCCTATATGCTCCGATAGATCGGTGTCAGTCACGGGGTGAGCAAGCCCCGCCATGGTAAGTGCTTCACGTGCCGCCGCGACCGCCAGGGGCGCCGTTCGCGAAACGCGCCGTAAGTCGCGGCCGTCCATGTGGTCGCTGGGAACAAAGTCGGCAATCTGGCCAGCAAACCTGATTTTTAATTTGGAGGTGTCAAAACCCACAATCATTTTTACACCGCTTTCACCTCGTCGCAATGCTTCGGTGTAAGCCGCTGCGCCGATTCCATTGGGTGAAACCACACCAATGCCTGTGACAACGACTGGATCGAGCATGTAAACTCCTTGCAGCGAGGTGGTATCAAATTCAACATCTTACCGCAATTCGGTAGGGGATTTTTTAAACCGCGCTAAAAACTTTCGACGAAGTTGAATCAGCGGTCGAAATAGCATCCGATGAAGACGTATATACCAACTGCGATTTTGGGCTCGGGCAAAATCTTCCACGGTGCAGCATTGCGGGGCAAGCCGCGTTTTATGTTTATAATAATGGTACCAGTCTTCATGTGTCAGCCGTTTGAATATCCATCTTGCCAGATAGTTGTCATTCCGTCCTTGTTTGAGCCAGAATGAAATCTGGAAATCAATAAGATAGGGACGTCCGTCGGAACCAAAGAGAATATTTTCGCGTTTGTTGGTATCCACGTAGGCGACGTAACGGGAATGCAAATCATTGAAGAGCTGTGCTAAATCAGAAAAAAATACTTCATTGGGATGCATATCGGGGCTTAAGTCTTCGCCCGGTATAAATTCGTGGACATAACCTGTGGGGCCATAAACGCCTAGGAATTGCGGTATGCCTCGAATCCCCTGCAATTGACGGAAAATAGCGATTTCGTGCTTCGCAATGCGTGCCCCAAGCCACGCCATTGGAAAGCCAAAAAGTGGAAATGTCCGCTGTATTTTTAGGACAACCAGTCGCCCCGCCGCATCGACGTACAAACCGGTGGCGGCGAAAAAATCGTGCTTGAATACTTTTTTGCGGCGGTATAACTGACCGGCGACCGTCAGGTTTTCGGGTAGTCCGGCATAACCAAGTGCAAAGAACGAAGGGGGCTGTGCCGGACGGTTGTCCTGTTTCGGTTTGGTCATGGATGAAAAGTATAACCTATATGGCAGTCTTGATGGGCACGCCTTCGCTTAGATCAATTCCCGATTGCGGAATAGTGCGATTGCGACACTTAGTGCAGCCCCGATGTACATTACCCCATAGACGCTGACCATTCCCACATATTGCCATATCTCACCCCACGTGGGTGCGCCGGCGATATAGTGCCCCGGCATGCTCACGCGGCGGTAAACCAGACACTGATTGATATCGAAGTTGCTTAAATAGGGCAGCAGATAACTGATGCCGTTAAGTGTCGCCGCCAGCGCGCCGGTGGCGTGTAAGGCCGGTAGGAAACGGGTCAAATTCGCGACCATGTAAAGTATCACGATGCCCGTCATATTGATGGCCAACGAATAACGCGTGGCGATAGCTGTGCTAATGGCCGCAAGAGTGCACATTTCCAGTAATTCAAGCCAAAATGCCGGTATCATCAAAAGCACGGCCCGGTCATTATCCCAGAATAACTGCGCTCGTCCGGCTATGGTGGAAACGTAAATATCGATTCGCTGGTCGGAGAAATATCGCAACCAGCCGCATCCAGCGGCAAACAACATCAGCACTGCAGATGTAACAAACACAATGCACACTATGCCGAGGTATTTTCCGATGATGACCTGCCACCGCGCCAGCGGCTTGCTCATCAACGTAAGCATAGTGCGGTTCTCAATTTCTTCATCAATAACCTTGGCGGTCACAAAGACCGTTATAATCAATACGAACATAGACACAAACGAGATCGCGATGTCACGGTACATGGTGGTGTCTTCACCGAACGTATTAAACGGAATGAACGTTGTCAGAACAATGGCGGACAAACCGATGCAAAAAGCCACCAGGGTAAATGGCTGCAGTATGCCTTCGTAATAGGTGACACGACAAAGTGCGCCGATGCGACTGAGGCTGAGCAGAGGTAAAACCGCAAATTCGATAAATGCCAAAACCACCAGCGAACCTGTCAGCATGAAGAAAATCACCATCCACATGCGGGTTCTTATCTCGTCACGCGCCATGACATTGGCGTAGTGCTCGGCTACTCCATGATTTCCTTTGGTTGCGGTCGAGGCCACATCGGAGCTCTGATGGGCGGCGGCCAGAAAATGCGCATGGAGGAATATAAATAGAACGGAGATCGCAACCAATACAGCCAAGATCGCCAATAAAATCTTCTGTGCTTTATTCACCGCTGTGATTTCCTCTGGGTTAGATCATAACTAAAACAAGCGGCCAGACATCCGAAGATTCACCTTACCGCACAATTTCTACCCGACCCGTCGCTTTAATGAAAGGCGCCGGCTCTCCCACCATTGTCATAATGTACCTGCGGTATCGCTCCTGCAGCAACCGAAGCAGGGTTTGACAATCGGAGGCCTCTCCCTGTACGAGCAATTCAACCCGGCCGTCAGGTAAATTCCGCACTTGGCCGGAGACGGGCAGGTTTCGAGATAACTCGACGGCACTTTGACGAAAACCCACCCCTTGTACTCGGCCACTGAAATACAATCTACGGCATTCTAACATCATCATTCTTGGACTTCTATCGAAGCCTTCTTTAGTTTATAGGCCATACATAGGCGACGTAAACGGTCGGGCGTGCCCTGTCTTGTCGCCGTCACTTGGGAGCCTGTCCAGATAATAGCAGAGCTGCGATGTGCCGGAAATGCCCCGGATGCAAGGCGTCGGGCCGACGGCGGCTCTGGTGAAGATGAGTCCGAGAACGCCGCAGACGGGGTGTTTGCGGCACACCCC
>DZDI01000213.1 GCA_022730455.1 Phycisphaera mikurensis | reverse complement strand
CGACGCCTTGCATCCGGAGCGTTTCCGGCACATCGCAGCTCTGCTATTACTTGGACAGGCTCCTAGTGCTCTGTCACACCTACAAATTAGGATTGACGGTGGGCTAAGGGGTTGTGGGCGCGAAGCGAGGTAACCGTTCACGGGTAAAAGTGGCGAAATTTGTTAAATAACCGATGTTTTTGGCGATGCAGGCCTATTTTAGGTTTGTTTTGTGCACATTAGTCCTATAATATCAGTTGAATTCCATTTCTTTTGCCATTTTTGGCCCGTGAACGGTTACGAAGCGAGGAGAATTGTGTATGGGAACATACATTGACGACGAGCGACAAAGCCCATGCCGTCGCAGCCGTGCTATTACTTGGACCGGCTCCTGACAGTGAGTCTAAGTCACGACAGAACCGCGGTGTGCAGGAAACGCCCCGGATACAACGTCGGCACATTCGGGGCATACTCGGTAAGATCAGCCTTGGCGCAAAATCCCTTTCAGGTTCGCCATGGTCTGGCCGACATCATCCGACCGCATCAATGTCTCACCAATCAGTACCGTCTGAATGCCAGCCGCCACAAGCCGCTGCACATCCGCCTTATCACGAATGCCGCTTTCAGCTACCAGTACCTGCTTATCTTCTACAAACTCCGCCAGGCGGATGCTGTTGACCAGATCCACTTCAAAGGTTGCCAGATCGCGGTTGTTTATGCCCAGCAGGCTGTAGCTTCGCATCGGAAAGCCCAAAATGGATCGCATCCGCAGAAGACTTTCCATTTCGTGTACCTCGATGAGGGCTGTCAAATGCAGCTCGGCCGACAGGATCAGCAGATCCATCATTTGTGAATCCGTAAGAATTTCAGCAATCAGCAATATGGCGTCGGCGCCGGCGGCCCGTGACTGCCACACCTGATATTCATCAATAATAAAATCTTTACGCAGCAGCGGCAGTGGAACGCACTGACGCACCATCTGCAGATAGGCCAATGACCCCTGAAAATAGGGCTCATCCGTAAGGATACTCAGCGCGTCAGCGCCGGCAGAATGATAAAGCGCCGCTTGCCGAACGGGATCAAAATCCTTCTGGATAACCCCCGCCGACGGTGATGCCTTTTTAACCTCGGCGATAATGTTTACCAAACCGCTGGGCTTGCGGGTGATGGTGGCAAAAAAATTCCGTACGGGCGGAGCATCCTTGCACCGAGCCTGCAATTCGCTCAATGGCGCGGCTTGTTGAGCTTCAACTATTTCCATTTTTTTTGTATTTACGATTTTTTCCAATATATTCAGTGTGTGTGTCCTTATGTCGGAGTCGCCTTTGTCGAGTGACATTTTCCCAGCCATCTTACTCATCGCCCTGATCATCTCCCCTTATATCTTACTTAGGCTCAAGGTATTTTCACCTGCATCCCTGCGCCGCTCGCCCCAGCGCCCCAACCGTTTGACGCTTCTCGAACTTGCCACCGCGCTTTTTATCGTCATTGCCACACCGGTCATATTCAGTGCCATCACGCCGCGCGTTGATATTTTAAGCAGTTTGGCGGATGTCGCTGCGGCCTTATATATCATCCTGGTCGTGGGCTTCCGTTTTGCCGAAAGACGCCGCGGACTCGGTATTTCAGGCTCGGGCAAATTGAAGGCCGTTGGCTTCGGAGCCTTGCTTTATGTTGCAGTCATGCCCTGGCTGATCGTCGTTGAAGTGCTTTCCGCCATCGCACAGAAAAAGCTTCTTCACGAACACAATCAACTCCATCCGGTACTCAAACAATTGGAGCATACACACAGCCTGGAAGAAATATTATCGCTTGTAATCATGATCTGCGTGATTGCCCCCATCGCCGAAGAATTATTTTTCCGGGGGCTGCTGCAGACGCTTATCATCAGAGGAATTGCCATCTGGCGGCGGCGGGATTCAAGCGCGACGGCCGTAAGACCAGGTGAACGAATGGTCGGTATTCTTGTGGCGGCTGCCATATTTGCCAGCGTTCACCTGATGGTCATAAAGGATGCATGGTCGTGGCTGCCGGCGCTGTTTCTGCTAGGCGTGACGTTGGGTTATGCCTATGAGCGCACGGGGCGATTGTGGGCGGATATCACTATCCACGCCTTATTTAATGCCTTTGCGGTATCGCTGATAGTCTTTGGTCATGTGGGCCAGGCACCGAACGTCCGTACGCCCATTTATCACAGCCAACCAGCGGGATCAGATCGCATGCCGCCGCCTCATACAAGCATTTCCGCGGTCACGCTTGATGGGAGTCGCTACGCAGGGGATATGCCATCCGTCATGGCCCACCCGGCCGCGGCGCAGCGCCATTAGCTTCGCCGTGCCGATTGGACGCATCGGCGCCTGCAGACGGTCTAGGAGCCGGGCGTGTACCAACATCGTCCATACACAGCTTTACACACCATTCCGGACCATATCGGGCGGATGCCGGCGCGTTTGCTAACTGCGATTCATTCGACGGTTGGTGTGGCACCGCAAGCATGTTTCTCGCTTGACTTCTGTAGCAGAGTAACGGAGCATCCGGAGACGGTTTGGTGAGTGCATGCTGAGCGGCTTCAGATCCGTGCATCAGCCTCTGCGATCCCCGCAACCTCGGCGTGAGAAATTAATAAATGCGACAGGAACACGGCATTGTTTCTGTTTCTCCACCTCATCGGGGCGACAGGATTTGAACCTGCGACCTCTTGGTCCCGAACCAAGCGCTCTAGCCAAGCTGAGCTACGCCCCGGTGCACGCCACGCACACAAGTGCCGTATCCTACGGCAAAGCACCGCTGAGGCCAAGCAAGCCTAGCCTCCCACGGCCGACGGTTAGCCATACGCCGAAATTCAGAACCGAAAGCGGCTCTGTGTGAGATAATAACACCATCTCTGTGTGAAATAATGTTTCATGCCGTTGGCATGATGATATTGGCTCATGTGTCACGCAGAGAAACAGAGGCACAGAGGATTGAATTTGACCTATTTATATAACTTTGCGTCTCTCTGCGTTCTTTGCGGTGAACAGGACCGTTTGCACCGCCAAGAGCGCTAAGAACCGCGAAGTATTATTGAGAAATTTAAGGCAGTACAACCTCGT
>DZDI01000072.1 GCA_022730455.1 Phycisphaera mikurensis | reverse complement strand
AGGGTTGGCCGCAAGCGCCCCACCTGCGGCGTCGCATCGGCTCAATGGGTACACGTACCCGGTTTTCGCCGCTGGCTCCTTGCAGTTGGTGCGTTTGCGGCCAATCAATCCTAATTGGTAGGCGTGACAAAGCACTAGACAGGCCGGAGTGGGATTCGAACCCACGACAAGCGGATTTGCAATCCGCCCCCTTAGTCCACTCGGGCATCCGGCCGAAGAACATCATCGTATGGGCACTCGGCGTCATACTCAAGCCAAAGAACGCCTGCCACGATAATGCCAAAATTAAAATGTGCACCCATTACGGCAGGGTCGTTGAACCCATCAGATAGCGGTCGCACTCCCGCGCCGCGCCGCGGCCCTCATTGATCGCCCACACCACCAGACTTTGACCGCGGCGGCAATCTCCGGCCGCAAATACACCCTCTACAGATGTATTAAATTGTCCGTAATCCGCAGCGAAGTTGCTGCGATTGTCAGTCTTCAACCCAAGTTCCTTGGCCAGAGTTTCTTCCGGCCCAAGGAAACCCATCGCAAGCAAGACCAAATCCGCCGGCCATTCTTCCTCGCTGCCGGGAATTTCTGCCATCGTCACCTTGCCGTTGTTATTTTCCCACTTGACGCGCACAGTTTTAATGGCGCGCACCGCTCCGTTGCCGTCACCTATAAATTCCTTGGTCAGGATGGTGAACTGCCTTGGATCATGGCCAAATTGGGTACGTACCTCCTCATGGCCGTAGTCCACCCGATAAATTCTGGGCCACTGCGGCCAGGGGTTATCAGCGGCGCGTGAGGTCGGCGGCTGGGTAAGGAGTTCAAAATTAACCAGGCTTTTACACCCATGTCGCATGGAGGTGCCGATGCAGTCATTACCGGTATCGCCGCCGCCAATCACCACCACATGCCGGTCTTTGGCGCTGATGTAGTTGCCATCTTGATGGTTGGAATCCAGTAGACTGCGTGTGTTGGCATGAAGGAATTCCATGGCAAAATGCACGCCGGCAAGTCCACGCCCGGGGACCGCTAAATCGCGGGGTTTGGTAGCGCCACAGGCGAGGATGATGGCGTCAAATTTATGCAGCAAATCATGAATGCTGATGTCTTTGCCGATATGGACACCGACAACAAATTCAACACCCTCCTGCTGCATGATCGTCAGACGACGCTGCACCACGGCTTTTTTATCGAGTTTCATATTCGGGATGCCGTACATCAGCAGGCCGCCAACACGGTCCGATCTTTCATATACCGTGACCTGGTGTCCGGCTTTGTTGAGCTGATCTGCGGCGGCTAGGCCTGCCGGGCCTGAGCCGATGACGGCCACCGTTTTACCGGTGCGGTGCTGGGGCGGGTGGGCCGTTACCCATCCATTCTTCCATGCGTGTTCAATAATTTCCTGTTCAATGTTTTTAATAGTCACGGCGGGTTCATTGATGCCCAGCACGCATGATCCTTCACACGGCGCCGGACACACACGCCCGGTAAATTCCGGAAAGTTATTGGTGCGCCACAGCCGTTCAATGGCATCACGCCACTGATTTTTGTAGACCAGGTCATTCCAGTCAGGAATTAAATTATTAATCGGACAGGCACTGTTGCAGAACGGCACGCCGCAATCCATGCAGCGGGCACCCTGCTGCCGAAGCTTATCGCCCGGCAGGTGTTCGTGAAATTCACGCCAGTCCAGCACACGCAGGCGGGCCGACCGATTGGGTGCCGCTTCACGCGTATGTTCTATAAATCCAGTGGGTTTACCCATGTTGTACTTCCTCGACTACGGTGCTTTCGGCCGCTTCCCGGGCCATTTGCTGCAGGGCCCGACGGTAGTCAATCGGCATCACCTTGCGAAACAGCTTTATTTTCGTCGGCCAGTCCTGCAAGATCGCAGCCGCGACCGTGCTGCCCGTGCGCTGCTGGTGTTCTTCAATCAGGGCTCTTAGTTCAGCAACATCCGCGGCGTCAGCAACCGGCTCCAGCTCTACCATCGCTAAGTTGCATCGCGCCAAAAACTGATCTTCGGGATCATAAACGTACGCGACGCCACCCGACATGCCAGCGGCAAAATTGCGACCTGTCGCGCCAAGGATCACGGCCCGGCCACCGGTCATATATTCACAGCCGTGATCACCGACACCTTCAACCACCGCGGACGCTCCCGAATTGCGGACACAGAATCGTTCACCGGCCACACCGCGGAAAAACGCCTTGCCGCTGGTGGCGCCATACAGGGCCACATTGCCGATAAGAATATTTTCTTCCGGTTTAAACGTGCTGCGGGCATCGGGATACACGATGATGGTTCCACCGGAGAGGCCTTTGCCGACGTAGTCGTTGGCGTCGCCTTCAAGTTCCAGTTTCACGCCCCGTGCCAGCCAGGCGCCCAGGCTTTGCCCCGCGGAACCGGAGAGTTTAATTTCAATAGTGGATTCAGGAAGTCCCTGGCCGCCATGGCGCTTGGATATCTCGTGGCTGAGCGTGGTGCCCACCGTGCGGTTGGTGTTCTTTATTGGATACGCCAGTTGCAGCGGTGTGCCTTTTTCAATGGCCTCACGGGCATCTTTCACAATTTGATAATCCAGCGATTGCTCAAGGCCATGGTCCTGCTTCCGCACGCAGCGCACTTCCACACCTTCATGGAGCTTCACCGCCGGAGATAGTATCGGTGCCAAATCCAGCCCCTGCGCTTTCCAATGTTTAATCGCATCGCCAACTTCAAGCCGATCCACCCGGCCGATCATCTCGTCCATGGTACGGAAGCCCATAAACGCCATCCATTCGCGTACCTCTTCCGCCAGTAGGAACATAAAGTTGACCACATATTCCGGCTTGCCGGCAAACTTGGCCCGCAGCACCGGGTCCTGGGTGGCAATGCCCACCGGGCAGGTGTTCAGGTGGCATACCCGCATCATGATGCAGCCCAGCGTGACCAGCGGCACGGTAGCAAACCCAAATTCTTCCGCACCGAGCAGCGCACCGATGACCACATCACGTCCCGTTTTCAACTGGCCATCCACCTGCACCACAATGCGGCTGCGCAAATCATTGAGCACCAGTGTCTGATGGGTTTCAGCGAGGCCGAGTTCCCACGGGGCGCCGGCGTGCTTAATACTTGTCAGCGGCGATGCCCCGGTGCCGCCGTCGTGGCCGGCAATAACCACATGGTCGGCATGGGCTTTGGATACGCCCGTTGCCACGGTTCCAACACCAACTTCAGATACCAGTTTGACGCTGATGCGTGCCGCCGGGTTGGCGTTTTTCAGGTCGTAAATCAATTGCGCCAGGTCTTCAATGGAATATATGTCATGGTGCGGCGGCGGGCTGATCAATTGGACGCCGGGTGTGGAATGCCGCAGCCGGCCGATGTAACGATCCACCTTATGGCCGGGCAGTTGTCCACCCTCGCCGGGCTTGGCACCCTGAGCCATTTTAATCTGGATTTCGTCCGCGTTGGTCAGGTAATGGCTGGTAACGCCGAAGCGGGCGCTGGCGACCTGTTTAATCGCCGACCGCCGAAAATCACCATTCGCATCGCGTTTGAATCGGCGCGGGTCTTCGCCACCTTCGCCGGTGTTGGATTTACCGCCGATGCGGTTCATGGCAATCGCCAGCGTCTCGTGCGCTTCGGTGGAAATGGATCCCAGACTCATGGCACCGGTGGCGAATCGCTTGACGATTTCACTGGCAGGCTCCACCTCCGCCAGCATCACGGGCGTGTCGCCGGGCTTGAGTTTGAATAAGCCGCGCAGCGTGCAGAGCCGGCCCGCCTGTTCATTAATCAGTTTGGCATAGCGGGCGTACGCTTCACGACTGTTGGTACGCGCTGCATCCTGCAGGGTTGCAATGGTATCGGGGTTCAGCAGATGCTGTTCGCCATTTTTGCGCCATGCATACTGGCCCCCTTCGGGCAGCACCTGGAGTTTGACGGCGTTAGGTTCCAACGGGTAAGCGATGGCGTGGCGACGGATGGTTTCCCGGGCCAGCACATCAAAATGCACACCATCAATCTTGGATACCGTGCCGACAAAACACTTGTCAATCACTTCCTGATGCAGGCCGATGGATTCAAATATCTGGGCCCCCTTGTAACTCTGGAGGGTGGAGATGCCCATTTTGCTCATGACCTTCAAGATGCCTTTGCCGGCCGCCTTGCGGTAATTTTGAATAACTTTGTCATCATCCAGCGTCGCGTCGATACTCTCTTCACGCCGGAGGTTCCACAATACCTCAAACGCCAGATAGGGATTAACGGCATCGGCGCCATAGCCGATCAGCATGCAATGGTGATGCACTTCACGGGCTTCACCCGTCTCAATGACAATACCCAGACGCGTGCGCGTTTCGCTGCGCACCAGATGATGGTGCACGGCGCCGCAGGCCAGCAAGGCGGGTATGGCCACACGCTGTTCGTCCAGACGACGGTCGCTGAGCACGATGACGCTGCAGCCCTGTTTAATGGCCTGATCCGCTTCGGCACACAGCCGGTCCAGGGCCTTGACCAGACCGTTTTCCCCCAGAGCGCGGTCAAATGTCATGTCAATCACCTGCGACTTCCATCCCCGGTGATTAAGTTCTTTAATCCGCGCCATCTGGGCATTGGTTAATATCGGCTGCGCCAGCCAAAGCCGGTGGGCGTTCTCAGCGGTTGGCTCAAGCAAATTACGCTCCGGGCCAATATGGCATTCTAGGCTCATGACGATGGATTCCTTATCAGAATCCAGCGGCGGGTTGGTGACCTGTGCAAACGTCTGTTTGAAATAATCGTAAACCAGTCGAGGCTGATCGCTCAGGCAGGCCAGCGCGGCATCATTCCCCATGGAACCGAGTGCTTCCAGACCCGCCGTGCCCATCGGCAGGATCAGCTTGTATACATCCTCGGTTGTGTAGCCGAGGCACTGTGTGCGCGTTAACAATGATTCTGCATCTAACCCGACCGTGTGTTGCGGGGCGGGCAGTTCTTCCAGCGTCAGTTTTTGCGCGCGCAGCCATTGGCCGTATGGATACTCGGTGACCAAGGCAGATTTAATTTCGGAATCGTCAATGATGCGGCCCTGCTGGAAGTCGACCAAAAACATGCGGCCCGGCTGCAATCGTCCTTTTTTCGCTACGTTGGCCGGATCAATATCCAGCACACCCACTTCGCTGGCCATGATGACCAGATCATCTTTGGTGACGTAATAACGGCTGGGGCGAAGACCATTGCGATCCAGCACCGCGCCGATGCAATGGCCGTCGGTAAATGCCACGGATGCCGGCCCATCCCACGGCTCCATCATGCACGAATGGTATTCGTAAAATGCCCGCCGCCGCGGATCCATCGATTCATGATTCTGCCATGCCTCGGGGATCATCATCATGATGGCATGCGGCAGACTACGTCCGGTCTGCACAAGCATTTCAAGGCAATTGTCAAAATCACCCGAATCTGAATTCCCCGGTTCAATGACCGGCTTGATACGCTCAATTTCCGTGCCGAAAATATGGCTCTGGAACATACCCTCGCGTGCATGCATCCAATTGACATTGCCGCGCCGCGTGTTGATCTCGCCATTGTGCGCCATGTAGCGCAGAGGCTGGGCACGGTCCCAGGATGGAAACGTATTGGTGCTGAAACGTGAATGCACCAACGCAATGTGGCTTACGTATTGAGGGTCGCCCAGATCGGCGGCAAAGTATTCCCTCACCTGCGGTGACGTCAGTTGGCCTTTGTAAATAATGGTTCCGGTCGACAAACTACAAATGTAAAAATACTCAGCCTGCGGCAAGTCGGAACTGCGAACCCGATTGCCCGCCACTTTTCGCGCCAGGTATAACCGACGCTCCAGAACCTCCTGTGAAATTTTGCCTTCCGCATCCGGTGCGGTGACAAAGATCATCCGCATCTCGGGCTCGGTGCGCCGGGCACTCGGGCCAATGCCGCGATTATCCACCGGTACGTTGCGCCATCCCAGCAGCTTAAGTTTCGATTCAGCGATGCACTGCTCCAATTGTTTCTCGCACCAGCTTCGCTGCTCGTTGTCGGATGGCAAAAATACAATCCCTGCACCATATTCGCCCGCCGATGGCAATGTGATACCCGCATCCTGTTTCGCCACCTTGGCCAAAAACGCGTGCGGCATGGCTGTGAGAATACCCGCGCCATCGCCCGTATTTTCCTCGCAGCCACAGGCCCCTCGATGCTCCATATGCTCCAGCATCGAGAGTGCATTGATGACAATATCGTGGCTTCCCTTGCCCTTGATGTGAGCAATAAAGCCAACCCCGCAACTGTCGTGTTCAAACTCCGGGTCGTAAAGACCCGTTTTGCCGGGCCGTAGGCCAAGCTTACCGGTAGAAGTCAACGTAAAACCTCCGTGTGTGAGGCGTGCCCTCGGCTTGTAAACCACCGCTCCGCCACGCGATCCCAACTTGGCATCGCGAACCACATATGTTACAAAAATAAAGGCTCCGCATCAACCTGTTGCAGTGAAAATGTCGGGTGGAACTATGAACCCTTGGCGGCTAAATGGGCCCGGTGGCCGTTTATCCAGCGGGCTTGTGGTTGATGGTCGCTTGAATTTTCATGCCAAAATCGCCAAACTCTGCCGGATGGTGATAACATCCCAAGTCGTTGGATATGATGAGGCAAGGTTGGGTTTAATGGAATTGAATGGTTATTCGCTGATTGCCGGGGTGCCGGGTGCAAACTCCTCCCGGTCTTTCATGGCTACGGCAGCCGTCACGGGAAAAGCGCTGCCGCCACCCTACTTCTGCGCTACATCCGCCGATGTGGATGGTGCGGTGGCCAAAGCCGCGGAGGTATTCCCCGTCTACAGCCGCCTGCCGGGGATGAGGCGGGCTGAATTGCTTCGCAATGCCGCCTTGCATCTGGCCCGTAAAGCGGAAGTGATTGTCACCCGGGCCAAGATTGAAACCGCTCTTTCCGACGGCCGCCTGCATAGTGAATTGAGCCACACCAGCAACCAACTGCTGATTTTCGCCCATCTGCTGGAAGAAGGCTCCTGGTTGCAGGCCCGTATCGATACCGGCGATGCGATGCGAAAGCCGCATCCCAAGCCTGATGTCCGCAGTCTGCTTCGTCCCATTGGGCCGGTGGCCATTCTTGGCGCCAGCAATTCTCCCCTGGCGTTCTCCGCCGTCGGTGGCGATACGGCCTCCGCGCTGGCCGCCGGGTGCCCGGTTATTTTTAAAGCCCACCCATCGCATCCCGGCACCACTGAAATAGTGGCTCAGATTTTATACCAGTCTATCGCTGAACTTGGCCTGCCGCCCGCCATTTTTTCCGTTCTTTATGATGACACCTATGACGCCGCGCGATGGCTGGTGAAGCATCCGCGGGTGCGTGGTGTTGCGTTTACCGGCTCGTGCGATGCGGGCCTTGCAATCATGCAGCTTGCCGCCGATCGACCGGAACCGATCCCCGTCTTTGCTCAGATGGCAGCCCCCAACCCGGTTTTTATTCTTCCCGGTGCTTTACAGCGCAGAGCCGTTTTCATCGGTGAAGCTGTTGCTGCGTCAATCAGCCTTAATGCTGGCCAATACTGCACCAAACCCAGCATCGTGTTTCTGCCCGAGGGGGCCGATGGCGATGCGTTTACTTCGGCACTGGTCAAAATGGTTTCAGCCATGACCTCGGCACCCATGGTCTCACCGCGAACAGCCGCACAATATCGGCAGCAAATTGCCCGGCGCCTTTCAGCCATCGGCGTGAGCCAGCTCAATCACCATTGGACCACATCGCAAGATGATTTTTCCTGGGCTTTGCCCGCCATCCTGAAGACCGATGCCGAACATTTCATCCACCAATACCAGCTCCATGATGAAATTTTTGGCCCCGCTACGCTGCTGGTGACGTATCGCGATGCTGCACAAATTGTCACCGTAGCCGAAAATATCGGGGGCCAGATGGGCATTGGCGTTTTCGGTACTTCTGAAGATTTCTCGCACCATATCGATCTGCTTGACCTGTTGGAACAGCGCGCCGGTCGGCTGGTCTTTAACGGCACACCTACGCGGGTGGAACTCTGCAATGCCATGGTGCACGGCGGGCCATTTCCGGCTACCAACATCGACCGATTTTCGGCCGTGGGGTCAGCCGCGATTTACCGCTTTGTCCGGCCCGTGGCCTTTCAGGATGCACCGCAGGCGCAATTGCCCGACGAACTCAAAGACGAAAACCCACTGGGTATCTTGCGCAACCTCAACGGTGCCATCACCAGCGCCACGGTGCACAGCCGGTAAATGGTCGCTCTTCCGTATGGGAGCCTGTCCAAGTAACAGTAAAGCTGCGACGGCGCTAAACGGGGGGCGGCGGTTCCATGATGCGAACACGCGCACGCGAATTTGGTCGCGCGGGTGTTGCCGGTGCGTCCGCACCAAGCCAGTCCGCGAACCGGAATTTGGTTTTGTGCCGCGGACATGGCGACCGTAAATTGGCGTCTGAACCGGCTTATGTTTAGCGGGCCACGCGGCGTGGCCGCAATGTTTCATTCTCCTATTCAGGAGTGTGACCCGCACGCCTGTTTGCCGTAAAATCGGAATGGCTGAATTTTGGAGGTCCGGCTACATGACTGGTAACGCAGAATTGGGTACCCAATTACAGTTGAAGTTCGACGCCAATGGTCTTATCACCGCCATCGCCGTCGATGCCCATAATGGCGAGGTCCTGATGGTGGCTTTCATGAACGATGCGGCCCTGCAAAAAACCTTGCAGACCGGCATGGCCACCTATTGGAGCCGCTCACGCCAAAAATTTTGGGTGAAAGGTGAAGAGAGCGGCCACGTTCAATTGGTCAAGCAGGTACTTATCGACTGCGATCAAGATGCCGTCATCCTGAAGGTGGAGCAGCGCGGCGCAGCGTGCCATAACGGCTTTCGCACCTGTTTTTATCGCACCGTTACGACCGATGGAAACCTGGAACTGGTGCAGAAGCCCATTGTTGATCCGGCGGCTATTTATACCAAAAAATGACACTTTTACGTTAAAATAGCCCGTGGCCCTTGCCTCTACCCCTTGGTTATGCCTAATATCTGGCGTGTGCAAAATGGGTCTGCTATGTGATGTGCATTGGCTTATAAGTGCCGGTCTTTTTAATTGATGGATGATGATGACTTCAACAACTGCCGCGGAACAGATGGCGAAACGACCAACAGTGATGGCGGATGTGCAATCCGCCACCGACCAACGCAACGTGGCAATTGACAAGGTGGGCGTTAAAAGTGTGCGCTATCCCATCACCTTGCGGCAGCCGAATGGTGGCGAGCAAAGCACCGTCGCGCTGATCAACTTATACGTGTCGCTGCCCAAGCATAAAAAGGGAACGCATATGTCGCGCTTCCTCGAGATACTCAATCAGTATCACCGCAGCATTACCCCGGCACAAATTATTCCCATCCTTCACGAGATGAAAAAACGCCTTTTCGCCAACGATGCACATATCGAAATGCAGTTCCCCTATTTCATTGATAAGGCCGCCCCGGTGACCGGTGCACATGGCTTGATGGATTATGTCTGCACCTTTGAGGGGGCCAGCAATGGATCAGACGATTTTATCCTGGGCGTTAAAGCCCCGGCCACATCGCTTTGCCCATGCAGCAAGGAAATATCCCGTTACGGCGCACACAACCAGCGGTGTGAAATAACCGCCCGCGTGCGTTTCTCCGGTGAACTCTGGATTGAAGAACTGGTGAAAATGATGGAATCGGCAGCCAGCGCACCGGTGTATGCGGTTTTGAAGCGGCCCGATGAAAAATTTGTTACCGAACAGGCGTTTGACCATCCCAAATTCGTCGAGGATATCATCCGCGACCTGGCCTTGCTGATGGAAGCTGAATCCCGCATCACTTGGTATGAAATTCAAAGTGAAAATTTTGAATCCATTCACAATCACAACGCCTACGCCTTTATAGCACGCGATAAATCTGCATCTCCATCGCCCGCTTCCGGCGCGACCGGGTAGTTCAGCCACTGCCGTCCGTGCACATCGGCGGGGTTTCCGGCATGCCCCCGGGGCGGCGCTCTTCCAACGGCCGTGCTTATTTGAGCAGACGTTTAGCGCCCGGGCATTCAAATAGCGTCGTTCCGCCAAATACACCCTTGCGCACGGCGACGGCTGAAAATACGCGGGCAAATTGGCTCGGCAATTGCTTGGTAACGACGATGTATTGCACCCGGTGCTGGGCTAAAAATTTTTGCAGCTCGCGTGTTGGAGGCTTGGTGTGCGGAGTAAGCAGCAGAAATTGCAATAAATGGTCGCTCAGATGGAAATGGGTCGGTTCCAAGCCAGTGAATCCGTTGACAGTTCTATACCAAAAATGACACCTTTCCTGCCACACCATGGTGGGGCTTCGGGTGGAAAAGGGAATGAAAAGTACAACGCTGTTGCGCTTGATGTATTTTTTGTATTGTCCGGATCTCAAAAAGCCGGGCTCGTAAAAATGACTTGCGGGTAATGGGACGTTGGGTGCCGCAAAAGCCACGACTACCGCCGCGACCGGAATGGCAATGCGACGGTCGATTTCGGACAGATATTTCGCTATGACCAGGGCGGCGGCCAGGAGCGGGTAGATGAACAAACGGAACGGAAGGGCCATCCCCAGTATGGGGAGTCTCTCAAAGAGCGACCACGGCAAAGCCACCGGAAGATTATGGCCGAAAACCTTAAACGTCGGCCCCATGCTAAAAATAAGCCCGATTGAAAACATTAAGAAGCTTACGCGCCCAAACAAGGTATTTCGCATTCGGTAAAAGGCGACGGCCATAACCAGCACGGCTGGCACTCCCAGATAACCCAGAAGGTCCGACGATGGCAGGGAGGCATAGATATGCGTGCGCAGCACCTCGCCCATTGACCTTGTCAAAAATGCGTATGCTGAAACAGGCGCTACGCTGGTTATGTCCAGCGAGTTTGCACCCTTGGGCCACGCCGGGGTACTTACGCCACCTTGCCAAAGCGGAATAAGGAATACAGACAGGACGCACACAACCGCCGCAAAAAAAGCGATCGCCTCTTCAACCATGGTGCGGCGCAGGGATTCAAGGGCCTTTTCTTTTGAAAAAAGAAGCAAAGTGTTGGCCATTAAAAAAAAGCCCACGACAACCGATGTGGCAAAGGTTTCGGTAAACACACCAAAATTGAATATCCATAACCAAGTGGTCAGTGAGATGAAAAGCGATCGCCCCATGCGCCCCCTTTTTCGGGCTGCAAAAACCCAAAGCAAAGCCGGTACCTGAAATATGACCGCGAGATTGACATCGCGATGGGCTTCCATCATCTCGTAAATAGAAAAGCCAAAGACGAAGCCGCCAACCAGGGCGGGTATAAACCGGCTGCCCCATTCTCGTGCCAGGCCGAAAGTGGCAAGCGCCGCAAGCACCGGTGAGGCTATTATCGCGGTATTAAACGCAGCCGTTGCCCCAAAGGTCAGGGTGACGGGCGCAAGTAGAATAGCAATGGCCGGTATGCTGCTGATCCATGCCGCATTGATGCCACCCGGATACCATATTTTGGTCATATGGAAAGGGTCCAGGCCGTGCAAGATCGCGTAGGGCCACCACCGCAGGTACCACAGGAAAGAAGTGGTGTCGCGGTTGCCTATTCCGATGACGTACCCCCGCCCGTGCACCATCAGCGGCGACGCAACCCATAACAACGAGAGCACAAGGTAGGCCAAAAAGGCCGCCAATAGCTGCCAACGATGCAGTTGCTTTGCGTCTGGGGCGTCGCGGGCGGCAACAATCAACTTCGTCTCCGGCCAGCTCTGAAAGCCTCCCCTAGCCGTCGCCAGAAAAGGAATCACAGAATAGACCACCGTCGCCACCGGCCAGAGGAGTGCAAGGTACGCCAGAAAATACAGGTCAAAGCCATACGAGATCACGCCGATGACAATCAGCAGGCCAAACGCTACTCCTTGCCACCGGGCACTCTGAAGGCAGTCTTTCCGAATCGGGTTGACGGGGTTCCACGGAAGCCAATAAATGAATAATGGAATGACCCAGAAGCCGAAGATACCCAGAAGCCGCACCGCGCATACCAAGGCCGCCTGTCTTCCCGATGGGCCAGTTTTGTCGGGCAAGCCGATCCCCATGCGCTAAATTGTAAGGCATTTCCCAGACTTTTTGCCCTTTGGAACCCGAATTCGGGGCGGGGCCATCTGGAAGTGGTGTCCGACACCCGAACGCCGTGTTGTTACCGCACGCCCCATTAAGCCACTGGCATTGTGCCCGCGCGTTTGCAAGAAAAAGGCCCGGGCGTTAGCCCGGGCCTGAAAGGTTTCAAATGACATGACCATCCGTGAAATGGTTCGCACAATGGGCGTTACCACGCACCCGTTTGAACATTCCGCACCGGCACCATGATGGTGTCGTAGGGCGGGGTGTCTGGCGAGAACGTGTTAGTGATCGTGTTCGCAGCGGTGATGCCTGTGCCGGGCACGGTCGGGCCCGCCTGCGACGTGCCAGCCGCAGCCGCGGCACTGAAGAAGGTGAAGATGTTGTCCTGATCCGCACCTACATACGGGTTGGATTCCCAACTGACGTGGTCATCACCAAAGCCCACATTTTGGCCGGCGCCGTCATGGTTACCGGAATTGTAAACATACGGGCCATAGGTGTTGCTCAGCGGTTGCTCAGTATCGCGGCCAGTTCCAGAAACACTGCCGTTCGCGGTGTCCAAGGGCGCCATATCCGATATCACTGGCTGGTCGCTGTCGATGTTGTCTGTCCACCAACCGCCCGCATTGGCCGGTGCGGTAGCGGTAGCGGTAGCATCGTATTGCCACGGATAGTTGATGGAATAGCTTTCGCCTTGGCCGGTGGTGTTCGGCGCCGAGCCGTCGGTCATCACGCCAAAGTTCGCCTGGCCAGCCGTGCCGCCGCCGGTTGCCGCCGTCTGCGAATATTGCAGCGATGGGGTGGTGGCAATGGGGTCAGATGGGCAGATAAAACTCTTGGGGGTGATGTAATTTTGCAACACCATAATCCACAGGCAGGCCAGCGGATCGCCTTCATCGGCGGCAGTGAGCGCGCTTGGGCCGCCTGCGACGGCGCCATACCAGGCGGCTACGATCGCACCCGGGGATGAGGGCGCGGCATAGGTGCCCGGCACCCCCGGCGCGTTGGCGTAGGTTCCGGCGGTTCCTGGCCCAGGCGTGCACGGGAACACGCTGTTATTGCTTTGGGCATATGTGAACATCACCTGGATGATGCCACGGACGTTCGCGGAGCACACCGCCCGATTGGCCAGTTCCTTGGCTTTGGCCAAACTGGGCAACAGAATGGCAATGAGCAGGGCGATGATCGAAATCACCACCAGCAACTCAATGAGCGTAAACCCGCGACGGGTTTTGTTACGCATTGACATGAGAAATTCTCCTTAACACGTCACTGATCGGGCGCACTTCAGCCTGCCAAAAACAGCAGGATGTATATGGCCAAGCGGGTCGTCGGTTGAACGCCCAAGTCGGCCTTGCCAAGCAGCACGGGGAAAATCGCCGCCGTCCAAACGGAAGCGCCCCATCACCGCCGGGCATATGTCAGATGAGTCCGTTTTGCGCCGCGCCGCCAACCAACATGGATGGCTATAAGATCACGCGGGGGCAGGCCGAACACTCCGACCAATGATCTTTAACTTTACGCCGTCGCCCACATGCGGCAACGGTGCTCCACCACATCCCTGTGTTCAAAATTTAAAAAACTCCGAACACTGCACGCCGCAGAGATTGAATCGCGATGCGGGTATGCAAGGCACACCGCGACAACGAATTTGATACCGGTGGGATTGGAAGCGGGATAAAACAATAATAGCGATTACATACAAAGCATAATAACGCGCTACCACTACCACCGTCTGCTGATCCTACTATCGGCTAAGTGAGATGTCAAGTGTAATTTTTAATTTTAATTTGGGCGGCGACCGGTAAAACCGCAAACGGTTACAATGGATGCAGGAAAATGTCTGAATATGAGGTGTACGGCAATGATGCAAAAACCACCATCCGAGCGACCCAATTACCATCTCGATTGTCTGTTTTGCAAAATGGCAGCGGGCGATATCCCATGCCATAAAGTTTATGAAGATGCCGATGTGATGGCATTTTTGGATATCGGACCCATTGTCCGCGGGCATACCTTGGTCGTCCCTAAGCACCACAGTACCAATTATTTAGATTGCCCGCCCGCAGTGGCGGCCCAACTCGCAGCCGTGCTGCCCCAGCTTTGTCGGGGGATTGTAGCCGCAACGGGGGCGACAGCGTGCCACGTTTTGACCAACAATGGGCCGGCGGCGATGCAGTCGGTCATGCATTTGCACCATCATATATTGCCGCGGTTTGAGGGAGATGGATTTACCTTGCCGTGGCCAGCGCGAAAGTTAGATGCCGATGATGGCGCTCAATTAGCCGCAGCCATTCGCAACGCCTTCAAGCCGTAGGAGGGCGCATGGAGCCGGCTAAATGCGCCCATTCATCC
>DZDI01000212.1 GCA_022730455.1 Phycisphaera mikurensis | reverse complement strand
TCGTACAACCAATCGCCCGAGTTTTCATACAAACCTGCCGTGACCATGACCGCCAGAACGTGCTGACAGTGGATGGCATCAATCACCGGCTCAAGTGTCAGCGGATTGACTCCGCCATTGGCCAGTGTAGCCGCCATCACCGCAAGATCACGCGCGCTCACCTTGATGGCGCACTGGCGCGTGTAGACATCGGTGGCTTCAAACGGGTCAAAATAAATGCGCTGATGACTATCCAGTAGCGCGGCAATGCCCGCGTTACGCTGATTGGCGGCCGCTTCGGAGCGGTACACCGCTTCATCCATCTCAAGCTCGCGTCCGGCAAAGCGCGACAAGCCCTCGCGGATAAACTGCCACTTGGCCTCCGCCGTATCACCCGGCGCGAGACTGGAGGTAGCAATGGCACCTGCATTCACCATCGGATTGCTTTGCCCATGGGTCGAACGCTCCACGGCCATGACCGAGTTAAACGGCAAACCCGTGCTGTTCACGCCCAAACGCGCACGGGCTTCGTCCTCACCCAGACTCTGACAAATCAGCCCAAACACGAACGGCTTGGAAATACTCTGGATGCTGAAACAAACATCAACATCACCCGCAACATGCAGCTCGCCCGTAACCTGCGCCACGCAAACACCAAACAACGACTTGGGCACATCGGCCAACACAGGAATGTAATCGGCATTTTCACCTTCATCACAATCCGCAAAACGCTGATACGCTGCATTGACCAGCGCATGAACGCGTAGCGAGACAGGAAGATGGCCGCTAGAAACGGGCGACATCGTCAAGCGAGCGCCTCATTCGGCTGCTGCTCTTGCAACTGCTGTGGCTGAGCTGGTTGCTGCATTGGCTGCTGAATTGGCTGTACCTGCGTCTGAGATTGTGCCGACTCCCAGCTAAACGGCGGCAAACTGCGGAAGGCCAGACGAATCGCCGACTCCCAGGCATGGTGCATGGTCAAAAGCTCGGTGGAATCCGCCTCAAGCTTGCTGCGTTGTGAAAGCGCCAGCGTATCGGTGGGATAAATCGCCACCTCAAACGGCGGCGCAACGGTAAGATTGGCGCGTGCCGTAGCCACCAGGGAGGCCATGCACATGCGAGCACCATCCTCTAAAGACATGCTCGGCGTGGCAATCGTATCCAGCACGGATTTGCCGTATTTACTCTCGCCAATCTGGAAATACGGCGTTTCATCGGTGGCGTGAATAAAGTTGCCCTGCGGATAAATCAGGAAAAGCTCCGGCGGGCGACCGGAAATTTGTCCGCCAAGAATAAAGGAAGCCTCCATACTGGCTCCCGACATGCGCGAGACGGCGCTGTGTTCATTCTGGATGGCAAGATTCAACTGACCGATATACGTCGCCGCTTCAAACATGTAATTCACATTCAGCAAGGTAACGTCAGGAGCTTGCTGATACGGACTAGGCTTCGGATTTAGCGACTGATCCAAATCGCGTTGAATCCGATTCAACAGCTCTTGTGTCGTGGACAAGCTCCCCGCCGCCAGCAACATGAAAATACGATCCGGGGCGGGCTGCACCACATGCAGCTTGCTGTAAGAGGAAATGTAATCCACTCCCGCATTGGTGCGCGAATCAGACGCCATGACCAAACCTTTATCCAGCAACAAACCAACGCAATATGTCATGTCAAAAACCTCATTAAGGGGCGCAGAACCGCCGGGGTTTGCGCGGTTAGATAGTCAGCCGATTAAAAATTCGCCAGAAAGAACGGAATCATCACCGCATTCACTAGGTCGATGAAAAACGCGGACACCAGCGGCACGATGATAAATGCCTGATGTGACGGCCCAAAACGCTGGGTGACTGCCGCCATATTGGCCATGGCCGTCGGTGTCGCCCCCAGGGTCACGCCACTGAATCCGGCGCAGACCACGGCGGCGTTGTAATCGCGCCCCATGGCCGGAAACAGGATGAAAATGGCCACCAGCACCGCCAGCACCAGTTGCAAGGCCAGAATGGTGAACACCGGGCCGGCCAAATCCACCAGCGTCCACAACTGCATACTCATCAAGGACATGGCCAGAAACGTGCCCAGCGCCACATCGGCAATCAGCGCCATGGCGGGGGCGCGCGTCGGCCATTTGATGCCGTGCTTACCCAGAAAGCCATGCGGCAGAAGATTGGTGAGCAAAATCCCGGCAAACAGGCAGGTCACGAACAGCGGCAGGCTCAAGCCCCAGCCGCTGACCAGATCATTCAGCAGCGAGCCAATAATAATAGCGAGATGAATCGCCAGGATGGTGTTGAGGAAATCCAGATGGCCGATATTCTTGTCACAATCGCGCGCGGACACACCGACATCCTGCGCATCATGGATATGCGCGGCATCCGGTTGCAGCTTGTGACGGTTAATCAGGAACTTGGCCACCGGCCCGCCCATCAGACTGGCCAAAATCAGGCCAATGGTGGCCGAGGCAATGCCGATCTCCATGGCATTGGCAATACCGAAGTTTTCCGCAATCTGCGGTGCCCAGGCGATGGTGGTGCCATGCCCGCCAATCAGCGACACCGTGCCGCCAATCACCCCCACCGCCGCCGGCAGATCAAACAGCCACGCCCCGCCGATACCGACCAGATTTTGCGCCACCATGAAGGCCACGGTAATCAGCAAAAGGATAATCAGCGGCCGCCCGCCAGTAATCAAATCGCGCACGCTGGAGTTAATGCCGATAGTGGTAAAAAAATACACCAGCAGAATATCGCGCGCAGCCAGGTTGAACTCGACTTCCACATTGAGCAGGAGATACACCAGACCGAACAGGATGGAAAACAGCAGACCGCCGGTGACCGGTTCCGGGATGCTGTATTCGCGCAAAAAGTCGATGCCATCATTCAGCCGCTTGCCGACAAACAGCACAATAATGCCGATGGTGACGGCAATCAGTGAATCAATGTGCAGGATGTTGCCGTCAAGTTCCATTCGTGTGCTCCCTAGGGGGGTGGACGATAAAAGCGCCCAAGGAACCTAGCACCGAAAAAAACAGAAGGCAAACAAACTGTTGCGAGCACGAGAGCGTTGCTTACCAGCGCCCACCGGACACGGCCAGAAAACGCCGCAGCATGTCATGCCCATG
>DZDI01000211.1 GCA_022730455.1 Phycisphaera mikurensis | reverse complement strand
GATGTGGGCGGGCAGGTCCAGCATGTCGGTCAGCAGTCGAATGGGTTGGTCGGGATTCTCGGTCCGTTGCGACTCCCCCTGTGGCGAAGTTAATAATACTGCGAAAACATTGTGTTTTGCAAGCGATCAGATTTTTATTTTCTCGTGGCATTGCAGGCTGTCGCAATGCCAACTGCCACAAAAACGCCACAAGGGAGTTCTCTGAACAGTTCCGAATTTCTTGGTGTGCAGTCGGTTTGTTCCGCATCCGTGAGGAATGAATCCGGCTATCATGTTCGCTTGTTCCGACGAGGAAAAGCCTATGCCGATTGCTTCCACCACGGTGATGAATCTGGTTGACACCATGGCCAGTACGCTGGGGCAGGCCATGCAGTTGGCGCGGACGCGATTGGCCTCCACCGGTTCGCCGATCCTGCGATTGATGATCCAACGGGACCATGAAGTTACGGAATCCGAATTGCTCCGGCGCGAATTGGAAATTCTCCGTACCGGGCGGGAGAACATGCCGCCACAGAAACGGCCTGATTACTGACCCGCGCAGCGTTTGGCCATTCTGCAACTCATGCGCCTGCGCGGGTGGAATATCAAAACCACCGCGCGGCGTGTTGTGATTCATGAGAACACCCTGCGGGCCTAGATCAAGGCTGTCGAAGGCAACGGCAGGCCGGGCCTGTCGGACGGGGCCATTGTGTGGAATCGCATGGATGACGCCGTGCGCTGGGCGGTGCAAGAATTGCGCCTACTCTGCCCGGAACCTGAATTCGGAACCCGCACCATGGCCCGGCATCTGCTGCGGGCGGGAATCCAGATCAGTCGGTCGAGTGTACAACGAATGCTGCGGGAACTCGAAACAAAAAAGCCGCCGGGCAAACCGCGGTCGGCGATGGAAAAGCCTGTCGGCGTCAAGCCGCATGATCTGCTGATGCCGAAGAAGCCTAATCATGTCTGGCATAGCGACATCACACAGATCCGTGTGCTGTGGATCACTTTCTACCTTGCGGCTGTTCTGGATGGCTTCTCGCGTAAAATTCTGATGCTGCGCGTCTATGCCAAAACTCCCAATTCCCGCAACATGGCGGCGTCGGTGCGCGGCGCTGTCGCGAGAAATGGCGGACCAAAATTTATCATCACCGACAACGGTGCCCAGTTCCGGAAGCAGTTTGGTAAAGCGATGCGGCGGCAACGCATCGGTCATGTGCGAAGCAAGGTGCGGGCACCGTTTTTGAATGGCCGGATTGAAAGATTTTTCAAAAGCTTCAAGCAATGGCAGCGGCTCGTGCTCTTGGCTGTGAGCATCGCGTCCATTCAACGCAGGTTGGATAACTTTGCGGGTTGGTACAACATCCATCGCCCACACAGCGCCTTGGGGCACCTTACGCCTGCCGAAGCGTGGGCTTCCTCTGCACTCCCGACCCAAAACCCCCGTCTCCCATCTGGTCTGCAACTGCCCCAGCCCGCTCCGATTCGCGCCCGCGATGGACCCAATATTCAAATCCAAATTGCACGCAGACATTATCTCAATGATCCTCATTTGCCGGTCATTGAGATCAACCTGCGCAAGGCGGCCTGAGCATTCCCAACCATGACAAGCAGAAAATGTCGCCATGGCATCCGCCCGGATACCGCGCGCACGAGAGCAATTTCGTGCGCGCCGCCGGGACATCTGGGATAAATTTACTAGACATATATACATGATATAATATAATTCTGCGGTTTGCCGATCATCTGAACCTCCGCTATCATGAATATCAGCGGCCCTACAATTGGCTGGGCCGCTACACATATCTACTCGGCCGTCCGTGTTGCCGCCCGTGTGCCCGGCGGAGCTCCCGGCACAGCTGGCAACCCCAACACGGTGTCATATGCCAGCAACATTCTGGAGATCGCCGCGATCTCCGCTTTCAGCGATCTCCGCAGGTTCTTCAATCTGCCAATACCGCGCGTGGCGGAAAGCGTGCTGTCGGCGTTGACCAGCTCGCGCATTACCATAGCTCTGTTCGCAAGGATATTCTGATCAGCGATCGTGCGGTAACGCTGTTCGACCAACCGGAACCCCATCATCATAAACCAGAACGTGACAACTGCCCCCAACAAGAACCCGTAGCCGGCAATAAGCAAGACCTTCTGTTTACCCATGGTTAAATCTCCTCTGTTTCAACGGACACTGGACACAACAGCGGACCGTGTTTCCCGGCGATTCCTGGTGGCCCGCCTCGGGAGGCGGGAATGCAACGCGCCCGGGATTTCGCTGTCACGCGACGCATCAACGGTTCGCCCAAGCGGGCCCCCACTGCGGAGATACACCTATTCGGGACGCCGTGCCTCCGTGCCGACGTCCAACGGGCGGATTCTCATCTCCGGCAGCCTTAAAACCCGTTCGTCATCATGAAGCAGCGTGGCGCTCACCCCGCGCCGCGCCTTCTGCGAGTCTCGAAATTTCATCAACTTGGCAATACCGCGTGTGGCGGAAAGCGTGCTGTCGATGTCGAGCAAATCCTGCGTGGCCTGGTTCCGATCAAACAAAACCTGCTGGTCGTAAACGGCACGAGAATTAACCCCAGCCATGCCGAAGCGACGCACGCCGGACACAACTGAGCGAAGCGCCGGAGCCATGATACAAAATATAACGACCGCGCCAATTATGAATCCGCCGGCAGCAACAAGCACGCTCTTCACTTTTTCCATAAGCAATCCGCCCAAATACGCGTATCGAAGACACAGGGAATCTGCCGCAAGGTCGGCGTATCAATATCGGCCGCTAAGGGTGTTTCGCAACGCATTTTGCTAAATGCGCCGAGCAAAGCGTTAAACAGGCCGCCCGTTTATTTCCGGGACAGCCCGCGAAGTTCAATGCGCAACGCTGTTGGCAGGCACCCGCTTCTGTCTGGCACGCAGCGGGTCCGCCCACGTCACCGCTACCACCTCCGAGCAGTCCCCTTACGAAGGCCTCGCACAGCAGCCACTCGATGCCATGGTACTTACCACAAATCGCGTCGATCGGATTTTGCCACTGGTCAACTTTCTTGTCGCACGGGTCACATCCCTCACCCTCTGGGTCCAACCTCACTACCGCTCTTCCGCGCACATACTCATACAAATTAATTCCGCCGGCGTAGCC
>DZDI01000071.1 GCA_022730455.1 Phycisphaera mikurensis | reverse complement strand
GCGTTGCAACAGCAGGTCACCGATCTTTCCAAACAAGTGGCTGATCTTTTGGCCCAAGTGGCCTGACTGTCAAAGGACTCCTCGAACTCCTCCAAGCCTCCCTCCAGTGATATCGTTAAACCGCCACCATTGCCGACTGCACTCAGCAACAACGCAGCGTCTTTGAATTCCTGTATCAGACGGTCAATAACCACTTCGCCGGACGGCCAACGCCTTCACAGCTTCCATCCGGCCCGTGAATGGGTACGAATAAGACAGGCATGGCGTTTGGGTACGGGTCCATACGGCCAAACTGCCGATAATGACGGTAAATTCACCACCAAGACCCTAAGTACAGAAATGTCCTTGCATTTGAGTTATCAGAAGCGTAGACTCATGTGTACAGGTCGCGCACTGCTTCGTGGTGCCAACTGGTTGTAGAAAATTTTTGTGTTTTGCGGGGTTCTCGAACAAAAGGAGCGTCCCATGAACGATAAAACACTGATGTGCCCGACGTGTGCTACACACATTGACGCGCCTCACGGCTTGGCGGCGCTGGTACGAAAGCTGCAGCATGCACACATAAAGTGCGACAAATGCGGTAGAAGTACCCATCCGAAGGATGCCGAGATTATGTCAAGTTCGTTCCAGCATTGGTTCTGTCAATTCAGGCTGCAACTGGAATCAGCCGTCGGTTATCTGCCGCACTTGGAACGGAGCCCAGCCATCGAAGTGCTCAAACCTAAGCACTTTGATGATGACATTCACCACTTACATACTTTCCGGGAATTGCTGGATTATGCTGGAGAGGTTTTTCGGCCAGTGTTTCGCGATCGCGCGTTGGGTTATGACGACGCGGAGCTGACCATATCACCTATCAACCGAGATGGCAGCAATTTGGCCATGGGCTTGCGTATTTTTGGCCATTGCGGGCAAAATCATGAACAGGATTCATGGACTCTGCTGATTGCACGTTACGGGCCACGAAGCTTTATGAGTTATTTGAACACCGAGCATATCAATCACCCACCGCCCGCGGATGGAAGCAAAAGCGTTTCGCTTGACGGCCAATCCTTGCCGACATGGTCGATGAAGCAGCATAAACCACCGGCTGTGGCCGGATCGCCCCATTGAAGAGGCCCCGTCATTCGTGGGCTGGCTGAAGAGATTTATGTCGCGCCGCAAGGCACTCTGACAGTACCATTAGTGTATGACCAAGCCACTGGGCATCAGTCATAGCGAATGACGCTGTGCACATCACAATGGGAAAGCAGCCGTACTCCGGAGAGAAATGCCAATTCAATAAGCACGGCGATACCGACGATCTCGCCGCCCAGACTTTCCACCAGCTTGCAGCAGGCCCCCATGGTACCGCCTGTCGCCAGCAGATCATCCACCATTAAAACCCGCTGTCCGCGCCGGATGGCATCCGCGTGTATCTCAAGGGTGTCTTTGCCATATTCGAGGTCGTAGGTGACAGAGAGTTTTTTATGCGGCAGTTTGCCCGGCTTCCGCACCGGTACGAAGCCGCAAGAAAGTGCCTGCGCAACCGCTATGCCGAAGATGAAGCCGCGCGATTCCGCCCCCACCACCAATTCAACGCCTTTGCCGCGAAACGGATTGGCCAGCATTTCTATGGCCAACGCCAGACCCTGGGGATGAGCCAAAAGCGGCATAATATCTTTGAACACAATACCCGGCTTGGGAAAATCCGGTACGTCGCGTATTAATTTTTCCAGCTCAATCATATTTTTACTCCAATTAACATCTCAGGGTGAATTTAATATACCCGGGTTTACGTGTTGCCATCGTACGGTTCCGTCGGTCAGATGCGCTGCCGGACTTTTTTGTGCCGACCACCCCAAAAGCCGCCAGCGGCTAGGACGAAGCAAAATCGTTACCGCCCCGTCGGTGGCCGTGGATGCCTGTCGCCCATGCCAACGGCGTAATGCGGATGAATCAGCCTTTACTGCAGCCCTGGTCTCGCCCGTGCACACTAGGAAGGCCGGATGCAGCATCAGTAGGCGCTGAGCGGCCGCAGGGTGAAGATTGCCCGCACCGATAAGGACAATGCCCGTAATCGGCTCCTTCGCTAGAACGTGCCGCACTTTCTTAAGTATACTGGGGACGGCTTGCGTACGGCACAATATGAGTATCCGCTGGCCTTCGGCTGACAGCAGCAGGATATCGCCACGATATTTTCGTTTAACCGATCCCTTGGCCAAGGGCCAGATGACGCGCAAGCGACCGATCGACCCGATGGCCATAGTCTTGTCGCCCGCCATGACGTGGACATGACCGATGCGTTTGACCAACATTACAAATTGCTGCACAGATCGGGTCTGTGCCGTTGCACGCATATCCAACGTGTTAATCCATACTGACGAGGAGGGATATTGAATGTGGAGCGGCAACACCCCTGCCGCATGGAGCGCATCGATTTGCGTTACGAATATACCGGCCAAGCTGGAGATACCCCAATCCTTTAATACTTCATGCACATCGCGGCCGCACACTTCAGCGGAGCCAGCCGTGCCGGCATCAATCAAATAGGCCTGACGCGTAAGCCAGTTCCCGCCGGTTTCCACTAAAATGGCATTTCCGCTATGGATGCTCAATACTTCAATTTTCAAATGGCTCGCATGTGTCTGGGCCAGCGCTGCCAACGGAAAACCCACCGTCAGCATCCCGCCGGCCGCCGCAATGGTTTTGCGATTCACCCGGAGATGATGTCGCAGGATCCATATCGTCAGCAGCGCGTAAAAGGCAATCATCCAACCTGCCGATGGGGCACGCACTACGAATTGGCTACCGGGTAATCGCGCGAGTTGATGCACACCCCAGGCCAGCAGTTCGGCGCATGGGGCCGCCGCCACCGCAGTAATTTTGGCCGCAGCCGGTGCCACCGCCGACAGCGACAACTGCACCAATCCCGTAAGCAAAGCAGCACATACCAAAGGAAACAGAAGCAGCCCGGTCACAATTCCCCATGGGGTAATTTGATGGTAGTGATACATGACCAGCGGAAGGGATACCATCGTGCCGATGATGTTAGCCGTCAAGGTACCGGAAATGAATGCCGCCAGCCGTAATTTGATCCGGTCCAGGCGTATTTGTGAGGCATTGGCAATATCTGTCAGTCGAGCGAGCCACGCACCGAATAGTGCCGTATAGAAGCGCGGCGCCGCAACAATCAGCATTCCGGTGACGAGGAAACTGAGTTGAAAGGAAGAATCAAATAATTCGGCTGGTCGCCACAACAAAACGACCAGCGCAGTGACACCGAGAATATTGGCGATACGTACGGGCCTGCCGATCAGCATCGTCAAGAGCACCAGAGCCGTACCCAGCGCCGCACGCACCACGGGTGGCCCGCAGGGTGTTACCAGCATGTACACCAATACCAGCACCAATGTCATCCCCGCTCGTACACGCGGCGATTTGATCAAAAGGCGCAGAATCAACCAGATGGCCTCCGCAATCAATGCGACATGTAAACCGGAAAGCGCGAGCAAATGTGCGGCACCGCAGCGGGAAAAATCCCGCTCGATTTTAATAATGGACGGGTCTCTAAAGCCCAGCAGTAATGCCACCATTTCATTGCCGGCCATCACGTGCGCGCCAAATGAATCTAAAACAGTGTGCCGCAAGTGCACACGCTGCTGCGCGAGCCAGCCCGATAGTGGAAAAATCGATGGTCGCGAGGAAAGTATCTTGATCTGGGCGGTATGGGTGAGGGCAATTTGTGAAAATATCCGTCGGGTGCGCAGGTACTGCCGGTAGTCAAACGCACCCGGATTGACAGGCGGCGCAGGCCGGGAAAGCCACCCCCACACCTCAACACGCTCATTGACATGCAGCGCGGGCATCCAGCCCGGCACTTGGACGATCACCCGTCCGGTGGCCGCCCTCCATTGATGATCGGCCCGACACCCGAGCACGCGGGCAGTGAAGGTTGTGTAGCCACCGGCTATTGAAAATAGTGGGCCGCGAGGTGGCTTCCGGTGATGCTGCGGCGGAGATTGAATTAGGAGCCGCGCTCGGATAAGTGCGCGACCCGCCGGTGCGGACCGGGCAATATTGTTGGCCGCCATCTGCCGCTGCTGAATATTAAATCGCGCAGCACCGACCGCGGCGCAGGTCAGCAACAGGAATGCAAAGCCAGCCCACGGCCATCGACGCATCACTACGACGGCCAAGACAAGCGCGGACAATGCAATCACCATTGCGGTCATTGTCCAACCCGGTAAGCGCCAGCCGATGGTGATGCCGATGGCAAGGGCGGCTGCCAAAAAAATGGCCGGGTCGGTGGCAGGTGTGCGCTGCCACGGCGCGGATGGCGGCTTTTCAGATGCGGTGGCCAGACTAAACTCCCCGAAACGGTCAGTGTGCGGGTAGTATAGCTTGGGTGTCTGCCCAAGTAATAGCAAGACTGCTGTTACCTGGACGGGCTCCCAGGATCATCGCTGCGGGCTTGGGCAGCATTCTCGGACGCTGGCCATCCAGCAAAACGGCGAATAATTTGACTCCCGGCCGGGTGCGGCGAACTTCATCAACCGCAAGTTAGCGGCCCAACCACGGCAAGCCCCATATTCAAGCTCGCTGGCTGCGCGCGATTTCTGCCGCCTGCACCATGTTGCGTAATGCAGGAACAACCTCTTCCCAGCGGCGCGTCTTCAGGCCACAATCCGGATTAATCCATACCTGCGCAGGATCCAGTACTTCCAGCACTTTGGAAATTAAGCCCAGCATCTCCGCCACGGACGGAATCCGCGGTGAATGAATGTCATATACGCCCGGGCCGATCTCGTTGGGGTATTTTCTCCGGGTAAATTCACCCAATAATTCCATAGCACTGCGGGCGGTTTCAATGGAAATAACATCCGCATCCAATTCGGTAATCGCATCCATTATGTCACCAAACTCGCAATAACACATGTGGGTATGGATTTGCGTTGCATCCTTTACACCGCCGGCCGAGAGACGGAAACAATCTACGGCCCATCGCAGATAAGCAGCGCGATCCTGCCGGCGCAATGGTAAACCCTCCCGCAATGTCGGTTCATCAATCTGAATGATGCGTATTCCGGCCACTTCAATATCCACAACTTCATCGCGAATGGCCAATGCAATTTGACGACAGGTTTCTGAACGCGGTTGATCATTTCTGACAAAAGACCAATTCAGAATGGTGAGTGGACCGGTCAACATGCCCTTCAAGGGTTTGTGCGTCAGAGACTGGGCATAGCCGGTCAGTGCCACCGTCATGGGCGCGGGGCGATGGACATCGCCGAAAATAATCGGCGGTTTCACACAGCGTGAGCCGTAACTCTGCACCCATCCGTTTTTAGTGACCGCAAAACCAGCCAGCATGCTGCCGAAGAATTCGACCATATCGGTGCGTTCAAATTCGCCGTGCACCAGCACATCCAGGCCGATTTCTTCCTGAAGCTTAATAACATCAGAAATCTGCGATCGTATAAATCTATTATATTGCTCATCCGAACTGCGCCCGGACATAAATTCGGCACGAGCCTTGCGGACTTCAGGACTCTGCGGAAACGAACCGATCGTGGTCGTCGGCAACAGCGGCAAGTGCAAGTGTTCCCGCTGGGATATCCGCCGCCGCTGGAACCCGCCAGCACGTTTCAACATGGCCGGTGTGATAGTGGCCACGCGATGGCGCACAGTGGCATTCGTTACCCGGTCTGAAGCCGACCGACTGGTCATGGTCGCCTGATTGGCGGCAAGTTCTGCGGCTATTGCGATACGGCCATGGTTTATGGCACGAGTCAGTAAAGCCACCTCATCAAGTTTTTGCCGGGCGAAGCTCAGCCAGCTTTTTAATTCAGTATCCAGCGTATCTTCCGCATTAATATCCGCCGGCACATGCAACAAGGAACAGGATGGCGCTATTAACAGTCGGTCAGGGCCGATGGCATCGGCGGCTTTTTCCGCCATTTGGATAGCCGGTTCGAGATCAGCCTTCCATACATTTCGTCCATCAACCAGCCCCAGAGATAAACACAGATTGGGCGGCATCTTGCCGAGAATGGCATCTAAGGTCTCCGGTGCCCGCACAAGATCGACATGGACTGCCGCCACTGGCAGATTTAGAAGCGTGGAGAGGTTATCGCCAGGATGGCCGAAATACGTTGTGACCATCACTTTGAGTTGCGGACAGGATTTGGCGATGGTTGCATAAGCGAGCTCACATTGTGATCGTAACTCGGCATTAAGGTCCAGCACCAGACAAGGTTCATCCATCTGCACCCAGTCCGCGCCGGCCGCTTTGAGCTGTCCAAGGAGTTCATCATACACCGGAAGCAACCGCGGCAGCAGACGCAATGGATTATTGGCACCTGATTTATCCTTGCTCAATAACAAAAATGAAACCGGGCCGACCAGCACAGGACGTGTATGAATCCCCGCGGCAGCAGCTTCTACAAATTCGTCTACGGGCTTGCGCGTGGCCAGATGGAATTGCGAGCTCGCATCAAGTTCCGGCACCAGATAGTGATAGTTGGTGTCAAACCATTTGGTCATTTCCAATGCAGAGCAGGCCACCCGGTCTGCGGTGGCAGTTCTTCCTCGCGCCATAGCGAAATAATCCGCAAGGCGGAGTCTGGCGTCACTGTTCCTGAACGGTGCAGGAACCGCACCCACCATCATCGCCGTATCCAGAACGTGATCGTACAGCGAAAAATCGTTGGATGGAACGTGCGTAATTCCGGCTTCCTTCTGGATCTGCCAGTGGTGGCGCCGCAGCCCGGCGGCCGTCTCCAGCAAGTTCTCTTCGGATCCATCGCTCCAGAAACGTTCCAGTGCCTTTTTCAGTTCGCGGTTAAGCCCCATGCGCGGGAAGCCCAAGTTACAGGAAATCGCCATCGTGATTCATTCTCCAAATAAGCGTCACAAAACGGGTGGTTCTACCAAGCCAGCGTGCCACCGGTCTGATATTCGGTAACCCTTGTTTCAAAAAAGTTTTTCTCTTTGGTTAAGTCAATGGTTTCACTCATCCACGGAAATGGATTCTGTGAATTGTAGGCCTTCGGCAGACCAATGCGTTGCATACGTCGATCGGCTATGTACTGCACATAATCCCGAAACAGTCCCGCATTAAGGCCCAAAACCCCAGTGGGCAGGCAGTCCTGGGCATAACGGATTTCATACTCCACCGCGTCGCGAACCATTGCGGTGAGCTGGTCTTGCAGCGACGCCGTCCAGACTGTCGAATTTTCTTCCTTTATCGTGTTAATCAGATCAATACCGAAATTGAGATGGATGGTTTCATCCCGCAGGATGTATTGAAATTGCTCACCGATTCCGGTCATGAGATTACGACGATGCAGGGACAGAATCATCACAAAGCCGCTATAAAAGAAAATTCCCTCCATGATGACATAAAAGCCCACGAGATTGCGGATAAAGTCCTGAATCCCTTCCAACGTCGCGGTTGAAAAATCGGGTGCAAGTATCTGCCGTGTCAAGCTCATGACAAATGCATCTTTCCCGGCTATGGCATCGACTTCACGGTACATATTAAATACTTCTCGTCCATCGAGTCCCAGCGATTCGCAGATATAGTGAAATGTATGCGTATGCACGGCTTCTTCGAATGCCTGGCGCAGCAGATACTGCCGCGCTTCGGGGTTGGTGATGTGCCGGAAAATGGCCAACACAATGTTGTTGCCGACCAGACTCTCGCCGGTGGAAAAAAAGCCCAAGTTGCGCATGATCAGCAGGCGCTCGCCAGCGGAGAGTTGGCTGGATTTCCAGAGTTCCACATCCCGCTGCATCGATACCTCACTTGGCATCCAGTTGTTGGCGCACCCATTGATGTAATGTTCCCACGCCCATTCATATTTCAGCGGCCATAATTGGTTGACATCTACCGCGCTGCAATTCAGCAGTCGTTTATCATCACGGTTGACCTTCCGATTTAAATCGTGCGACTCAGATGGTTGCCCGGAACAGCAAGTCATGGTTTACTCCTTTCATAATTGCTTAATGGCGTTACTGACACGCTTCACAACCCGGGTTTTCTAGCAGACACGCCGGAACTTCCGCAGGCGTTTGATCTAAGTCAGAGGCGCCAGTCTGAATGGATTCTGACACGGCCACCGGCAATACGCGGGCCGAGGCTGAAACATTTTTCATCCACCGCGGCTGAATGCCACGGCTATCGGTCTGCATGGTGGATTTTTCAATCTGAGTAGCCGCCTGTCCACGGAGATAATAGGTGGTTTTTAAACCCTTGCGCCACGCCAGAAAATACATATCATTTAGCGCCTGTCCCGAGGGGCGACTGATGTATAAGTTTAATGATTGCCCCATGTCTATCCATTTTTGCCGTCGGCTGGCGGCCTCAATAATCCATCGCGGCTCAATTTCAAAGGCGGTGCGATACAACAGCCTGATGGCTTCAGGGATGCGTTCAATGTGCTGTATTGACCCATCATAATATTTAATATCATCGACCATTGACTGATCCCACAAACCCAACGCCTTGAGATCCGCCACGAGGTACGCGTTGGCCATCGTGAAGTCACCCGAGAGATTGGATTTAGCAAATAAGTTTTGATACAGCGGCTCAATAGATTGTGTGCATCCAGCGATATTTGAGATCGTTGCCGTAGGCGCAATGGCCAGCACGTTGCTGTTGCGCATGCCATAAGTTTTAACTCTTGCGCGCACGACATCCCAATCGAGTATCGCGGACCGGTTGACATCCATATCCTCACCACGACTGTGTTGCAGAAGTTCCAGCGTATCGATGGGCACAAGGCCTTGGTCCCATTTGGATCCTTTGTAACTGGAATAAGTGCCGCGTTGCCGCGCGAGATCGGCGGAGGCAAGAATGGCGTAGTAACTGATGACCTCCATGCTCTGATCGGCGAAGGTGATGGCTTCTTCGCTGGCGTAGCTGATTTTTAACTTGAAGAGCGCATCTTGATAACCCATGATCCCAAGGCCCACCGGGCGGTGCCGCAGGTTGGCCTGCCGGGCTTCCGGTGTGGGATAGAAGTTGATATCGATGACGTTATCCAGCATTCGCAGCGCTGTAGTGATGGTCTTCTCCAATAGCGACTTATCCACACCATCGGCGTTGACATGTCTGGCGAGATTTATGGACCCGAGGTTGCAAACGGCCGTTTCATCCGGACTGGTATTGAGCAGAATTTCCGTGCATAAATTGGAGCAATGCACCACACCGGTGTGCGCCTGTGGAGATCGGATATTAGATGGATCCTTAAACGTGATCCATGGATGTCCAGTCTCAAAAAGCATGGTCAATAATTGCCGCCAGAGCTGCATCGCCGGCAACGTTTTGAATTGCCGCAGACTCCCGGATGCGGCATATCGTTCATATTCCAGATAGCGTTTTTCAAATTCTGCCCCATATAAATCGTGGAGGTCGGACACCTCATCCGGGCTAAAGAGCGTCCAATCCGCTCCGACTGCCACGCGCCGCATGAATAAATCAGGAATCCAGGCGGCGGTGTGCATATCATGCGTACGCCGGCGTTCATCACCGGTATTTTTTCGCAACTGCATGAAGTCTTCGATTTCCAAATGCCACATTTCCATGTACGCGCACACCGCCCCTTTGCGCTTGCCGCCTTGGTTGACCGCCACGGCGGTGTCATTAACGATTTTTAAAAATGGAATCACGCCCTGACTCTGGCCATGGGTGCCATGAATCCTGGCATTGACGGCTCGAATCGGCGTCCAGTCGTTTCCTAACCCACCCGCCCATTTACTTAGCGCTGCGTTATCACCGATGACTTTGAATATATGCGCCAGATCATCGCGCACCGTGGACAGGTAACACGAACTCAACTGAGGATTTCGAGTACCGCTGTTGAAAAGCGTCGGTGTAGCTGATACAAACCTGAAGCTCGACAACACTTCGTAAAATTCCACGGCCCGGCGGTTTCGATCAATTCCCTCGTGCAGTGCCAATCCCATTGCCACACGCATCCACATGTATTGTGGCAGCTCGATACACCCGCGGTCCGTACACAATAGATAGCGGTCATAAAGCGTTTGCAAACCAAGGTACGTAAAGGTCTGATCGCGATCTGGCTTCAGAGCTGCAGCCAGCTCTTCGTGATCAAATTCAGCCATCTCTCCGGCCAACAGCCCGGCCTGAATGCCTTGCTCAATAAAGGTCGAAAACCCCCTACAAACAGCCGCATCTTCAAATTGCATCGGTCCGACACCGTTGGTGTGGCCGCTTCTGTCAAATACCTCGCGGTAGATGGTCTCCAACAACAGTCGAGTGGCGACCAGATCATAAGCTGGATCGCGCTCAAGACGCGCCCGCGCGGCAAGCGTAGCGGCTCGAATCACCTCCGATTCCGGTATGCCATCGTACAGGGATGAAAGCGTATTATTTATCAAATCATCGGGATTACATGCTGGTAACCCCCTGCAGGCCCAATACAGCAATCGCTTGAGTGCGTGGACATCAATACGGCGAGGTGAACCATCTGCCGCCCGGACTTGGATGGCCCCGCCGGGGCTGCGTTGCAGTTCCGCTTCACCGCGCAAGGCCCGTATGCGTGCCCGTTCCTGGCGGTAAACAATATAGCGGCGTGCCACGTTGTAATGGCCGTGACGCATCAGCTCGGTTTCCACCATGTCCTGAATATCTTCCACGTCAGTGGGATCCGTGCGTTGTACGTTATGCAGCAGGTTATCCTGCACCGCTCGTCCCACGCCCACAATCAATGGAGATATCGTGTCTTCCAACGGTAACTCTGATGAGGCTTTAAGCTCGGCGGCAAATGCGGCAGCAATGGCGCTCGTTATATGTTCCAGATTAAAGGGTACAACTCGTCCGTCGCGCTTGCGAACCATTGGTATGGCATCGACCGTGATATCAGGCATGAATAGTCTCCAAAGTTATGCAGCTCGTCACCGCACGTGGGCGCGGCGCATCCCGAGCGGCAGGCAACATGCAAATAGTCAGATCGCTGGCAAGTAACGGCATTTCATCGAAATAAGATCGGCGCGTGACGGTTTCGCAAGACGCTGCCGGTGCGCAATGGCACTGTATCGATGACCGCCGCTCCCGCGAGCGAACCGAACCTGCTGGAAATTTATTCGGTGCTGAATCGTGAGCGGCTCCTCGCCCGGCAACCCAATGCTGCCATTGAACAATATGAGAAGCTCAGCACCAAACCTTCCCGCGAGGTTCTGGTCTCGTTCCGTTCCGTAATAAGAACGGGTCATTGGCAGGTCTTCGGACTTACAGGCGTGGCGGTTTTGCATGGTCGCAAAACCGATTTTCTACTGGCCGTCACTTCCCATTCCGACATGGCAGAACAGTGTGCGACGCGCTAGGCGTCAAATGGCGGCGTTGGTTCCTGTTTACCGCTGCGGGGCAGTCCCGGAATTACACCGGGTTCCCTCTTGCGATGCCATACACCACAATATGTGGGGGCATACCAACGACGGATGTAGCATATACAGCGTAGCCCCACCTGTCAAGCACGCTGACATAACCGGGGGCCAAGATCAGGCGAACGCCTGCGATCCAAGCCCGTCACGCGGGCAATATTGAAGGCATTATTGCAGTTGGCGTTTCAATGCGATGGCTACAAACCGCAGATGGGTCATTCGTTGCCATGGTTTTGCATTGCGATAGCCGCTGCCACTTCCGCGGTCAGGTGGAAACGCGACACCGCCAACCGCATATAACCCGTGGGCGTTCCGCCCCCCAGGAGCCTGTCCAAGTAATAACAGGGCTGCGACGGCATGGATTGCCGAAATTGGCCACACCCCGTAGTACCATCCAAGGATCGTCGTTGGATGGTGGCCAAAAGGGTATCTCTTCACCAAACTATCAGCAATCACTTCGCGGGAAAACCAACGCCATCGATCCTTCCGTCAGGGCCGTGAACGGTTACTCAAAAGGGTATGGGGCAAGCACTCCGTGGTTGAGCGTCAAAAGATGTCTACCCGCTAAGATTACCAGAGAATATCGCACCGGCTATCAATTCGGTACAATGCACGTCGAAGGCGAAAGAGTTTATGATGACAGGTCGCGACGTATGCGAAACCGGGCGCAGCCTGCCGATGGTGAAGCGGGCGGCCCATCGACTTGGTAAGGTTATAAACAGTGATGACGGAAAGCCACAACGACCCTGGAGGGCATGGACCAGATGGAACATCCCACGGCGGATCCGAACTGCCGCGCCGCATGATTGCGGTGCTTCCAACTCTCTTCACGTTGGGAAATTTACTGTGCGGCTTTGCCGCGTTGGGTTATGCATCGGCCCCACCGAGTAAGATCACAACCTTCATGAATAATTTCAGTCTGGCCGGTTATCTGATATTTGCCGCCATGATTTGCGACATGCTCGATGGCTCGATGGCCAGACTGGCACGGGCCACAAGCGACTTCGGAGCTGAGTTAGATTCTTTGGCCGATGTGGTGAGTTTTGGCGTTACTCCGGCTTTTTTAAGTTTGAAGTTGATCGGGCATGTGTTATTGCAGACTCGACCGGCATATGATGGACACATCGGGCCGCTGGCGCACAGCATGGATGGTCGCTTTTTCTGGATCATCGCGGCTGTGTATGTGGCCTGTGCGGGCTTGCGGTTGGCGCGTTTCAATACGATGACACAGCACGATATTGACTCGCACATGGCATTCCGTGGCCTGCCATCTCCCGGCGCAGCGGGCGTTGTGGCGGCGAGTGTTATATTTTTTGAGGCGCTGCAGCCAGGTGCGCCTCATGTTTTGCCGTTTAATGTTCCGCCTCTGATCAGCGGGTGGGTCCTTGCCAGCTTTCCGTACACCATGCCCCTCATTTTGCTGCTGGTGGCTCTGCTGATGGTCAGCCGGGTCTCTTACGACCATGTCATCAACCAATATTTGCGGGGCCGCAAGCCATTTGCCTACGTGGTGCGGGCCGTTTTATTAATATTATTTCTGCTTTGGCAGCCGCAGACGGCGGCATTGATTGCAATTTATTTCTATGCTTTCTGGCCGTTGATCAAGGCAGGTTGGCGGCGGATAACCGGCCGGCGATTGACCGCAACGGCATCCCATGCCGCCCATGCTAGGGTTGCAGCTCTGCGCGGGGAAGAACAGGGCACCGACTTAAAATGAGGAGATAAGGAAATGTTTGAAGCAGGGCAACTGCCTCGCGAGGCGGAATATTTTGTTGAGAAATTATGTGTTTTGGGACGACGCATTCGCAGCGTGGTTATCGAGGCGCGACAGAACCAACTTGTATTTTCAAAAATTGACCGGCACCATACTGCGGATACCATTTACGCCGTCGACAACCACGTCGAGCCGGTCCTGCTTGAATTCTGTGAACAGTGGAGTCAGGAATTTCCCTTTGTGCTGATCGCGGAAGGCGTGGATGGCGATGAGAGCGAGGAAGATTCTCTGACATTTCCGCGTGGAGCCATGCCGGAAGAGGCAGCATTTCAGTTGATTGTCGACCCGATAGACGGGACACGGGAGTTGATGTTTGATAAAAGATCGGCGTGGGTATTGGCAGGGGTTGCTCCCAACCTTGGCGTGCAGACGCGACTAAGCCACATCACCGTGGCGATGCAGGCTGAGATACCCACCAGCAAGCAGACCCGCTGCGACATGTTGTGGGCGGGCAGAGGCCGCGGTGCTATGGCGGTACGTGATGATTTACTCACGGAGGAAACACAGCGCATTGCCATTGAGCCAAGCAAGTCGACCGAGATTACGCATGGATTTGGTTCCATCACCAGTTTTCTTCCCGGCACCAAAGTGCTCGCGGCGGAACTGATGGAATTGATCGTGCGGCAATGTGCGGGTGAAGATGACGCAGCGGCCGCCGCAGTGTTTGATGATCAATACATCAGCACCGGAGGACAGTTTTATGAATTAATCATGGGTCACGACCGCTTTAACGCCGACCTGCGATTGCACTTTTACCGCGCCCTGCAAAAACCACCGGGGCATTGTGTGCACCCCTACGATATGGCCTCAGTGCTTATTGCTCAGGAAGCGGGTGTGCTGCTTACCGATGGACTCGGTGGCGTGCCTGATGGCCCGCTCGATGTGACCACCCCACTGGCCTGGGCGGGGTTTGCCAACAAGGCACTAAGGGAAAAGATTGAACCGATCATCACCAATTTTCTTAAACAATACGGAGCTATTTAGTGGTGCGGCAGACCCGAAGAATGAAAAACAGCACGGCCGGCGGAACAAGCTGCAATCCCACCGACCGTGCAAGGGCAAAGCAAAACTTTTCGCCGTCTGGCCTTGGCCTGCGAGCCGCGCCATCTGGCAACGAGATGGAGTATCGCACAGCGTGATGCGTGTGAAATCAGGAATAGTCCGCGAAGCGGTATAGGGAAAACTCTTAATTAGTGTCGAGAAGCAGTACCTTGGGAATCGGTCCACCGGCAGGCCGACACCAATGAATGCTCTGCGCAAACACCAGTCATCGGACCCATATAACGGTGCAAAGGCGTGTGCGGATGCGGATACAGAACTTTGCCATTAACGACCCATATCCGTCAGTAAGCAGCGTAAAATTGAGAACCTCACGGCGGGTAGGGATCACCAAAATGAAAGCGGGCGATGGGATTCGAACCCACGACGTCCAGCTTGGGAAGCTGGCATTCTAC
>DZDI01000210.1 GCA_022730455.1 Phycisphaera mikurensis | reverse complement strand
CGCCTCCGCTGCATCACGCACCACCATCAGTTCATTACCACGTTCATCAATCACCTTCACTGCAATGCGCTTGCGTGTACCCAAGCGGAAGGCTTCGCTGGTCGTGCCTGCCAAATGCTCCCACACGCTATCGGCAAAGCGTCCTTTGAGGGATTTTTGCAGGTTGTCCCATGCGGCGGTTTTGGGGAAAAACACTTGGCGGGCGATAAAGCTCATACCGTTGTAATCGGTATCGAGCATCCAGCACGGCAGGTTATGCGCCTCAATGGATTCGGTTTCGCAATTGTGCGGGGTGAAAATGTCCAGCCCCAATAATTTGACCTGATACAGCGGTTCGTTGGCGGGGGTTTTTTCACTGGTTTGGTAAAAAACGATGTCGGGCAAGCCGGTAATGGAAAAGATTTCCGATGATTTACTGGTTTTGAGCAAATCGGACATCACCACATCAGGGGTCACAGCCACGTAAGTGCAGGGAATACGCATTTTCTTGCGGTCTTCGAGCATTTCACGGGCTTTGGCCTGAATGGCGAAACCGAAGAAATACAGCGCATCAAAGCGCATGAACACGGCTTCGCTGGCGGCATTAAATACCAGCTCTGAGCTGATTGCGCCGCTTTCTGCCCCAAACACAATCGCAATGCGTTTGTCTGTGCCGTTCTTCTCAAGGGCGGTCGCGTGTAGGTATTCATAGTCCTCAGCGGATAATGCCTGCACATTATCGAGTAACAATTGTTTATTGCCGGGGAGTTGCAGGCGTTCGGATTTACGCAGAACTTCCAGCATCCGGTCAAGGTAGGCCACTGCATTGCCTTGCACGGCGACGCTATTATCGACGGCGTGTTGTTCGTGCAGCAGGGAATTGGCGGCCTGGAGGGTGGCTTCGACCGTGAATGCACCACACACGCGGGTGATTTTGTTATTCACTTCGGGTTTGTCCACCAGCGTGACCATTTCCGGTTCTTCGTGGTTGGCAATGGATTTGAGGGTAATGCGCGGGACTTTGCCGCCAATTTCTTCGCCTTTGCGGTTTTGTTTGCGGGTGTAAACGAAGCCTCCGGCGGGGCCACGGGTTGGTTGGTCGAGTTCGTACCACGGGAAGGTGGCGGTTAACAGGCGTTGGCGTGCCAATGCCAGCGGGACGCGGGAGGTGTCGCAGGTGATCCAGCGCCGACCCCATTGTTCCGCCACATACGCCGTCGTACCGCTGCCACACGTCGGGTCAAGCACCAAGTCGCCGGGGTCGGTCGTCATCAACATACACCGAGTAATTGCTAACCCTGTTGTTTGGACAACATAAGATTTTTTCTGAACGGGTGATGTGTCTGTCCAAAAGTTATTGATTTTACTGAATGGGTAGTCATCGTGATACCAAATGTAACTAAGGCTATCTCCTTCAGCTTCTAGTCTATTGGCAACAGCTAATAACTCCATTTTATCTTTGCTTGTGACCCAGCAGCCGCCACGAGGCGATGAATATTGTTGCCCCTTATACACAAAAGAGTAGTCGTTAGCCTCAGAATAAGAAGGCGCTCTCTGAGAAACTAACCTATAGACCTTTGCCCTTTGCGGAAGTAGTTCAAGGTTTTGCTTTTCTTCGGCACTCAGACTTCTACGAGTACCATCAGGCAACTCAACGTTTGTCCATCTGGAGTTTGGATTAGGAACAGACTTTTGATACAGCTTGTTAAACTTAACCACTGGTTTGGACTTTGCATACCAAATAAGGTAGTCACACATCCCCTCTATCAAATTTGCCCCTAATGGCATCAATTTTTTTCTGAAGGGTATAATCTGGCAGTAATTATTTACGCCGAAAATTTCGTCGAGGACTTCACGGACGTGGTGGAGGTTGTCGTCGGAGATTTGCACGAAGACTGAGCCGGATTCGGTGAGCAGTTCGCGGGCTAATAACAGGCGATCACGCAAATAGGTCAGGTAGGAATGCAAGCCGAGTTCCCACGTATCGCGGTACGCCTTCACCATTTCCGGCTCGCGGATCATTTCATCATCCGCCCCGTGTTTCACATCGCGCTTGCGTACAAACGGCTGGAAATTCGAGCCAAATTTCACCCCATACGGCGGGTCGATGTAAATCATCTGCACCTGCCCGCCCATGCCCTCGTACTCCAGCAGTGAATTCATGACGTGCAGCGAATCCCCCAGCACCATGCGGTTTGTCCACGGCCCTTTATGCTCATACGCTTCGAGCTTTTCGCTAATATCCAGTTGCGGATCACCGAATAAATCCAGATTCGTCCCCGCTTGGCGGTAGCTGTCCAACCCGTTCAAAATCCCCTGCGTCGAATGGCGTTCATGCACAAACAGCGGAATGGTCGGCACGCTGATTTGATGGCGTTCTGCCTTGCCCGTCCAGTTCAAAAACGGACTCGTCAACGTCTGTAAACGCGCCACACACTCACGGATGCTGCGGAATGTCTCCCCTGTGCCGTGCCAAACCAAGGCTTCGGCAAACACAGCGGCTTCGCCTTGCTCGGCAGCTTCGGTAATCCGCATCAGCAACCATTCGGCAAATTCCCGCCCGGCGGTTTCATCCCAACACAATTCCGGCGAAAGTGAAGAATCGTAGCGGTAGGGGCGCGGTGGCTTATGGTCGCGGAAACCTTCCTGCACACCCACATCCGGGCGCTGGATGGCCTCGTGTTTGTGCTCGTAAAGGGATGATTCTTGCGCGGGTTCGGGGTGGTTGCTCATGTAGATTTTCGCATTGTGTGTCGTTGATTCGGCTTTGATTATGCTCAGCGTGACCTACCGTGTCATCGCATGTAGTGCACAATGATCGTTATGGCGTTATGTGCGGTCTCATTAAAAGACTGAGCGGATAGACTTAATGCGTGCGGCGGCCACAATGATACACACCCCAAACCGCACAGGGCAGGGAGGAAAGAAAATCCAAAGTTAGCAGCCGCAAAAGTGTTCCGCGTAGGGTGGATAAGTGAAGCGCATCCACCAAAGTGCGGTATGGTGGATGCTCTGCGCTTATCCCCCCTACAAATCTCCCACCGCATGGGAAGGGGGGCAAATCAACATAGGACTTACGCAGCGAGCGGATTTAACTTTACCCCCTCGCTACGCTCTCCCCCTTGACGGGGGAGATCTGTGGAGAGGGTGG
>DZDI01000209.1 GCA_022730455.1 Phycisphaera mikurensis | reverse complement strand
AGGGTGGCCGGCTTATGGTATGAATGTCCGGCCGCGTAGCCGGGCTTGGAGCGGCAGAGAGCGGCTTATGGTATGAATGAGATTGCACCTCGACCGCCGGTGTTTCCTTCCCTTGCTCAAATGGCGTTTCTCGGGCACAATGTTGGATTCATCCGCGACGGGCGGGTGGTAAAGAGGCGCTTGGGCGGATGGCGGCCAATGGCCGCGACGGCAAGTGCCGGACAGATTGAATTAGCCCGGTTAATCAGGCAGGAGAATTGGTTTGGCCCACTCACTATCGGCAAATAAGCGTATCCGACAGTCTGCCAAGCGGCGGCTCGTTAATCGTGATCGCAAGCGCAATGTTCGCGTGAAGGTAAGAGAATTGGACGCGGCCATAAGCAAAAAAGATTTGCAGGCCGCCCAGAAAAGCTTGCCGGATGTGGTGCGCACGCTGGATCGCGTCAGCGGCAAGGGAACCATCCACAAAAAAACGGCGGCACGCAAGAAAAGCCGCCTCATGAAAAAGATCAATGCGTTGGCCAAAGCCAGCGCTGCAAGCTGAACCGCCGACATCCAGCGGCGGCTTGTTTTACCCCGCCTGCCGAGGCTGGAACTCTACCTATGGTTCCACCTGAAGATCATTCTGACCGTCCTCCGCCGGCCACAACCATGCCGGACGAGCGGCGGTTTGCATCGCGCGGCGGCGTTAAACTGCTGGCCGCCCTGAACGCATTCCACATCAACCCCATCGGCCAAACCGCGGCTGATTTTGGCTGCAATGTGGGCGGCTTTACAGATTGCTGGCTGGAACACGGCGCAGAGAAAGTTTTTGCCATCGATACGGCCTACGGGGTATTGGCATGGAAGCTGCGCAAAGACCCGCGGGTGGTAGTGATGGAACGCACCAATGCTCTGCATGCCCCCTCGCCAGAACCCGTCACGTATGTATCCATTGACGCCGGATGGACGCGGCAGGCACTCATCGTGCCGGCAGCCGTTAAATGGCTGAAAAACACCGCGGATGCTGCGATTATTACACTTATCAAACCCCATTATGAATCGGATGCCGCCCGCCGACAGAAAGGCGTACTCGCACCGCAACAGGCGGAGGAGATTTGTCGGCAAGTGGTTGAGTCCATGCGGTCGTGGGGTGTCGTCTGCCGTGCGCTGATCAGAAGCCCGATCGCGGGACAAAAAGGAAATGTGGAATATCTGGCACATTTAACGCCGATGGCGGCAGCAGCGGCGACGGCGCTAAATGGTGGGGGCGATCACCCACAGGCGGCATCATTGCGGTAAATATTTAATGGCCACGATTTTGGGTACCGGGACGGTGCCGCCGGTGGTTGACGGCGTTGAATACGAACTATCCACAATGGCCACAAACCGCCGCTGGCCTTCCAGAATGAATTCCGGGATGGCCGTCCCCGTCGATGTGGTGATGCTGGATTGCGGCGAAAGCATACCCTCAATCGGGGCACTGGTGCCGTTCGGGCCACTGGTGCCGCTACCGTAAATAGATTGATTGGCGTTGTACCAATCGGTGATATTAAAAGTGCCATTGTTGGAAACGTAATTGGGATTCAGCCGAATCGCCTGAATCAGGCCGTAGACGGCGAAGGTATCGCTGTGGACGCAAAAATTATTGGCGCAGGCGGCCCAAAGGGCATCACGCTGCAGGAAACTGGTGGGTGTGGCACCAATGTCCGTTTCGTATAGCGGTTCTTGCAGCCAGGCGTAAAGCAAATCGCCAAGGGATTTGATGTTGTAGCCGGGAACGGTGCTGTAGTCGTTGGGCGTCGTTCCGGTCGCAGTGACGGTTGCGGCCCCACCGATTTCGCTGAATAGGGGAAAGTTGCTTTGCGTTGCAAGCCTGTCGCGATAGGCGATGGTGTCGGCCTCCAGTTGGGCGGCGAGGGCCGGGCCTTTGGTGGTGCCGAGTGTGCCGACGGCGGCATCATAAATGGCATCATAAAGCGGCACCTCGCCGGCGGTGTTCACGTTGAGCAGCCCCGGGGTGCGGGTAAGGAGATTGGCGTAGGCCACGCCGACGGGCGTTACGGACGGATCATCCGCGCGGGCATTAAGTGAAAACATGGTAAGCACATTGGGTTTCACCGCCCCGGAGGTGGGCATATCGTGGGCGGTGAGGGCCGCCCGGGGATCGAATGGGAAATCGAAATAGAGCTGCGCCAGTTGCTGCTCGTTGGACAAAGCATTGTAATTCCCAACGGTTGTGCCATCTTTGGGGATGTCGTTGGTGACGGCGGACGAAAGCTTGGCCGACCCAAGCTGCCAGGTGATGGGATCGATATCGGTGACGGTGGTACCGGTTTCGGTGCTGCATTCGCGGGCGATGCAGTTGGCGTCGGCCCAATTGAGAATTTGGTAGTTGTTCGCTTTCAAGGGGATGAAGGACGGATACACGGGGTCGCCATTGGAGCGGTTGTAGAGCGGCACATACGGGGCTGACGTGCTGCCATTGGCGCCGGCGGCCACATTGATAGCACCCAGCGTGGGCGTGGGCGTGGGCGTGGCTGGCGGGATCACCACCACCGGGATGGCGTTCTGGTAGCCGCCGTTGCTGTCCGACCGGGAAATGTCCATGTAATAGGTGCCCGCCGCGGCCGGCGGTGAATTCGTGTAGCCGGTGGCGTCCACCGCACCGAAGCCGGCAGTGATGCCCGCAACCGAGGGCAAGCCCAGACAGGGTGCCTCAAGGACCACGTAGCCACTGGTCGGCGAGAGGGATGATGCCGCAACGCTACTTGCCAACGCCGGGCCTGTGACGGGAGGCACCGTGCCATTGTAGATGACTAGGAATTTGCCGGGGGGGATGGTGGTGCCGGTGGGGATGGGGTTGGGGTAGACGCCCACCGAGGCCGTGCCGTTGAAAAACTGGATTTGCCAGCCGCTAATATCAATGGAGTAGTTATAGGGGTTGTAGAGCTCTACGCCATAGCCCTCGACTGTGCCTGCATTCAGCGTGATTTCAACTTCGTTGATAAAGGGCTGGGCTGTGTTCCCGATGAAGTAGGTGCCGCTGGCAGCGGGCAAGGCCCCCGCTGCGGTGGAACTGCCGATAACTGGGGACCAGAGCGAGCCGGTGGTTAGCCAAGCGCGGTCGTTCGGGCCGGCGGAAGCAGTCACGCCGTAGCGATAGGAGAAATAGTTGGC
>DZDI01000208.1 GCA_022730455.1 Phycisphaera mikurensis | reverse complement strand
TGACGCGCCGCAGCGCCCTATGCCGCCTCGGCTACGCCGCCGCCGCCATACTCGGCGCGAACTTCCTGGTGGCCGACGGCCCCAAAGCCCGCGCCACGGTGGTTGCCAATCCACCGTGCAACCTCAGCAAGACCTGCAGCGGCCTTTATTGCGGACTGTCAAATGACGCGTCGACCTGCGACCAGCTGGCGAGCAGTTGCCCAGATGGATGCATCCAAGCCAACGGTTGCCCACAGGGGTCCCAGCCAGAGGGAACATGGACTGGCTGTTGCGCATGCCCAGACGGCTCTGTATCATACCAAGTCAATTACACCGATTGTTGCAGTGCCAAGTACACAAATTACGACGTCCTCCCGGCCCCATGTAGCAACAAGACCTGCTTTGAGCACGCTAACTGCCAGAATAATTCATATTCGACATTTGGTTGGTGTCAAGGTTTATTGGATATCTGTGCCGGGGCTGACAAGGACTTTTACATTTGTACAAAAGTTCAGGTGACGAACACTAAATGTTGAACAAGGATAATAGTGCTCCGCCGCGGCTCAACCTTGCCGGTCCAAGGTCCCGTGCCGCACGGCAAATAGCGGGCTGGGAACGCGGGGCGTAGCTGTGACAGGACGGTGGCAACGTCGTTAATAATCAACCGAAAGGATAGCGTAATGCAACCATTTACCCAAAATATCTTTCGTCCTGGATCTTTCAAGCTTCTAATAAACTTCTTACCGATTCTACTCGCTGTAGGGAATATGCTCGCCGCATCATGCAGTGCTTCTGCCATGAAACCGGGCAAATCATCGGAAAATTACTTTGCTGTGGGGTCCTACGCAGGGGGCATCCTTGGCCCATCCGGGGTCGGCGCGGTCGGGGAAGTTGCGTTCTTTGATACCAAGAATTTCTCGTATATTGGTGCGCTGCCCACCCGCACCTTCCCAATCGTAGTACCATCCCCGACAACAGGGAACTTCCTGGTTGCACTGCCGATCAGTAGGGGCGAGGCAAAAGTATACGAATACTCTCCGGGGCAAAGAGCTATTATTCGGACGAAACGTGTGGGAGTGTTTTTGGGGAACCCGGATCCAGAGATTGTTTGTCCGTTTAAGGTGGGCCCTGATGGTGTACTATGGATTATGAACCGTACGGGGCTGCACGGTGTCCGCTGGCCTTCCCTATCCCCGGTATGCAACTCCCAGGGTACGTTAAAACAACTCATGCAGAAGATCGGGAATCCGATTCTGATTCCAATAAAAGGTGGATTGGTTACAATTGACTTTTTGCCGCTGACAAACCCACGGGCTTCCGCCCACGCCAAGCCAAAGATGTTTCTGCTATCGGAAACCGGTCATCTTTATCGTATAACGGTACCAGATAATCTCCGGGGCGTTCTCACACTTGTTTCGGTGCGAGGGCGGACGATCTCCGGTTTCACGGCCACCCAGCGTTTTATGAGCTTCCAAGTGGACGATACCGGTAAACTACTTCATGCCTCGATGGCGAGGTTGCCGGCAACAGTATCTCATCATATCCTTGCTTTTCACCAGTTGAGCCGGACGATCGGTATTGCACTGGCCTCCGGCGGAAAAGGGCTACGGCACAAAAGCGCCATCTATTACATTTCAGTTCCCTCGGGTAAGCTACTACGGAGATTTCAAGTTCCGACGGAAGCGCACACGATGGTTGTTGTCGGGAGGACAATTTATCTTGTGCGCTCCAACGGAGAAGTCGTGCAAGTGTCTCGGAAAGGCACGATACTGCGAGCCTCGTATGCGCCGTTTGAAACGACGCATGTGGTTGGGGGGCTGTGCGGCCATTCGCTTTCTCCGGCAAAGTGAAAAGGCCAAGATGCGGTCCATCCGTGTTCCAGTGGCATACCCATTCGTGCTGCCGCACCAGTCGGCCCTTTGCGCAGGTGGAACATCGCGATGCGTACATCTGTTCAATTTCCATCCGGGTTCCTCATGACTGGTGCCGCTCTCCTGGTGTCGGCAGCAGGCGCAGGTGTATTGCTTCAGTTTGAAATGGAGGAGCTTGGATTAAGCGAAATGCATTTGGTATTTGCGGCTGGAATGGCGGAGGCTTTTGAGATTTCCATGCCGCCCCAAGTGTATGTTGTTGGCGACCATGGACGTATAGCAGCCGCCGGCCGAGTGTTTACCGCAGAAGAATTATCCAAAATGATCGCCGGGCATATGGAGCCTGCTGAAAGTAAAATTGTGTCCGATGCCCGAAAGGAGAATAGCCTTGAAAAGCAAACCTTCGCTTGAAACATTACCCGGCGCGGGCTGGGGTGGCATCGCCGCACGGCACGCGGCGGGAAGAATGACGCGCCGCAGCGCCCTATGCCGCCTCGGCTACGCCGCCGCCGCCATACTCGGCGCGAACTTCCTGGTGGCCGACGGCCCCAAAGCCCGCGCCACGGTGGTTGCCAATCCACCGTGCAACCTCAGCAAGACCTGCAGCGGCCTTTATTGCGGACTGTCAAATGACGCGTCGACCTGCGACCAGCTGGCGGGGAGCTGCCCAAACGGATGTATGCAGGCAAATGGCTGCCCAGTTGGCTCTCAGCCGGAGGGCAGTTGGACCGGCTGCTGCAGCTGCGCCAACGGGGCAGCGTCGTACACCGTTGTCTACACCGACTGCTGCAGCTCGCAGTTCAAAAATTATCTTCAGCTCCCTGCCCCCTGCAACCCGAATCCATGCTTTGAGCACGTTAATTGCCCAGCTAACAGGTATTCCACGAGCGGATGGTGCCAAGATGTTGTCGACATCTGCGGCGGACCCGGTACAGACTACTACATCTGCACCCAGGTCCGGGCAGCCAAAAACAAATGCTGAGCGGCAACCGCCGCCATCAGGGGAGGCCAGCGCAGGCGACCGACAAAATGTGTTTACTTTTAGAAGGGAAATCCAAATGCCACACCTAACTAAACACGACGTCCGAGGGGCCACGCTCCGCCTCGCGCTGGCCGGTGCCGGCATTTTGGCCGCGGCCGTGAATGCGTTGCAACCGCAACGCGCCGCGGCGGCCACGGTCGGTGGGAGCTCGCCCGGCTATTTTTTCGCCGTCGCATCCTACGCGTTGGGCGTTCGCGACGAGGCGGCGCCTGGGACGGTCGGCGAGGTCGCATTTTTTGACGCCCGGGCCTTCGGATACGTTGGCTCTCTGCCGGTAAGGTCCTTTCCAT
>DZDI01000070.1 GCA_022730455.1 Phycisphaera mikurensis | reverse complement strand
CTTTAGGTTACGCCGCCTCTTTTACGCCGTCCACAACTTTTGATAGTATCTCCTTGCGATTGTGAGAGAGTGTGTCGGCAGAATGGCATTCCATTCCATCTCCATGAACAGTTGGTTATCATATCGTGGCCGTTTGATTGCATCAGGCTATTGAGCAAAAGGAATTATTCCGTTATGGCTGGACATTCGCATTGGAAATCAATCAAACGTAAAAAGGCTGTTGTCGATGCAAGGCGAGGAAAGCAATGGAGCAAAATCGCGCGTCTGATTATTATCGCTGCCAGGCGAGGAGGAAACCCTGATGACAACCTGTCATTACGCTATGCGATCGATAAAGCCCGAGCGGCGAATATGCCCAACGATACGATTGAAAAAGCGGTTAAGAAAGGCACAGGCGAGTTGGGTGCCGCCAATTATGAATCTACACTTTATGAAGGATATGCGCCGGGCGGCATCGCCGTTCTTGTTGATGCCTTGACGGATAATCGCAACCGCACCACTAGCGAAATACGAGTGATATTTGATCGTAATGGTGGAGCCCTTGGTGCCGCCAATAGTGTGGCGTGGATGTTCTCCAGTCGTGGTGTGATCGCTATTGAACGCTCGGCCGCGAATGAAGATCAGCTCTTTGAACTGGCGCTGGATGCGGGTGCTACAGATGTTGTCACGTCGCCCGAGGGATTTACCATTGAAACGGGGCTCAATGATTTTGAGCATATTCGCAAGGTACTCGAAGTAGCCAAAATCCCGATTGCGTCTGCAGAATTGACAATGGTGTCCGGTCAGATGATAGACATCTCTGCCGAACAATCTGAAAAGCTGCATGTCCTAGTGGATGGACTTGAGGATAACGACGATGTACAAAATGTTTACACCAACGCTCAGACGGCGGACTGATTCAAACGGTTATTCCAATTTAATGGCGGCTATCCGTGGATACCGATCCGTTTTCATGTTGGAGGAAAGTTGACTCATGATTCTTTCAGTCGCCGTCGATAATGGTGTGCAGAATTCAACTCATGCAAATGATCGTTCTACGCCGCTTCAAATAGGATCGCTGAAGCTCGATAGTCCAGTGCTGCTGGCCCCGATTGCAGGTTATTGCGATGTGTCGTTCCGCCTGGTGGTGCGCTCCTGCGGTGGTGTAGGCTTGGCTTGTACCGATCTGCTTTGCCCGGAAGGGGTGCTTAGAGAGAATAAGCGGTCCATGGAACTGGCCGCCACGTGCCTTGCAGATAGCCCGTTATCCATGCAACTCTACGGCGCGGACACCGACAAGCTTTGTGATGCCGCCCGATGGGCGGTGGATCATGGCGCAGCAGTCGTGGATATCAATATGGGATGTCCAGTCGATAAGATCACCAAGCGCAATGGAGGTTCGGCGCTGTTATGCCGATTGCCCGCAACGCTGGCAATGGTGGAAAAGGTGATTCAAGCCGTGAAAACGGCGCCGGTGACAGCCAAATTGCGGCTGGGCTGGGATGATCGGCGAATCGTGGCTCCTTTCTTGGCTAATCGTTTGGAGCAGCTTGGAATTGCCGCCATCACCATCCATGGTCGCACTACTGAAATGCGTTTCAGCGGTTCGGTGCGCCATGATGGCATTGCGGCTGTCGTGGCTGCGGTGAACCGGATTCCGATTATAGGTAATGGAGATATTACGGATCCAAAGGCGGCGGCGCATATGATCCGTGTAACGGGATGCAGGGGTGTGATGGTGGGGAGGGGGGCATTGTCTGCGCCATGGTTATTACGCGATATCGCGCATTACCTGCGTACCGGCGAATTGTTGCCGCCACCTTCCATCGACGAAAAATGCCGATGGATGCGTGACCATTTTTATAACCTGCTGCGTTTCCGCAATGAGCGTGTGGCTGTGTGCGAGTTTCGCAAGAGAATCAGTTGGTATGCGCGACACCTGCATCCCTGCCGGGACCTCAAAGAGACGATTCGCAAACTCAACTCACCGGTGGAGTTCGATCAGGCGGTAGAGGCTTTCCTTCATTGGCGCCAGGAGAACCAGGATAATCGGGCCATCGTGGCGGATGTGGACACGGGCCTGCCAATGGCGCTGGCCATGTAACGGGGAACCATCCAATATGCTTTACAGTGGTAGCCGTATCCGTTTGGTAACTGCGTTTTTAAGCGAGGATTCAAAATAGTTAATCGCAAGGTTAAGATAACTCAGCTCATGGTAGAAACCGCAATAAATTATGAAGTCGGACGAGCAGGATGACCGTAGCGAATAACTATCAAAGCGTCCGGACGAGAATGATGGATGCGGCACGGCGCGCCAACCGAGATCCTCATTCTGTTACGCTGGTTGCCGTATCCAAATCCGGTTCCATCGCCCAAATAGTTGAATTGATTAAATTGGGTCATCGAGATTTTGGTGAGAGTCGCGTCCAGCAGCTTCAGGAGCGAATCGCCCGGCTGCCAGCCGCATTGGCCGCCGCTGACCTCGATACCTCACTCGCCACCAGCGTCCGCTGGCATATGATTGGCCATCTGCAACGCAATAAAGCCGCCACTGCGGTTGACGCCTCCTACCTGATCCATGGCGTCGATTCCATGCGCCTGGCCGAAGAATTGGAATTGATTGGTCAGCGGCGCGGAAATAGGGTACAGGCGCTTTTGGAAGTGAACGTTTCCGGCGAGGAGAGCAAATACGGTATTAAGTTGCCGGCGGCGCGGCATCTATTTGAACAATTTCAAGGTTTGTCGCCCCTCCATTTTATCGGTCTGATGGCCATGGCGCCCAATGATCCGGATACGGCTAGAGCGCGCGGCTGCTTCACCATTCTCCGTGAACTCTTTGAGGAGATACGGCTGCAGAGTGACCCTGGAATGGATTTTGAGCACCTTTCCATGGGAATGAGTAACGATTTTGAAACCGCCATTGAAGAAGGTGCGACCATGATCCGTGTTGGCACGGCCATCTTTGGCCACTCTCCGCAACCATGCTGAATAACAAATAGCTGTAAACGGCGGCTCGATGCCAATACCAATCTATTTGCGGAAAAATTGTTTGCCGCGAGCTGATGCTTTACTTAGCCGGTTGTTGACATAAAGGGCTTCAAGCAAAAATTCACCAGTGCTGGCCACGTTGCCGTCCGTGGCAGGAATACCCATATCCTTGCACAATTTATTAGTAGCGGCCTTCATACCCTTAACCAACCCAAAGTTTTCCACCATGGTGGCGGTGTCCACTTCATCACCCACTTCCAGTGTCAACCCGCCCTTGAATTGATCGATCACCTCTTCAAAATCGTCGATATCCGCAAGTTTTCCAAATACGCCCTTCACCGCCTCACCTAACACGGACGCGATTAATTGATCCTCTGCCGTATCGCCTTCGGCCAGCATCAATTCAATTTTTCCGCGACTGCTGGATTTCACAAACGCCAGATCATCCATGCGGGTTGTCACGTCAGTTTCGCCGCAGAGTATCGCCCGTCGTTCGGCGCTGGAGACCAGATTTTCGGCATTGGTGATTGAACAGCGAACGCTTACGCCGCTGGCCTGATTGATATGCGGGCTGCTGCGGGCCTGCCGGACAAACTCTTCCAATATTTCAAGCATGAACGGTGGGATGCGCACCGTTATGCCATCATCACGTTTGATCCAGGCGTTATCGTGCGTGATCTGTACCGCATCTCGAATACTAAGTGGATAATGGGTGCGAATCACGCTGCCAATACGGTCCTTCAGGGGCGTCACAATGCGTCCGCGGTTGGTGTAATCCTCGGGGTTGGCCGAAAATACCATGCTGATGTCAAGATCGAGCTTGATGGGATATCCGCGAATCTGGACATCACGTTCTTCCAATACATTGAAAAGCCCAACTTGGATTTTGGGTGCTAGGTCGGGCAGTTCGTTCATGGCAAATATTCCCCGGTTAGTCCGCGGGATAAGCCCAAAGTGCATGGTCGATTCATCCGACAAAAATTTTCCCTGCGCGTGCCGCACCAAGTCAATTTCACCAATCAGATCAGCGATTGTCACGTCGGGTGTGGCGAGTTTTTCATGGAACCGCTCGCTTCGATGCATCCATCGGATTAAGGTCTCGTCACCCTGCTCTGCTACCAGCCGCTTACCCATGGCCAGACGGGGATTTACCGGGTCATCGGGAATTTCACAGTCGGTGAAAATGGGAATCCACTCATCGAGTAAAACTGGCAGCATGCGGATCATCCGTGTTTTGGCCTGCCCACGCAGCCCGAGAAACAGCATGTCATGTCGGGATAAAATGCCGTTGATAATTTCCGGAATAACGGTGTCTTCATACCCCGTCATCCCCGGAAATAGTGGGGACTTGTCCTTGAGTCGTGCGATAACGTTGCGGCGCAATTCGTCCTTAACACTGCAGGGTTTATAACCGGCTTGTTTGAGTTGACCGAGCGTTCGGGCTTTGGGGGGATCACTGTACTGTTGCATACCACCTCACACTGAAATCATCGCAGTCTCGACGTGCAATGCTAGGAGTTGGTCCAAGCAATAGCAAGGCGGCGATGTGCCGAAAACGCCTTCGTCGCCGTCTCTTGATGCCTGCCGATATCCATGCCGTCCCAGCCACCTGAATCAACCACTGATTTTCAGATTTCACTGCTCCGCTTCGTATGCGGCTTCAGCAGGCATTCCAGATGGCTAGAGGATTGCCAAACGTCAGCCGCTGGATGGCCGCTTTGCCAAGAATCTCTTCCGCGCGCCGTAGTCCTGCGAGCCGAGCCGGCAGTTGTGAAGGGCGATGGCAGTCTGTGCCCAGCATGAAATAGCGTCCTTCCCGGAGAAATCGTTCCGCCAGGATGCGGACAGACTTGGGTTCGGACCCACCGAGCGGCCCCAAATTACCCTGGAACCATACCCCCTGCCGCGTCAGGCGATCCATCAGCATCGGATCATTTTGCATCACCGCCATGCGCTCCGGGTGTGCCAATATGACTTGGCGTCCGTTGGCCATCAGCCAGTCGATGATATCTTGCGCCCACTGCGGCCAATCCGGTTCCCAAATATCGACAAGGCAGAAACGTGAGGTTACACCGTACGTGACAGCTAGCGATAAATCCCTCATTTTGAGCAGCTCGGGCGACAGCCGGACTTCGCCACCCAACCTGAATTCGGTGTCAAGCCCTGCCAGTCGAGCGGAATGGACAAACAGATTGAAGTGTCGCTGTGATTCTTCCGGATGAATTGAACACATATCCGTCGGCCCGGTATGCGGTGTGAGAAACAGTCGGCGATAACCGGCGCTGCGCAACGCTGTGATGCATTCAAACGAATCCACCGACGAACTGCATCCATCGTCCAGATTGGGCAGTAAATGGTTGTGTACGTCAATTCGTTCCAGCATTCTTAATTCTCATGGCTGTGAGCAGCGTCGCTGCGGGATCACTCGCTGAGTAATGCCGCCTCAGACCGGCCGATGCGTTTGCGTTCATTCTCTTTCAAATGACGTTTCCGAATCCGAGTGGTCAGGGGTGTTATTTCAACCAACTCATCATCTTCAATATATTCCAATGCAATCTCCAGCGACATATCGCGGGGCGGTTTGAGAATAATGTTCTTATCGCTGGCTGTAGTGCGCATGTTGGAGAGCTTTTTCTCCTTACACACATTGACTACAATATCAGAGTCTTTATTAAATTCGCCTACGACCATACCTTCATACACGTCGTCACCTGGCTTGACAAACATGACACCGCGGTCCTGCAGCGTATCCAGTGCGTAGGCATTGGTGGAGCCTTTTTCCATGCTGACCATGACACCATTTTGCCGCCCGGGTAAGGCCCCGCGGATAAATTGGTAATCGTGGAAGGTGTGGTGCATGATTGCCTCGCCCTGAGTTGCATTCAGCAACCTGGTGCGCAGGCCAATTAAGCCGCGGGCTGGAATGGTGAATTCCAGATGCGTAATATTGCCCTTGGTGTCCATTTTTACCAGTTCACCTCGTCGATTACCAATCGCCTCCATAACGGCACCGACTGCATTCTGTGGTACATCAATTACTAAATTCTCAATGGGTTCGCATTTATGCCCGTTTACCTCTTTGAAGATGACCTTGGGTTTGCTGACCTGGAGTTCGTATCCCTCACGTCGCATATTTTCAATCAGCACACCGAGGTGCAGTAAACCACGCCCGCTGACCCGTAAGGCATCGGCCGACGATGTGTCCTCCACCCGAAGGGCCACGTTGCTCTGAAGCTCTTTCATCAGGCGATCACGCAAATTCCGGCTGGTGACAAACTTACCCTCGCGCCCGGCAAATGGCGAATCATTTACGCTGAAAATCATGCTGAGCGTCGGTTCATCCACATCAATCAGCGGCAACGCCTCGGGATGTTCCAAGCTGGCAATCGTGTCACCGATATCCACATCATCGAGGCCGACTACGGCACTGATGTCACCGGCCTCCACATGTTCGGTTTTTTCGCGGCCCAAACCGGCAAATAGATACAACTCCATAATGGAGTGCGTCTCCTGCTGTCCATTGCGTTTCAGCAACGCAACGGTTTCACCCTTGCGCAGGTAACCATTGAATACGCGACCAATGCCTATGCGCCCGACGTATTCGTTATAGTCAATGTTCGTAATCTGCATTTGAAGCGGTTTTTCCAGATCGGCTACCGGACCGGGAATGCGATTGATAATGGTTTCCAGCAGCGGCCGCATATCCATAGAATCATCTTTGGGGTCCAGTCGCGCGTACCCGGCCCGCCCGGATGCGTAAACCACTGGAAAATCCAACGCCTCGTTGTCGGCTTCCAACTCGACAAACAGATCAAATATTTCATTAAGCACTTCATCCGGTCGCGCATCGGGTCGGTCAATTTTATTGATAACTACAATCGGCTTAATGTGATAGTGGAAAGCCTTCTTCAATACGAAGCGCGTTTGCGGCATGGGCCCTTCAAACGCGTCGACCAAAAGCAATACTCCATCTGCCATCTTCAGCACGCGTTCCACTTCACCGCCGAAATCGGCGTGACCCGGTGTATCAATAATATTGATTTTACGGGTCACGTGCTTGGCGTCGGTATAGGTCATCGCGACGTTCTTCGCCAAGATGGTGATGCCTCGCTCCCGCTCCAGTGGATTATTATCCAAAATCAGGGTCTTTTCATCCATTTGTCCAGCGCGAAACATACCAGATTGTCGCAACATGGCATCTACCAAGGTCGTCTTGCCATGATCGACGTGTGCAATAATGGCTATATTTCTTAATTCGTCGCGACGTTTCATCAGTCTTTTATTTCCAATCAGCTATGCCGCACTGATGCGGCTCATTGCCATCATTTCGCCAGCACAGACGTCCTGTGTTCCGGCCTCAAACCGAGCCCTGCAATATACCGTATAAATGGATCAATTTCATCCATGCCGCTCAAATGGGTTCACCCTCGGACCTGCGTCAGTTTATGCAGCCCTGCTATTACCTGGACAGACTCCTAGTGCGCGCCACACCAAAGTTTTCTGAATCCCGCCATCGCGGCATTCATCTTTTACTCTTCCGTCAGACCCACCAAGAGGAATGCACATGCCTTCGTGAGGTATCACCAGCGCGTATCGGTTTCCAGATGATCGGCGCTGATCGGTCCTGCCCGCTTCGAGATACGCACGCCATTTTTTCGCCTGCCTGACCCTGGTTGTGGTATATTTTACTTGTTTGGCACTTGTGTGATTGGCGCTACACTGGAGTTGGAATGCCCGACCTTTTTGAAAAAAACAGGCAGCAGCGAAGAGACAATGTTCTACCTATGGCCGCTAGGCTGCGCCCCACCGGACTCGGCGATCTGGTTGGACAAACACATCTGCTGGCTTCCGGTTCGCCGCTGCGCTTGCTGATTGAAAACGACCTGTTGGGCAGTACGATACTCTTCGGGCCACCGGGAAGCGGCAAAACTTCCGTAGCGCGCCTGATCGAGGCGCAAACCCGCCGCCATTTTGTATCCATCAATGCCGTTGCAGCCGGGATACCACAGGTGCGTCAGATCATTGCCGATGCTAAATCTCTTTTAGAACAGACGGGCGGTGGAACGCTATTATTTATTGATGAAATTCACCGCTTTAATCGTTCGCAGCAGGACATTCTTTTGCCGGATGTGGAATCAGGCTCAATTACTATTCTGGGGGTGACGACGCAAAATCCTTTTTTTGCTATTAATGCTCCGCTGATTTCGCGCTGCCGCCTTTTTGAATTCAAGGCGTTATCGCAAGATGAAATTGCCGCGGTCATTACGCGAGCGGTACAACAGTGGAATGCAGATAGTCTGACTAAGGATCACACGCCTCGAAACGTAACCGTGTTGCCGGACGCATTGGAATTGGCGGCTGCTCAAAGCGATGGGGACGCCCGGCGGGCCATATCCACGCTGGAGACTGCCATCCAACTCGCTGGCGTACGGACCAGCGGTAAGATTACATTGACGACGGCAGATATTATTGAAGCCCAGCAAGTACGGCCGGTGTATTTTGATTCCACGGGAGATGAACATTACGACATTATCAGTGCTTTGATTAAAAGTATCCGTGGTAGTGACCCCGATGCGGCTATTTACTGGCTTGCCAAATTGCTGGTGGTTTCAGAGGATGTTCGCTTTATCGCCCGCCGAATTGCCATCGCCGCCAGCGAAGATATTGGCAATGCCCAGCCAGCGGCACTTTCCATTGTTGCCGCCATGGTACAGATGGTGGAATTTTTGGGCATGCCGGAAGCGCGTATTCCACTGGCGCAGACGGTTATTTATCTGGCATGCTCGGAAAAAAGCAACTCGGCCATTATCGCTATTGATTCAGCCATGGATGCTGTGCGTAACGGACCTGCCAAGTCCGTGCCGCAACACCTGCGTGACAGTCACTATCCCGGTGCCTCTAAACTGGGGCACACCGGGTATCTATACCCGCACGATTTTCCCGATGGTTGGGTTAAGCAGGATTATGTGTACCCGGCCTGCCAATTTTATTTTCCCACCGATAGAGGGGCTGAAAAACGGTTTGCAGAATTCCTGTCGCAAAAGAAGAAAACAACCACCATGGCCTCCGGCGAGGGCGGCCGTCCGTGATGACGAAAGCCGAATGTCGAAGAGTTATGAAGGCGCGACTGGCAGCTCTTTCACCCGAGCAGATGGGCAAAAAATCGGAGGCGGCGTGCCGTCACATGCTGCTGAGTCCGGAATTTCAAAAGGCGCATGCTGTCATGCTTTATTTATCAATGCCGGGCGAAACGAACCTACAATCGCTGGCCGCCGCCGCGCTGGAAGCGCATAAGGTTGTTCTTTTGCCAGTGGTCGACTGGCACAATGCCAGCATGACGGCAGTAAAGGTGCGTAATCTTGATGTGCGGTACGATCCTCAGGCACCACGTCTCCCGCAGCCCGTCGCCGGTGAGCCATTCCCGCTTGAAGAGATTGATTTAATTATTGTGCCAGGACTGGCATTTAGTGAATCCGGTCATCGGTTGGGGCGTGGGAAAGGATATTATGATCGCTTCCTTTCACAACGCGGATTAGAGGCTTCCCGCGCGGCTATCGCATTTTACGAACAACTGTGCAATGACCTACCTGTTGAATCGCACGATATGGGAATGCAAATGCTGGTTACCGATCAAGGCATTTTGCGGATAAAACCTTAGGGCGATAATCTCACAGAGCTGGTGTGTGGGATGCCGCTTGGAGTTGCATGGCAATAGGCAGACGACGGAAAAAGCGATTGACCGACCGATGGCTGTGGGCCGTTGTAGCTTTGCTGATCATGTGGGGCGGCTATCAGGCATGGCGCGTGCATCGGCAAATCGCGGGGCAAGTGCGGCATCAACAAGAACATCAACGGCGGTCGATAGATTCGTTGCCAGTCGGTGGAGACCGCGTGTCCGCATCGAAAATGGACATATCACGAAATAAACCGTTCGTCCGCCATCCTCACACTGCCGCCGGTTCGATTCCATTGACGCCGTCGGAAATGGATCGAGTGCATCAATTTTTTAGACGGGGCATTGCGCTGGCGGACGCACATCAACTGATTGCCGCCCGCACCGCACTGGAGCGGGCGTGGCATATGACGGCCGGATATCGAACATCAGAATTTAATTCTATCAGCCGATGGCTGGCGAAGATTAACACCCATACTCTGCTTAGTGGTGTGGCGTATCCTGGCGACCATTGGGTGCGGCTAATTCAAGTCGTGCCAGGAGCCCGTTTGGCAAGCATTGCCCATCTTTACCGCATCACGATTCAGATGCTTTTAGACCTCAATCCCATGATCCAGCCACGCGATATGCAGGCCGGCAGTTGGCTGCTGGTTATCCTTGGCCCATTCAACGCCAATATTGAACTTACCCACCGCCGGGTGGATATCCTCTTACACCATCAATTTGTGTTAAACTACCGGTTCAAATATACGGGTGTCATCACGCCGGCGCCTGGGGAATATGCTGTTGCTCGCACGTCGTATACAGCTTTAGCCGCAGGGGCGGCCGAGTTGATGAGTCTGACGCTCGCCGGAGAAATAAATGGAACGCGGGAAACGGTTAAAATCAGTAATATCGCGTCGCCCGATGTGGATATGGTGATGCCGACCAAAGCCTTGGCGGAATTGATAAAAATGCTCAGCCGTAGATTTTCAGTCGTTACCATTCGATCATAGTTTCTTTGCATTAGGAGTTTTGGGTGTCACTGCTGGTTCAATGTCATCAATGCAGCAAGGTGCTGGAACTCGATGATGGGTTTCGTGGCGGCGTGTGTCGTTGCCGCCAATGCGGGGCATTGCTGCGCGTGCCAATGACGGACACCCATCAGGTGCAGAAATCACGGCCGGCAGAACCGACGGCCTCCAAAGTCAAGTCGATATCCGAGGTGGCCAATGCAACTCAAGATGGTACGCCTTCCGACGGCCGATCTTCCACAGGAAGACCGGAGTCGCCGGTCACTTCCTCATCTCGCCAGTTGCGCCCCGAATCTCCTAATGTCCTTGCTGGTAGTGGTGCCATGCGCCCGGCACGACCGGAATCACCATTAGCAGAGAGTCTTTCAAAGCCCTCCCATCAGCCAACCGCCGGCGATGCTGGCGTTTCAAGTGAGATGCAGCGCCCTTCAGCACCGTCGCACCCTCATACACCCAGCCAGCATAAAGACGCGTCCGATGCTACGCGGGCTGCCGATAGCCGCTGTCGCAAATGGGCGAATTTGCCTATTGGAATTTATGCCGCGTTGGCGGCAGGTGTACTGTTTGTTGCCATCATCATTATTCTATGGGTGATCCGGATGCTGGCCGGCGGTGCACAATCATCGTCGGTCGGTACGACCGCGCAAACGCAGTTTTTAGGTATTCCAATTCAGGCCAAGTCTGTCGTATTTTCGCTTGATGGATCGTCAGCTAACGTTGACAGCTTCAATATGCTGGTGGCTTTGGTAAACAGGACGTTGCAAAAGCTTCCTGCATCCATCAGCGTAAAGATAGCTGTATGGCGGCCGGCGGGCTTGAAAGTGTATCCCGCGCGTGGGTGGCTCACGCCCATAAGCACCAAAGCTGCGATGCATTCGCTTTCGGTATATTCCCCCTACGGCAGCACGTCTATTACCAAAATGATGGTTCGCACGCTTAAACTCGGTGCGGTGCAGAATATCATCACCACTCAAAAAATCATCGTACCCGGCGAGTTACCGGCTGCAATTGCCGCCGCCGCTGGGCCCCAGCAGCAAATTGACATCGTCTCAGTCAATGGCGAAGAACACATCCTTAAAAAAATTGCCAAGTCCACTGGCGGTCAATTTAAAATAATTTCGCTTACGCACCTTCAGTCTCTCCTGTCGGAATAGCGATGAGGTTACCGGTGTGCGAGTTCGGCCCATTCAGAGCTCACATCAATAGTGCTTCAAAATGTATTTCAGCTTAAATTCGCGCAGTGGTATCCACGCATTCTTGACGTCAAATACCTTACGCAGTGTGTGGCTTCCACGAATATTTGCTTGGGAAAAGCGCGGGTCATGCCGGAAGGGGTTGTAAAGTGGATCGCCCACATAGGCTTGCCGCCACGCCATCACCGGAGTGGATACGGTATACACCTCCACCTGCGGATATCTGCCGGAAAGCAGCAGGGGAATAAATAAGTTGGGCTGCGGAAATGAAAACAAGTATGGCTCCCAAACCGGTCCGGATGTTCCACATGCTTTGTGCTTGAGCAGATTGATGCACCAGGCTGTATCTGTGGGGTTATGAAGCGAATCCAGTTCAAAACTTGCCACATGGTACCCAACAAAGCCGGGCACCCATTGGCAGCAGTTAACAAAATGATGCACCGAATACCATCCGCAGTATACCGCACAGTCAGGCGAATCGGCGCGTTTAAACAAAGCCGGCACGTCGTTTAGCACCACGGGTATCTTCGCCTCCAGTTTTAACATGGCGGCGGTATGTCGCAGCAGGCGATCAAACTGGCTATACGGACCCGTGCCATGGAGGCCTCGGGCGTCGATGTAGACTTTGCCCCGTAACCCACCAGCCTCAACGCGCAACCCTCGTGCGATCATCGCCTCAACCATTTGAATATTGAGGCCGTCAATTCGGCTCACCATCATAATGCGCGGATGAAACGCCGCTAAATTGGCGTGCCAGTTCTCCAGTTGAATTGGATTCTGGTACCAGTCGGAGTGTAAAATGTGCCCATACCAGAGCATCATTAAATCGCTATCCAAGCTGGATTTGCTATGCACGTGCAGCAGATAAGTAATCTGCGAGATATCTTCAATGGCTTCGCCGACCAAGCCGAAAAAACGCCGCTTGAGATGCCGCATGGCGCGGCGATTGGCGGGTTTATAACGATGCACCTTGAGCATATCGTATTCACGTACCGCGATCAGCGATTTCTTCCTTGCCTGACGCAGAAAGTCCTCCATTTCCATGGATTGCAGACTGCGCCCGTGTACATGAAGACTCTGGGCCATCACCGCAATGCCAAGACAATGTCGATATAAGGCGAGTAATTCTGTATTACCCGCGCTGGTTTTTGCGCTGGGATTATGGTTGAAAAATGCCAGTGTCTGCGCTAGCGTGGCCTTACACCGCAGCGCGGTGTGATAGGCACTGGTGCGTAATTTCCCGTTTGCCAATACCGTTAAATGGTGTGGCACTGGCACTTCGGAGGGAGTAAGGCCATCCATCGCATTTAATTGCTTAATCGCAGCACGAAGATTGGCCTGTATCTTCACCAAGCGGCCGCGCAGATGGTTCACCTCCGCCATATCAGCGAAGGTTGTGCTTTGCGGACCGACTTTAAGCGGAATACCGTAAGTGGTCACGAGACATCGTATCTGTGATCGCAGATGCCGCACCGTGAGTATCTGCCGAATAGCTGCCGCAACGCGGGCATCGTAAAATGGCGCCGTAATCACCTGCGCGTTATACGGTAGATTCAGCTCAATCATATTCGCCAGCGGAATATGCCGGGCTTTGGCATAATACTCACCGAGTTTTATGGATTGCGAGTTATTTCCATTGATGATAATTGCAACTTGTGACGGCCGGAGAACCGACAACGCACTGCACATGGCCGGCAAGAGCATAATCGCCAGCAGGCCGGCGATATAGCCGATAAATACTTTGGCACCTGACCGCGTGGGTGGCTTATCGCTGCAGGTACTGCGAGCTGCGCTGAGCCAGTGCCGACATGATGCGTATGCCAACGGCCAGTGCGGCATCCGGAAAGTCGTAGTGCGGGCTATGCAACATTGGATAAGTTCGGCGACCAACGGGACGGGTGCCAAGAACAAAAAAACAACCGCTGGTTTTTTGCAGGATGTAGGCAAAATCTTCACTCCATAGAAAAGGCATGGCAGCCCGCCGTACCCTCGGTCGGCCCAAAATGGTATCCGCCGTTTCAAATAATATCTCCGTGCATGCTTTATCGTTTACCACCGCCGGTGTGCTGGATGTGACCTGCAGTTTTACCTGGCATCGAAATTGACGTGATGCAGCCCGGCAGACGGATTCCATCCACCGGAGTTTTTCCCTGCGGGTATCGGCAGAAAGCGTTCGCAGCGTGCCGTGTAAAACCGCCGCAGCAGGAATAATATTCGCGGCGCAGCCAGCCTGCAGGCATCCGATACTCAGTACGACCGAATCTTCGGAAATGGTACTGCTTGGCGATAACTGTAATTGTGTGGATAGATACCCGGCGCAGGGTATGGGGTTTATGCCACGCTGCGGTTGGGATCCATGCGTAGCCTTGCCTTTCACCGTTATCTGGATGCTGTCAACATTGGCCAGCAATATACCGGCGCGGGTCGTAATGCTGCCGACTGGTAATTCCGGCCAACCATGGAGTCCAAAAACAATATTGGGCATCACGCCGAGCTTCTGCAACTCGTTGCACATCCGCTCTCCACCATTATAGCCTTCTTCCGCTGGCTGAAAGTAAACAATGATGCCACTGCAGAAACTATCGCGCCGTTGCCAAAGCCAGCGGCTGGTGGCAAGCGCAATAGCCATGTGGCCGTCGTGTCCGCATGCGTGCATCCGCCCCCGATGCCGACTGGTGTATGCGGCACCCGTTGCCTCCTCAACCGGCAGAGCATCCATTTCGGCTCGGATGCCTATGACGCCGCCCAGAGTGTTATGGCCGCTGATAAACGCAGCGATCCCTGTGCCGCCAGCGAGCCCGGCAAGATGCGGAATGCGCATACGATTCAATTCGTGACAAATGTATTTGGAGGTTAAATATTCCTCAAACGCCAACTCGGGTGTCTGATGCAGATCGTGGCGAACGCGCCGTGCATAATCAAAAATTTTCCCGGTGGGGGAGGCGAAGGTCTTGAATGCTGCTGGCATGCCGCGTTCCTCACAGGCAAAAAACAATGCCCATCGGCCATTGTAAAGAGGGATGAATTGCCCGCAAGCCGGTTGGTAACCGCACAGTCCATACTCACGATCTGCAATATCGGCACAGCGACTGTTTGTGGAAGGATTTTAGCAATGCCAGGAGCCTGTCCATGTAATAACAGGGACTGCGACGGCATGGATTTTGGCGGGCATCAAGAAGCGGCGAC
>DZDI01000207.1 GCA_022730455.1 Phycisphaera mikurensis | reverse complement strand
TGGCAACAGGTCATGGATGGCAGTTATCGTCACTGGCTCGATACTCAGTATGGAGAAAATCCTTGAATCCGTACTGAATGCGGGTTTTAGAAATCTTCATTATTCCAAAAAGCACCCGCATCCGCACATCATGCCATGATATGTAATAAAATTATTGCATTAAAATAACTTTAATAATTAATAGGTTAAATGATTATCCACACTCGACTGCATCATAAAATTAACACATTGCGCTTTTTCAAAGCGCAGACTCCCTTGTAACCCTTTGTTAATTAAAGCCATCACACCATTGGCATGACTTATGCTTGGCAGTACACTTATAACTCTATCAACATCGTGCAGTTTGCTTTAACACCAGGGGGAACTTTATGAACCGCATATATAAAACCGTTTTCAATTTCCGTAGCGGCCAGTTAAGAGTCGCTTCAGAACTCGCTTCCAGCAAAGGCAGCCAGGCGACCGTGTCGGGTAGCCAAACACAGATTTCCCAAGTCTCCGGGAACAAGGCACCCGGCACGATGAAAGTCATCTGCGCACTCATTAGCGCCCTATGCCTGGGGGCAAGTGCCCCGGCTTGGGCTGCAACAGTGAACGGCGGAACGGGGACTGGGACTAGTGAAACTGTTACTCAGCAATCTGGTAAGTCTATAGCCAGCGGAACCGGCAGCACGGCATACAAAAGCCAGAGTACAGCAATTGGCAATGGTAGCTCTGCGGGTAAAGGAGCTGGTACAACTGGCAACGCGGGCGGTGGTGGAACAGCTGTCGGATATGGTAGCAAAGCTGACGGGACAAATAGCGTGGCAATTGGGTTCACGAGTAATGCACCGAACGACGACAGTACCGCAGTGGGCTATGATTCCAGCAGCACGGGAGATGCGAGTGCCGCCTACGGATATAGCGCAACGGCAACAGGACAAGACTCATTAGCGAACGGGCCAGAAAGTACAGCGACAGGGTTTGGAAGCGCTGCCATTGGTGGCTTGGCCAATGCCGCAGGTAACGGCGATATTGCTGAAGGGGGTCAAGCCACTACCGCCTCTACCACATCTACCACTGGTAATATTGCGATTGGTAGCAGTGCTTATGCAACTAGTGGTGGGTTAACTACAGGTCCCATCAATCCCACTACCGCCAATGGCGGCAATTCCATAGCCTTGGGGACAAGCACCCAGGCAACGGGCGCAAATGCTATTGCCATTGGGGCGCTGGCTTCGGCACCTCTAAAAAATTCTGTGGCATTAGGTAATGGCAGCAGCACAGGAACAAGCGCCACTGTATCCACTTCACAAGTCTCTGTTGCAGGTAAAACCTATGCTGTTGCTGGAAGCACACCCACCGGGACCGTTAGCGTTGGCTCTGCTGCTACTGCTACTGCTGCGTCTACTACCAGAACAATCACCAACGTCGCGGCGGGTGCCGTGACATCCACAAGTACCGACGCCATCAATGGCAGCGAACTTAATGCTACCAACACCGCCGTTAACTCTCTGAATGCCAGCGTCAGCACTGCACAAAGTACGGCTAATAATGCCGTGAATTCTGCGGCTGGCTTGGCGACCGCTTTGGGCGGGGGGGCTGCCGTCGGAAGCAATGGCTCTGTTACCGCACCCACCTATAGCGTGGGCGGAGCGACCTATAACAATGTTGGCTCGGCTATCAGCGCCCTGAATCAGAAGAGCTCCGCATCCCAGTCCCTTAGCATTTCTGACGCACAAGGGAACTTGATGGGTTCATCTGCTTACTCTGCAGTCAGCAGTAATGCTTCCTCGGTCAACGGAAACGATAACTCAACAGCCGTGGGCACCTCAGCACAGGTTACCGGTAACGGCGGCACAGCCTACGGCAATCAATCCAGCGCCGGAGCAGGAGCTACAGCAATTGGTGACAATGCCAGCGCCAGCAGCACAGGTTCAGTAGCCGTTGGTCAGGGTGCGTCCATCACCCCAAGCACCGGCACTAACAACACAGGGGCTGTCGCTATAGGTTACAATGCAAAGGCCAATTCTGACCCAGGCACGGCTGTAGGTGCCAACTCCAATGCTGCAGGCGCCAATTCCGCTGCCTATGGCTCAGGTGCGGTAGCCAACGGTAACAATTCCGTGGCCTTGGGTTCTGGCTCGGTGGCGAACGAAGCCAACAGTGTTTCTGTCGGGAATTCCGCAACAGGTATGACTCGGCAAATCACGAATGTCGCACCCGGGACTGCCCCAACTGATGCCGTAAACGTCAGCCAACTGCATCAGTCCATTGGCAATGCGGTGTCACTCTCCAACAAGTTTGCCGCCTCTGGTATTGCTGCAGCACTGGCCATGCCGGGCTCCCCAATACTGTGCCCAGGCATGGGTTATGTTGGCGTCCAAACCGGTGAGTATGACGGGCAGACTGCTGTGGGTGCACGATTCACCTACCAGGTGAGTCAGCACTGGAATGCCAATGTTGGCGTGTCCGGTGGCACTGGGGCTTTTGGCCATGTAGCCGTCACTGCCGGTGTCGGTTATGCCTTTGGCATCAACTAACTGATCAAGTTATCCCCTGGCTACAAGCCGGGGGAATTCCAGGGAGAATTTCATGAAAAAACTCATTGCCCTATCGGCACTGGCGCTGGCCGGTTGCGCGCCTTATCAAACTTATTGCCCTTTTCACGAGTGCAAAAAACCTGCACCGGTACCCGTGGTCGTACCTGCCGTTATTGCCCCCATTCACAAAATCATCCTGATCAGCAAACCGATTACTATTCGGGGCGTCAATTTCAAGACAAATTCATACAAGCTATTGGATAGGGATTTGCCCGTTCTGGATCAGGCTGCGGCATTTGCTCACAAGTACCCGTCGGCAATGCTAACCGTGAATGGATACTGCAGTCACACTGGGACTTTTGCTTACAACCAGCGTCTTTCCACACAACGCGCAGGAAGTGTGGCACACTATCTGGAAAACCACGACGTCTCAAGTAACAGATTGATTGTTAAGGGACACTCTTACATGGATCCCATTGCCAGCAATGCAACAGCGCAGGGACGCTTCGCAAACCAGCGAGTTGACGTGAACTCTACAATCAAAATCCACAAAGTTGTCAGATAACGCCTGGCTAACCTGAGGTAAACAACCCGGCCCCAGCTTCTGGGGCCTTTTTATTGGGATTTCTGGTAATTTTTGCGGCGAAACAGGTCGGTTTTTCGTGACACCAAACGGTCCAGAAACAGAAATCCGTCCAGATGGTCCA
>DZDI01000069.1 GCA_022730455.1 Phycisphaera mikurensis | reverse complement strand
TAGAGCAATTGCCAAAAATAAACGGCGGAATTAGTACTTGCGCGATTGCGAAAAACATATTTTACTATGTGTATGGCAAGGAAGCCAACACTACGCAATGGCGAGAACTGCTGCTTGGCGGAGTTGGAGACGGCAGTAGACTCTGCGCCGAGCCGCCCGAGCCATGTACGCCTTCAAGCCATCCGTCGCCTTTTTGCTGGGGGTTGCGCCCGGCATTGTGTCTCAGATCGCATTGGTCAAGCCGCGCACCTTGTCGGTATGGGTCGGGAAGTTCAACGCTTCGGGCATTGATGGCCTGATGGATCGACCGCGTCCCGGTCGGCTGCGGCGCAAGAACGGGGCGCTGGCCACGAATCATACGCCTTGAAAATTATCCCGGCTCGCGCAACACTTACCGCATGCTGTCACCAGTAATTTCGATCCAAGAGATGTGTTTTGTGCGATCGGGCGAATGGCCCAAATCCAAAACGCCAACATGTACAAGCCCATTGCGAATGCCTTTGACTGGCGTTCACAGTTAACGATTCGTCCCGCCCACTGCGCCTCATGCCAATACCATTCCGCAAAAAAAGCCGCGTCGCGTAAGGCCTCCGTACGCGAATACGGCCCGCAACATCCGAAATGGTCTTTAAGAGCTGCGCTGCACTATGAATGCTGGCGGATAAGAACTCGATTCCGTCGATTTTGGGCGTCAGCCATTTCATCAGTCGTTGGGCTGCGGCCCGTTTTCATCATGGTGACAAAACAATCAAACAGATAAGTTGCATCATGGGGACCGGGGCTGGCTTCCGGATGGTACTGTACTGCAAACACCGGCTCATTTGCCATGCGAAAACCTTCCAAGGTGTGATCGTTGAGATTAATGTGGGTAGGTTCACCGCCCTGCTTTTTTAGTGATTGAATATCGACCGCAAAGCCATGGTTCTGCGATGTAATTTCCACCTTGCCCGTGCCCATGTTCTGTACCGGTTGATTGCCACCTCGATGCCCAAATTTTAATTTATACGTGGTAGAACCGATAGCCAGCCCGAGCAATTGATGTCCGAGGCATATACCAAAAATCGGTTTTTTTCCGATCAGTTTTTTAAGGGTATCCTGTGCGTAGTGAACAGGCTCAGGGTCTCCCGGTCCATTGCTGACAAATACGCCATCCGGCTTATGAGCTAGAATTTCTTCCGCAGTTGTCTTCGCTGGCACAACAGTGACGCGGCATCCGCTCTGCACCAGGTTACGCAGGATGTTGTGTTTGGCGCCGCAATCCATCGCCACCACATGGTGTACAGTGCCGGCTTGGTGCGCATCGGTTGGCTGCGCCCAGAGACCCTTATCGTCCGACCACGTATAGGCACTCATGGGGCTGACCTCGGCGACTAAATCCTTACCGACCAACCCGGGCCACGCCGTCGCTTTCTCCATCAATTTGGCTAGATCGTGGAGATGACTGGGCTCAGTGCAGATAACGCCCCGCATGGCGCCCTGCATTCGCAATTTGCGAACCAGCGCCCGAGTGTCGATGTCCGCCAATCCTGCAATGCCATGTTTTTCCAGGTAATGATCCAGATTATCAATCGAACGAAAATTACTCACCACCGGCGACAGGTCTTTAATAATAAATCCCTGCACCTGGAGTTGGGAGGATTCTTCATCAGCCGAATCGGCAATGCCATAATTACCTATTTGCGGATAGGTCATCGTAACAATCTGCCCTTTGTATGAAGGATCGGTCAGAATCTCCTGATACCCCATAAGCGACGTATTAAACACCACTTCGCCAACGGCTTGGGTAGATGCTCCAAAGCCTGTTCCAACGAAAACCGAACCATCTTCAAGTACCAGCGCCGCTTTGAATGTAATTGCCATGCTTCCCGCCATCATCTCTAAAGCCACCGATCCGCACGGATCGCGCCATTGGCGGGAGTATAACGGATTCTGCTATTGAACACTGTTCCTCCAGATAAAAACGGAGTATATTATTGACACGCAAGCCCGGGTGGCGAAATTGGCAGACGCGCCAGCTTGAGGTGCTGGTGGGAGCAATCCCTTGCAGGTTCGAATCCTGTCCCGGGCATAAAGTCGGCCTCCATAGAAACAACCAAGTATGTCGATGCTACGCTGTGATATTCAGGCCCCAGTCGGCGCGTTGGTTTTGACGACACCGAGCGGCGCACAAGGCCGCGCGCTTGTGGCATTTCGCTATCACAGCAAGCGGCGTACCCCTTGAATAGTTTCCGATTGCTCGCGCCCCGAGGCCGGTTACATCACACGGGCAGACATGTGGGGACTTGACCACCCTTACCATCAGCACAAACTCCATTGGCCGACAACCACATTCGCTGCTAAACTCATAGGCTTGGTGACCGGGCGGTATTTGGAGTTGTATCGGGATGCAAGGTGTTTTGACAGTAAAGGCGGCTCATCGGTTTGTCATTGTGGCTGCCGACTTCAATAAGCTTATCACGGCTCAACTGGAGATCGGAGCTCGAGAGGAACTCTCTAAACTCGGCGCACAGGCGTCACAAATCAGTACCATGTGGGTTCCGGGGAGCTTTGAGATTCCCACGCTCGCCATGGCGGTGGCCAAAAAAGGTGGCGTATCAGCCATCATTTGCCTGGGGTGTATCATCCGCGGCCAGACGGCGCATTTTGATCATGTGGCTGCAACGGCAGCCTCCGGCATAGCGGCTATCGGGCCTGCTACGGGCGTACCGACCATTTTTGGGGTCATTACCGCCGATACGCAGGAACAAGCACTGGATCGTGCCGGTCTGAAAATGGGTAATACCGGCAGCCACAGTGCCCAAGTAGCCGTACAAATGGCCAACATGATGGCGGAACTCGCCAAAGGTTCCCTTTGATGACATATGACGTGGAATCCCGTCCTGACTTATCTCCGATCAATATCCGCCAGAAATCGCAAGCTCGGCGGTTGGCGCTTCAGGCTCTGTTTCAGGCCGATGCACAGGGGGACGATTTTTTTACGATGGGCCTAGCGGACTTCATGGCTCAGTCTACCGATGACATCACCGTGCGGCTCCTTGCCATCCACATGGCAAATAAAGCGTGGGAATATCGTAAAATTTCGGATGACTGGATCACCCGATTAATGACCCAATGGTCGCTTTCACGGGTGGCGGCGGTTGACCGTTCGATCCTGTGGCTGGGACTATGGGAATTAACGTCAGGCACAGACACCCCGCCGAAGGTGGTTTTGAATGAAGCGATTAATATGGCCAGAGAATTCTCCACCGCTGAGTCGTCGAAGTTTATTAACGGCGTATTGGGTGCGGCGTTCACTCAGCACAGCGCCAATCTGGCACAGGCTCGGCCGAACAAATCCTCGGAGTGATCATGGTCTTTGGTTTTATTAAAAAAGCTGTTGACGCCAGCACAGGAAAGTTACGGCAGGGTCTGGCCCGCACCCGGTCCGCCCTAGTGGGATCACTGCGATCCATGTTGACCGGTCGGCGGTTGGATCAGGCACTGATCGACGAACTTCGCACCCGATTAATAGCGGCCGATTTAGGCGTCGCTACAACCGATCAAATCATGAAGGACCTAACCGCCGCATGGAAGCAGGGTCGTATTGGCACGGGTGATGAGGTATTGGAATTCCTCAAGGGAGATATGCGACAATACTGGCCTGCGGAAAGCCGCGAATTGCGGTGGGCCGCTTCGGGGCCGACGGTCATTCTGGTAACAGGCATCAATGGTGCGGGCAAAACCACCAGCATTGCCAAACTAGGTCAATGGCTGAAAGACCAGAACAAGTCTGTGGTGGTCGCTGCATGCGATACTTTTCGCGCCGCCGCTGTTGAACAGCTCACCATATGGTCGCAGCGGGTGGGAGTAGACATTGTTAAGCACCAAATGGGCAGCGATCCGGCGGCCGTCGCCTTTGACGCCTGCCAGGCGGCGCTGGCCCGCAACCGTGATGTGTTGATCATCGATACGGCCGGTCGACTCCATACGCAGGACCATCTGATGCGGGAACTGCAGAAGATACGACGTGTCGTGGCTAAAGTTATCCCCGAAGCCCCACATGAATCGCTGCTGGTGCTGGATGCGACGATCGGACAAAACGCCATTCGGCAGGCTGAAGAGTTTCGCAAGGCGGTCGATTTAACCGGCATATTCCTCGCCAAGCTCGACGGTACCGCCAAAGGCGGCATTGTCGTGGCCATTCGAAATCAACTGGGGCTTCCGGTGAAGTTTGTCGGTCTCGGCGAGACGCCCGCCGACATTGAGGCTTTTAACCCTGAAACATTTGTGGATGCTTTATTTTCTGATTAATTTACCGTCGCGCGGCGCCAGCCTGCGTATCATCAACCGGTGCTCATGGCGCGTGCGGCCGCGCTGAATACTAAACAGTAAACGAATATTATTCCACGGTCACGCTTTTGGCCAGATTGCGAGGCTTGTCCACATTGCATCCGCGGGCGACGGCGGCGTGATACGCCAGCAACTGCAGTGGCACAACCGTCAGCAAAGGCTGCAACGGTTCAATAGTGTCCGGCACTGTAAAGACATGGTCGGCGATCTTATGGATCTGTTCGTCTCCTTCGCTGGCCACGGCGATAATCTTTCCGTGTCGCGCTTTAACTTCGTGAATGTTGCCGATTAACTTCTCATATTGGCTGCCACGGGTGGCGATAAATACCGCCGGCATACCGGGGTTGATCAATGCAATCGGGCCGTGCTTCATTTCCGCGGCCGGTAAACCCTCCGCGTGGATGTAGCTGATTTCTTTAAGCTTCAAAGCGCCTTCCAAGGCGACGGGGAAATTGAATCCCCGCCCAAGGAAAAGCCAATTATCGCGTTTGGCATGCTCTTCAGCCACCTGTTGAATCATGGCGCTTTGCTGCAGCACCTGACGGATTTGGTCAGGTATCCGCTGCAAGGCGTCAATAAATTCCTGCAGGACATTCTGCGACATGTATTTGCGGCGCGCAATACTCAACGCCAGCAAAATCTCCACCACAATCTGTCCGGTAAAGGCTTTCGTGCTTGCCACACCGACCTCCGGCCCGACATGAAGGTAAATACCTGCATCCGTTTCACGCGCAATCGTCGATCCCACGACATTCACAATGCCCAAGCCGAGTGCTCCGCGATCCTTCGCTTCGCGCAGGGCCGCGAGCGTATCGGCTGTTTCGCCGGATTGGCTGATGGCCAGCACCAGCGTCCCATCTTCTATAATGGGGTTGCGGTAACGAAATTCACTGGCATATTCCACCTCCGTTGGAATTTTCGCCAATTCTTCAAACAGAAACTCTCCTACTAAGCCGGCATGCCACGCAGTACCACAGCCCGTAATAATCAGTCGGCGGGTCCGCACAATGTCGCGGCTGTACTGATTGATGCCGCCCAGCACCACGCGGCCTTCCTGTCGATCCAGCCGGCCGCGCATGCAGTTTTCAATCGCATCCGGCTGTTCAAATATCTCTTTGAGCATGAAATGGTCGTAGCCGCCCAATTCAATTTGCTGCAACGAAAATTCAACTTCACTCAGTGTTTTAGTTACAGGGGTGTCATCGATGGTAGTGGTGCGGAATTGATCGGGGGTGATGACAGCCATCTCATTATCGTTGAGGTAAACCACCTGCGTGGTGTGCTCTACAATGGCGGCTGCGTCAGATGCAACGACGTATTCATCATCCCCCACGCCAATGATCAACGGAGACCCGCGGCGTGCCACGACCAGCGTATCAGACTGTTCCGCTGACATGACGGCCAGGCCGTAAGTACCTCGTACTTCACGCAATGCCGTCTGCACAGCCTTAACCAGATTATTTTCATAAAAATGCCCTATGAGTACGGCCAGAACTTCGGTGTCGGTCTCGCTGTGGAACTCATAACCAAGTTCTGTCAAAAAAGTCTTAATGGATGAATAATTTTCAATAATTCCATTATGGACGACCGCGATACGACCCTTGTTATCCATGTGGGGGTGGGCGTTGCATTCCGTGGGCGCACCATGGGTGGCCCAGCGTGTGTGTGCCATGCCAATATGGCTTGCGGGCACTGCCTGCTCATCAAGGACGGATTCTAAAACGCTGATTCGGCCTGCTGCCCGTGTCACGAACAGCTTTCCTTTTCCGATCAGGCATATTCCGGCCGAGTCGTAACCTCGATATTCCAGTCGTTTTAAGCCTTCTATCAAGAGCGATTTCGCGTCTTTTTTGCCGACGTATGCCACAATTCCACACATAATGCCGTCCTCTAATCTGGCAGCCCGTTCCGTGCCGCAGTTCCCTTTATCGGATGATTATCCCCCGTCACTTCATTTCGTATACCTATCTGAGGGCGTTCCCACAGGTGCCTTCTCATGCTCTGTCGACGGTGCGCTGCAGATATTTTCCTTAGCCGACGCTGTTTTCGCCGCTACTCGACGACGATGGATGACAAAAATCACCCCCCCGATGATAGCAGTGATTCCCGCTGCCGCATAAAGCCAGTGCTTGAATTCAGCAACCTTAAGCAAAAACTGGGTTAGATGATGGGCTTGCCAATGGCCCAGCCATATCAGCGTGGGGATGCTGATGAGGCCAGCCAGACCGTCCACTATGAGGAAGCGCAGGTAAGACATGCCCGCAACGCCACAGAAAGCGAAAATACCGGCCCGAACCCCTGGCATAAACCGACCGATAAACAAGGTCGCGTCGCCATATTTGGCAAAATGTTCCTCAATCCATTTCCTCCGTTTGGGGGTCAGAGCTTTGCGCACATGCTGCGCCACGATATTTTTGGAATCAATCCCATACCGGCCTATGAAATACAATATGCTGTCGCCCACTAGCATCGCAAGGAGCCCAACTGCGGACATAATCCAGATGTTCGGGGCCAAATGCGCCCGCGATCCATGAAACGGCCCCCATTGCGAGTTGCATAGATAACCCGAAAGGATGAGCGGCATGTCTTCGGGTATCGGGACGCCGCAGCCAGCAATGATTAACATGCCCGCTAACGCAAAGTAGGTAAATTTGGACAGCAGATTGAGTAGCAATGGCACCATGAGGAGCGGCGGTCTCCAGACTAATTCAGTTTACGTTTACACAAATCGAGGCGGGTTGTGCCATCGATACTTGCCAAATTCTCGCGGATTTGTTCCACCGAATACCGACGGTGGGGTCGAAGCCGCGCAATTGGTTGCTGGTTGTCAACTTTTTCCGCATACCAAACCATCCTCGCATCGCGTCTGCGCTGTAACCCTCTCCGTCGTTTCGGTGCAGTCACGACACTGGTGCGACGCAGCAAGGGTATCCTACACTCTGAATCCCCCGTCGGTCTACCCATTCGTCGTTTGAAGTTAAATCAATTGGCACCATTATGCCGATACCCATGTAAATCGTCCTCTCGGTAGGGCCGCCACCGTTATCAGTGGAGAAAGTTTTATCTGGCCGTATAATCCGAACTCGACAGGAAAGTTGGCTCTGTATATCAGGGGGTTTCAGCATGCGGAACACATTTATCGCGGTTATTGGCGTAGCAGTATTGGTTCTCGGATCATTGGCGGGTTGTGCCCAGCAATCATCCAAGCTGGTTATGCAAAACACGCAGGTTTACAGTACGTACCGTGTGTTGGCGTCACAGCCGCAGTTTTCTACCTTTGTTAAATTGCTGAAAGACGCCCGCCTGCGATTCGCGCTGCAAACGGCCGGAAACTATACGGTTTTTGCCCCGACCAACTCCGCTTTTACAAAATTGCCAAAGGGCGAACTGAAAAATCTCAAAAAGAAAATCAATAGGAACGAGTTACGAAATATTCTTTGGTATCACATAGCGCCGAAGCAGATCACCCCGGTTATGGCGGAATCTCAACCTGTGCAGCGCATGACCAATCGCCAAAAGGCGCTCATTAAAGCCGCCCATGGACAGATTGTTTCCATCGATAATGCCGCTGTGATCGTCGGCCCGCAGTACGCTGAAAATGGCGTTATATACGGTATCGATCATGTCATTATGCCTGCGATGCACTGACGGCAGCCACAGAATAATTGTATAGTGCTCTGTCACGCCTACAAATTAGGATTGACGGTGGGCCAGGGGGGCTGCGATCGCGAAGCGAGGAGGATGGTGTATGGGGACATACATGGACGACGAGCGACAAAGCCCACGGATCCTTGGCCCCCGCCCCGCAGGGTTGGCCGCAAACGCCCCACCTGCGGCGTCGCATCGGCTCAATGGGTCTACGGACCCGGTTTTCGCCGCTGGCTCCTTGCAGTTGGGGCGTTTGCGGCCAATCAATCCTAATTTGTAGGTGTGACAAAGCACTAGAGACGGCTCGGCTGGGCGATTCAGATAAGCGGATGTAGACCGCAGTGCCAAAAATTTCCAAGATTTTTCTTGCAATCAAGAATCCAGATGCTAAACTTACACATGAAGCCACTGCAGGCCGCCGATGCAGACCGTCTTTACGACGCGCCCTACGGCGAAACCCTTTTGGGTCGATTTGTGAGCGGCCTCTAAGCGTGGATTTGTGAGAGCCTGATTGGGCCCGAGGATAGCTTTGAAGGAAGCTGACATAGGCGGCACCATAAAGCTCCGCGAATCCGCACTTTTCAGACAAGCAGTGGCTTTTTTCGTTTTTATTTTCTACTGCCACCGTAAAACTATTGAGCGGCCGCCTCGGATATGTCGCCGTGTTAGTGCGCTGAAGTATTCAAGATTTTCTGAAATTATTCCAAACACGCAATAAATCGGATATGATCGCGTTATGAGGCTCAGTGTACCGTACCGTCATGGCCAAAAAAAGTTGCCGCCGAGCCATGAGAGTGTGCTTGTATCAAGGCAAGGCGAAGGGGCAGAGTGGTTGCGGTTACAAAGGCGCCGGTCACTTGGGAAACGTTGTTGTTTGGTGTGATGGCGAACAACCTGCGCCATCGAGGACTATCACCGGGCAAATGGCGGTGTGTTGGATTCGGCAAGTGTTGGCGTAAAAACGCCAAGGCTGTGATCGACCATCCGGATGTTGATGTGGGTTACGCTTGTGTTGCGGAATTGATTGATGGAATCTGTTAAACCTATTCTGGAATTAAAACAGATCATTAAGCGTTATCACTTGGACGCTGGGGACGTGCTCGCACTCGACCGCATCAACTTGCAGATATTGCTGGGAGAAATGTTCGCCATTACCGGTCCGTCCGGCAGCGGTAAAACAACGCTGATGAACATCCTTGGATGTTTGGATGTGGCTGACGAAGGCGAATATATTCTTGATGGCGAGGATGTATCGGAGCTGGAAGGTGATGCACTTTCCAATATACGAAATCGCAAGATCGGATTTGTATTTCAAAGTTTCAATCTCCTGCCACGGCTCAGTGCATTGGAAAACGTGGAAATGCCGTTGCTTTACGCCGGCGTTCGTCACGCACGGAATGTCGCCACTGAGGCACTTGAAACAGTAGGTTTGGCGGAACGCCTTCACCATGAGCCGGCGCAATTGTCCGGCGGCCAGCGCCAGCGTGTAGCGATTGCCCGTGCGATTGTGACCAACCCGGCGATCATCCTTGCCGACGAGCCAACCGGTAATCTGGATTCGAGGGTTGGCCGCGATATTTTAAATTTATTTCATGACTTAAATGCGCAAGGCCGTACGATCGTGGTTGTTACGCATGACTCTGGCGTGGCCAAGCACTGTGCGCGTGAGGCTCGCATTCGCGATGGGCGGGTCGTGGACATTCTTGAACATTCCTCCGTTCATACAAGTGGCACGGCGGAGATAGATCCTCCGTTGGCGGCGACCGGTTAGTTTTTTTTACAATAGGAAAGCTCCGAAAACTCAAATGGCAAAAGCAAAAACAAAAACAACGCAGAAGTGGCCTTGGATTTTCATCATCCTGCTTTTGATTCTCGGCGGAGGTGCGTGGTGGCTGAAATCGCGCACTGCAGTGGCGGTGACGCAGTCAGAGGTGCATACCGACGTTGTTAAAAAAGGGCCTTTGACCGTACATGTTTACGCCACCGGCAATGTCCAGGCACGGCGTACGGTGGATGTTAAATGTCAAGCCGGAGGGGAAATTACAACGCTGCCATATCAAATTGGCAATTTGGTCCAACGGCGTCAGGTTATCTTGACGGTTGATCCTACTCTAGAACTCCAGGCTCTCAGCATTGCCGAGCAGGACTATAAACAGGCAATGTTCACATGGCAGATTGCGAAGCTAGATTATGAAATTGCCAAAGATAATCTGGAAACCACCCGGCAGACCGCGTCAGCCAATATTCTTTCTGCCAAAGCCCAGTTGAAAAATGACACACTGAATTACCAGCGTGATAAGACGCTCCTTAAAGAAGGTCTTGCATCGCAGCAGACTTACGATACCGATTACACCAGCATGGTTAGAGACCAGCAGTCACTTCGTCTCGCAGAGATTACCTATGCCGAGCTTAAGCAACAGGCTTTACAGGTCCGTCTGCAAAAGATCAACGTCGAGGCTGACAAGGTCGCCATGGCCAAAGCTAAATTCAGTGTAAGTCAGGCGCAGACCAACCTCGGATACACCACTGTGAAAGCCCCCTTCACCGGGTATGTGGCCAACGTAGATGTTCAGCGCGGCCAAATTATCGCCTCCGCAACCAACAATGTTGGAGGGGGAACCACCATTATGACACTGGTGGACCTGTCGCATATTTATATCAACGCGACGATTGATGAGGGGGATATCAACCGCGTTAAGCCGGGCGATAAAGTGCAAATTACGGCCGCTGGCGCTCCGGGTATTATCTTCCCCGGCAAAGTTAAGCTCATTGGGCCGGAATCGATTCAAGATCAAACCAGCACGAATACCAGCAGCAGTACCAGTGAGAACAACATTGTTACTTTTCAGGCCCGAATTGAGGTGCTTGGTGCCAAGCGTATGTTGCTTAAACCGGGTATGACGGCCAATCTCGATATTTTTACTAATCGACTGTCCAATGTGATATACATACCTCTTCAGGCTGTGGTCATTCACCATGGACAGGATTCGGTGACCGTCGTAGAAGCGAATGGGATAAAAAAGAACGTCATTGTCACTTTGGGCGCAAGAAACGATACCGACTGGCAGGTCTTGCATGGATTGAAGGCCGGACAAAAAGTGGTTGTGCATCTGGGCAATGCGATGAGCATGTGGACACCGCATCATTAATCGGGAAGGTTGGCATGTTATTTTGGACTACCATTAAACTTGCTCTGCGAAGTCTTATAGGTAATAAACTTCGCTCCGTCCTCACCATGCTGGGCATGATTATCGGTGTCGCGGCAGTCATTGCCATGCTGGCGCTGGGCAACGGGGTTCAATCGCAAATCACAAAATGGGTGTCTCGCATGGGGAAAAATACAATTACCGTATTCCCTCATAATCCACGCATTCCGCCGGTGCTTAATGGTGCTGCTGAACCGCTGACACTGGGCGATGCTCATGCCATTTTGTCCATTCCGGGAGTGAAATATGTCTCACCAGTAGTTGCAGACAGCAAGCCGGTTAAATGGGGTAATTATCACACTTACTGTAATATCATCGGCTGCGCTTCAACTTACATTCTTATTCACGATTTCAAGGTGCAGAGCGGTCAGATGTTCAATTACTTTGATATACGTGACATGGCGTCCGTCGCAGTGATTGGGCCGGAGACAGCCACGCGGCTATTTGGTTCCCAAAATCCGCTGGGACACACCATCACGGTCGGAACCATAAGATTTAAGGTGATCGGTGTTCTGGTACCTAAAGGTCGACAGGGCTGGTTTGATCCAGACAATCAGGTGCTGTTGCCTTACACCACCGCTATGACGGAATTGATGGGCCAGCATCAAATCGCCCTTAATCACATTGATATTGAGGTGCAGCACGCGTCCGATTTAACCCCGGTTCAAAATCAAATTCAGACTGTGTTACGAATTCGCCACTCTCTCATTGACGGCGATTCAGACGATTTTTGGATAGCCAGTCAGCTTCAGATCATAAAAATTACCAATCGCATCGGCGGGGCGTTTACCATGTTGTTGGGGTCGGTGGCGGGTATAGCACTGCTGATCGGCGGTATTGGCATTATGAATATCATGCTGGTAACGGTCACTGAGCGTACACGCGAGATCGGCATTCGCAAGGCCATTGGAGCCCGCCAACGCGACGTGCTGCGGCAGTTCCTTATCGAATCAGTGTTGGTCAGTGTGATTGGCGGAGTCATCGGGGTGGGCGTTGGCGTCGTTTCAGCTCATTTTGTTAAGTTTCGCCATGCCACCGGCGTAGTTGAACCTCATATGATTCTACTTGCATTATGTATCTCCGCCGGAGTTGGCGTATTTTTTGGTTATTATCCCGCCCGCCGCGCTGCGCGGCTTAACCCCATCGAGGCTCTCCGATATGAATGAACGCCTGCACGCAGGTCCATCACAGATAATTAAATATGTATTAAGTATCATGTCATTGGTGTTGGCCTGCGGACTCCAGGGGTGCGCAAGCATCGATTCCAACGGCTATGAAAATTACATGGTCGCCGCCATCGCCCACCAGCAGAAACTCGATGAAGGCGGGGTGCGTACCAAGGTCGTTGTGGAACGGGAGAGCGGTCGGAAGCCTGAACTTAAGAAGAACCGTGGGCAGGTGCTTAAACTGAGCCTCGGACAGGCTCTGGTCCACGGGCTGGCCAATAATTCTGCTTTGCTGGTGCAGCGTTTTTCACCAACGATTGCCCGGACCAATGTACTTGGTGCCAGAGGTATATTTGATCCGGTTGTCACGGCATCGGCTTCGAGCACGCAATCCCGAACGCCCAACGGCACTTCTGATTTGGACAATAATAATACCGCGGGCCAGGTGGGCATTTCACAATTTTTGCCCACTGGTACCACGATTTCCGCCAGTGCCAATGCCACGATTAACCATGGCAGTGGGGGAGCCGGACAATCCAGCGATATCGGCGGTGCCTTAACTATTACGCAAGCCCTGCTCAAAGGCGGGGATTTGCAGGCCAATTTAGCGTCCATCCGATCCGCCAAACTTGGTGTACGTATCTCCGAATATGAATTGCGGGGTGTCGCCCAAGCCACCGTTTATAACATCATCACGGCCTATTGGGCCTCTGCGCTGGCCCAACAAAACGTCTCCATTTTACAAACGGCAGTTGATGTCGCTCGTCAGCAAATGGAGGAAACCAAAGCATTTATCAAAGTGGGGCGGATTGCGGGCTCTCAGCTTCCCGCTTCCATTGCACAAATGGCCACCGAAGAACAGGCCCTGATCGCTGCTCAAGGTTCTCTCCAAACGACTCGACTGAATCTGTTGCAGTTAATCACCCCACCACAGCGTGCCTTTTGGCGGCGCCATGTTGTGCTGCTCAATGCACCTTTCATACCCGCTCAAAATTTGGAACCGTTGACAGAACACCTCAAACTGGCGATGAAAATGAGTCCGGTTATCAATCAGACCAAGCTTGAAATTCAGCAGGGTGATTTATCAGTCATTCAAACTCGCAATGGATTATTGCCACAATTAGACCTCTTCCTGGCGCTCGGCAAAACGGGTTACTCCAATGATTTTGGGCGTGCGTTCAGTAATCTCAATGGGCCGGGCTATTCCATCGGTGGGGGGATTACGTTCAGCTATCCCTTGCTGAACCGGTCCGCACGAGCGGCGTATCAAGGGGCCCAGCTTTCACGCGATCAGCTTGAAGCGTCGCTGGCTAATCTTGTGCAAACGGTGGAACTGGCTATTCGCAATGACTACATCACCGCGCAGACGGATCGGAAACAGATTACCGCTGCCATTGCCAGCACTGCCGCCCAGGCTGAGACGCTGACGGCTACGCAGGGGCAGTTTCGCGTGGGCGAGGCAACGTCGCTGCAAGTGGCACAGGCCCAGACCACCTTGCTCTCCGCCCAGCTCACACAAGCGCAATCAGTTGTCAACTATCTTGACGCCTTGGCCGCGCTGTACCTAGAAGAGGGTACATTGCTTGAGAGGTCTGGTCTATCCAGTCCGGGAGCATATCCTCTGCACTGGCAGGGCCCGGCTTGGCTACGTCGCTGGCCCGACGGCTCCGGCCCATAGGAGCCTGTCCAAGTGTACTGTACGGCTTCAGTCGGGAATGGCGGAGCGAACCTTTGGCTTAAGGGAAAACATGGTGCCGTTGGCTGGCTTTCGTATATGTCGAATAACCCACCATGATGGATCTGTACCGGGGATGGAAATAGGCGGGCAAAAGATGAATTTGGTGTGGATGTTTGCGATAAAAGACTATTTGCGGCGCGTTTTTGCGATAGACGCGGCATTGCCGTGGGGCGCCGAGGAAATTTCAAACTTGGCCGCTACAGATAGCGAGATACTCAGGGGCGGGTGACCATCGGGATGAAGTGACATCGCTTCTGAATTTACATTGATATCGTCTACAGCGACGTTGACGCCTGGCACCAGTCCGCTCTGACGGACAAATGTTAAAAATTCCCGACTTTGATCTAAAATTCTCAGAATAGTGGCCTTGCACCCAACTTCCGCTTCAGCCAGGCTCAAGGTCGTTTGTATTGTCAGTGCGCCCTGTTCGGACGGAATAGGATCGCCATGCGGATCAACCACCGGCCGCCCCAGCAGCCGATCAATAGCGTTTAGAACAGGTTCCGATATGACATGTTCCAACTCCTCTGCCTCTTCGTGCGCGTGGCCCCAGTCAATACCAAGGGTTTCCACTAAAAACAGTTCCAACAATCGGTGGCGTCGCAGCACGTGCAGAGCAAGTTTCTCGCCGGCTTTCGTCAATTGCACGCCGGCCCTGGGTGCATATCGGGCCAGTCCGGCATCTGCCATGGCCTTGACCATTGTCGTCGTGGTGCCTGCGGTGACGCCCACTGTCGATGCCAGACGTCCCATCGATACCCATGGTTGCGGGTGCCCCCGTTTATCCGACTTTAACCTAGGCGTCTCGGCATGCTCCAGCAGCCACAACTGCTTGAGATAATTTTCAATGGTGCGACTGGCCATGACGTTCCTAATTTGCAATATGTTGTCTTAACTTAAAACGGTCTGAATCATCCACATATTTGATCCATCAAATATTAAAACCATAAACTTTCAAAATAATTCAACTTTATCGTCAAAAAGTATATCCTCACCACTGGTGC
>DZDI01000206.1 GCA_022730455.1 Phycisphaera mikurensis | reverse complement strand
GCGGATAAAGTTGCGTAGGCTTTATCCATCGTTTGACGGATGACAGAGCACTAGGAGCCTGCCCAAGTCTGAGATTCGCTGTTGAGGAGACCGCTAGATGCGTCGCAGGAATTTTTGCAAACTCATTACGGCGGCGGCACTGACATCGCCGCTGTCGCCGGTGCTGGGGCGACATTCTGAATCAGATATCGCAGAGGCTTCGGATGCCGGGCCAGCCGTGGTGTCATCCGGGGGCAGCCACACCGTTGCTGCGCTGTCCAAGGTGCGCGTGCATCCGGGATGGAAGGGCTTGGTTAAAGCGGACAATAAGCCCTTTATTCCGTTCGGTGCCATGTACTTCCGGCCCAATACCGGCTGGCCACCCCGCGCTTGGAAAGATTTTGATGCAGCGGCAACGCGCCGCGATTTGATGCTGCTCAAGGCGCACAATTTCAACACCATTCGCGTCTGGCTCACCAGCAATGCGTTTTATCCGCAACCGGGCAGGTTGGATCCTGTCGCACTGGCAAAATTTGATCAGTTGCTGGCGTTGGCGGAAGAGGCAGGTATCCATGTGCAAGCGTGTGCTCTCATGGCTTTTTACAATATTCCGGCATGGCAACGCACCGATCGATTTGCGGACCCGCAGGCTCTGGATGATCAGGAGCAATTCTGGTCATTATTCGCCAGCCGATACAAGGGACGCAACGTGATCCTCACGTACGAATTGGCAAATGAACCGACGATCGGCTGGGACACTGCCGCCATGGCGACTCTGTGGAATAAGTGGAATCATAAAACCACGCCGATACCATCACCCAAAGGTAATCCAGATCACGCGGCGCTGCTGGCCTTCCAACTTTTCAGGGAACATGTCGCCGATGAATGGACCCGAAGGCAAGTCGCGGCCATCAAGAAGGCCGATCCTGATGCTCTGGTCACCATTGGCCTGATTCAATGGTCGATACCGGCGATTCCCAACCCGCTGACATTTTATTCGGGCTTTCGGCCACAGCGGCAAGCCAAGTTTATCGATCTGATGGAAATACATTTTTATCCGCTGGCGGCAGGCGGGTACCACTATCAGTCACAGGCAAGCCAACTGGCAAATTTGGCGTATCTGGAATCGGTGGTGCGTGAGGCGGGATTACCCGGTTTGCCCACGGTACTGGCGGAGTTTGGATGGTACGGCGGAGGTATCTGCCCGCACTACGGCCCGCCCAAGCCGGGCACACCACAGCAGCAGGCCGCCTTTTGCAGTCAGGAGGTTCGCACATCCACACCCCTGGTTTGCGGGTGGCTGAACTGGGCCATGTTTGATGATCCGGTCGCACAGGATGTTACCCGGTTCAGTGGTTTATTTACGACTGAAGGAAAGGCCAAGGCATGGGGGCAGCGTTTTGGCCAAATTGCCAGCGAGTACCAGCACCAACTTCCGCCGGTGCCGCTGGGAAAAATCGGCCCGCGTCCCGACATGCCGTGGAATGAATGTTTGACGAGCTCGGCGGCGGCGGAAAAGTACCGTATAGAGTATCTGGAAGCGTTCCGCCGCGAGCATTTTCGCTCCTGATTTTGGGGCCAGCCAACATGGCCTTTTGTGCGAAAATATTTCCCTTTTGTGGCGGCGAGGTGAAATACCTTGCCTCGGCAGCCCATGTGGGTTATTACTATCCTGCGTGGTTTACAATCGATACAACCGTCGGCATATTCTGCTGGCGCTGGACTATTACGATGAGGAAATCAACCGCGGCGTAGCGGAGTATGCGCGGCGCGTTGGATGGATTCTCAATGACATCATCGGGCATGATGGTCGAATACCCAGTCAATGGAATGGCGATGGCGTGATCGCCATTCTCAATCGCGCCAAAGGGCCATTGGTAAAATTTGTCAGCCACACCAGAGTACCCGTGGTCGATATGGTCGATGAGGTTCCGGAAATTAAAGTCGCCCGAGTACTGGCGGATAATCCGGCCATTGGCTGTACCGGTGCGGAATATCTGCTTTCCTGTGGTTTTGAACATCTGGCCTTCTTTCAGCTTGGCGATGCCCAGGTGGAGCGCGAGCGCAGGGATGGATTTCGGCGTGCCGTACAGGCTGCCGACAAACACTTTTACCATCTGGATTTTTCCAGCGTATCCAGGGACAGCGATCGCATGTTGGATCCCACGCCTTGGTTGGCGGCAGAATTGGGACGGCTGCCAACCCCTCTGGGCGTCATGGCGCAATACGATCGCAACGCGCAATATGTGATTCAGGCCGCGGAAATGGCATCGTTGATTGTGCCGCAGGAGGTAGCGGCCATCGGCGTGGATAATGACATGATCTCATGCGAGATGGGGCTGCTGCCACTCACCAGCGTAGACCGGCGGAGGCACGAACATGGGTTTGAAGCGGCGGCATTGCTGGATCGTCTAATTTCAGGCGAGAAGCCGCCCAGAGGCCCGATTTTGATAGCACCCGGCCCGGTGGTGGTACGCCAAAGCACCAATATTTTTGCGGTTGATGACTCGCATCTGGTGCGTGCGATCCGATTCATCGCTGAACATTTCCGAGAGCCGTTGTCCGTAGATGAGGTTGTAACAGCTTCCGGTGCCACACGCCGTCAGTTGTACGATATCTTTGAGCAGAAACTGGGCCGGGCGATTAAGTCTGAAATATTACGTTATCGCCTCAATGAGGCACGGCGATTATTGACCACCACGGACGCCAAACTCTTCACGATCGCCCGCAGGTCCGGTTTTCGGGATGAGTATCATCTTTCGCGCATGTTCAAGGCGGAAACCGGCCTCTCGCCGGGGCAGATTCGCAGCAATGCACGTAACCGCCGACTGAGCTGACGCCAACGACGAGGAAGCATCGCAGCTCTGCTAAGACGCCTTGGGTCAGCGCACGGGCATAGAGCATGCGGGCAAACGCGGTGGGCGGGCACCAAAAGCGATATTGGCAATCATCACGGCGTGCGATTGCCAATATCGTTTGACCGTGACGGTGAGAGATACTGCCAAATGTTGTGGATTGGCCCAGTCAGGCGGCTGGTTTTTTGACTCCATTTTCGAATTTAATTCCTGCCAATACATCCGAAATCAGTTACGTCCCCTGTTTGTTGAATCTTAAAAGGTAACTGTTTACCGCTTCGCTCCTCCGGCGGGCAAGCTCAGGACGAATCGACCAGAATGTCGGTCAGCAGACCGGGATTTTTCCCGGCCCAGGCGTTCATGAGAAGCGTCTTGATCGTTTCAAAGAGCGGGCGGT
>DZDI01000205.1 GCA_022730455.1 Phycisphaera mikurensis | reverse complement strand
AGTGCCACCCATAAGCGCGGCAAACGTGGAGTGGGGTAATAACGTCCACTGAACGGATGTGGATGAGTATTTCACCAAGAATTCAACATACCAAAACCAGCAAATGCAGGCTTTGCAGCGGCACCAACGCCCACTTTAAATTCCGAATTCTGAGGGGACCCCTATTTCCAAAAATTCTGGACGAAATTTGGCAGTAGTCCGAGGTTAAAACCGACGGGTTGCTAGGATAAAAATTAGTTTGGCTTTGAGTCATCAGATGCTATCATCCCGACCATTATTATGTTGGATTAATGCGTTACACTGTAAATTTTACTACAAAGAGAGGGTATTAATACATGAAATTACCAATGAAATATCGCCTTGGCGCTGAGTTTTTTGGGACATTCTGGTTAGTATTTGGTGGTTGCGGTGCCGCAATTTTTGATGCTGCCTTTCCGAAGTATGGTATTGGTCATGGTGGTGTCGCATTGGCCTTTGGTTTGACCGTGCTCACCATGATTTACGCAGTAGGGTATATATCCGGCGGACATTTTAATCCGGCCGTCACCATGGGTTTCTGGGCCAGTGGGCGCTTTAGTGGTAAGGATGTGCTGCCTTATGTTGTGATACAGGTGTTAGCAGCAATCGCAGCAGCAGGCTTATTGTATGTGATCGCCATTGGTAAGCCTGGTTTCCAGACAGATGGTTTTGCTTCCAATGGATATGGTGCACTGAGCCCTGGAAACTACGGTCTTCTGTCCTGCCTGATCACCGAAATAGTCTGCACCTTTTTCTTCGTTACGGTAATTTTGGGGGCCACAAGTGCACGGGCGCCCGTGGGCTTCGCAGGCCTCGCTATCGGGTTGACGCTGACGCTGATTCACCTGATTTCCATACCTATTGATAACACTTCTGTGAATCCTGCACGTAGTACAGGACCCGCTTTAATTGCAGGTGCACCATGGATTCATCAGCTTTGGTTATTCTGGTTGGCCCCCATAGTAGGGGCAGTAATTGCAGGGGTTGTGCACCGTTGGTTTGCGACCATGCCGTCTGCTGCCACTGCAAAGTAATTGGTGAGTGAACCATTTCGGGAGCCGGGATAAGTAACCAAGTAATTGGAGAACAATAATGAAAGTTCGGATTTTTGTAACTGTCTTCAGTGCGTTGCTTGCCGTCGCCGGGTGCTCGGCGGCGGCGGCGACCTCTTCGCCAAAGGTATCGGCTCAGGCGACCAAGAAGGAAGCGTCCACGAACGTCCCTTCGTCGTTCATCAACAGGATCTGGGTTGTAGCCGAGTCACGGCAGGTGGCATCAGGTGAGCTGTATGGGTTCCTATCCGATGGCACGCTCGTCATGGCCTCCCCTCACGGCACTCCCTCCCTGGGTAGCTGGCGCTACTTGGACGGGCACTTAACGATGAATGAGGGGGGCTTGCAGTATAAGGTCGATATTCTCGAATTGAACAAGGATACATTCCGCATCCGGATTCACAGTCCTGGAGAACCGATCGATATCCGATTCAAGCCGGCCGTACCGCCGCTCGTACTTGATCATTCAGTGAACCAACCCGTAGGGAGATAAACATGAAATACTGGTTGCGTGACTGGCGGACAGCGCTCGTCGTTCTACTTGCCGCGCTTGTCCTTTCATCGTGTGCGAGCACCGGAAGTCATGGCTGGGTTGAGCTCAAGCCCGAGTCTGCGGGCTCGGGGCCGACGATTCATATCTCGGGAACCGTGCATTACCTGGATTTGGAGGGCGGCTTGTTTGTGATCCGCGACGCGGAGGGTACACAATACAATCCGATCAACCTCCCTGAAGCTTTCCGGGTCGACGGCATGGACGTGGAGGCGGATGCACGACGCAGTGATAAGATGGCGTCGATCGGCATGGTCGGTCAGCCTGTCGAACTGCTGCGCATCAGGAGGCGTCCGGGCGGGGAAGCGCTCGCCAGCACTTTGACGGGAACGAAATGGCGTCTCGAGGATCATGCCGGCGCTGGCGTGATGGACAGGGCGCAAGCCACTCTGGAGTTCCCTGAGGATGGCAAAGCCAGTGGCAGCGGCTCGTGCAATCAGTTCCACGGAACGGTGACTGTCAGTGGTTCTGTGATTACGTTCGGCCCCCTGGTGACTACGCGAAAGATGTGCGCTGAGGCGGTCATGAAGCAGGAGAACGAGTACCTCGCGGCGCTGCGCGACGCACAACGCTTCGAGATCAAGGAGCCATACCTCTACATTTTCTCAGCGAACCGGCCGAAGCCGCTCCGATTCATCCGTTCGTCCAAATAGGGGGCAGACTACGATGACCGCCCGCCCCCTTGCATATTTCCTTGCCATAATCGAGCCGACCGTGACCGTTACGCTCGACAAACACATCTATCACGGTTGTGGAGGGTCATGGAAATGACGGCCGAACACGGAACTGCGCGCCTCTTCACGATTTTTGCCGCGATCGTCGCGTGGTGCGGCCTGCTCCTCCAACTGTATTTGTCGTTGAGCTTGACTACGGCCAACGGCAAAACCATCGTCGAGGGGCTGATCATCTATTTTGCCTATTTCACGATCCTGACCAATCTCCTGGTCGCGCTTGTGCTGACCGTGCCGCTGCTCGCGCCCGCGTCCCGGGCCGGGCGCTTCTTCACTCGGCCCGGTGTCGCGACAGCGACCGCCGCCGCGATTACCGTGGTTGGGCTCGCCTACTTCCTGCTGCTTCGCAAGACGTGGAATCCGCAAGGGTGGCAACTGGCCGCCGATGAGATACTTCATTACCTGACGCCGATCCTGTTCCTCGTCTACTGGTGGATCTCCGTGCCGAAACAGGGGCTGCGGTGGTCGCAGGTCGGTGCATGGATGAGCTATCCCATCGGATACTTAGTATACATGCTGATCCGTGGCGAACTGACCGGACACTATCCGTATTACTTTGTTGATGTGAGCAAGATCGGATATGCCAGGACGCTCACGAACGCCCTTGGCATCCTTGCTGGTTTCGTGCTCATGTCACTGTTGCTGGTGCTTGTAGGGCGCTGGCAGAAGCCCCTCACTGCCGGTGCCGATTCTTCCCAACAACAGCATGCAGCAGACGGCGTTGCGCGCCGCCGATGATGCCGGGCGCCGGGTACTCGACCAAACCGAAGTCTGTAAGTGATCTCAGACAGAAACAGCGTCAAAGCTTTCACGAGATTCGCACATTGGGAGCTGAACTGTATCGCCAGGCTGGATAGGCGAACAACGCGATCCAGAGAAACTGCTGGGCCACTCAAC
>DZDI01000068.1 GCA_022730455.1 Phycisphaera mikurensis | reverse complement strand
GCCCGCCAAAATCCATGCCGTCGCAGTCCCTGTTATTACTTGGACAGACTCCTATGCCACATCGGCAAGTAAAAGTGTGGCCTCGTACCGGCGGTACACCTCATGCCGAAGCCGGATGTTTTCGTGCGCGATCAAATGAGGATCCGCGCCAACCACTGCAGCGGCGTCGCGTCGGGTCATCTGCAGAAAGGGTATCTCCAGCAAAAAATCGGGAAATAAAAACTCAGGCATGCCGCTTTGCCGCGTCCCTACCATTTCTCCCATACCGCGAATTCTCAGGTCTTCTTCCGCCACCCGGAAACCGCTGGCATTCTTAACCAGCGCATCCAATCGAGCTTTGGCTTCGTCGGAATCATCATCACTGCATAGGATACAGACCGATTTAAGACTGGACCGGCCAATGCGGCCCCGTAATTGATGCAATTGGGCCAGACCAAATCGCTCCGCCTGGCGAACCAGCATGACCGTAGCGTTGGGCACATCTACACCCACTTCTATAATGGTGGTGGAGACCAACATATGGATACGCCCAGCCCGGAATTGATCCATCGTCCGCCGTCGCTGTTCGGCCGACAACCGCGAGTGCAGAGGCTCAATGCGAACTTCCGCTGGCAGGTGACGGGCCAGATCGCCCAGCACCTCATTGACATTGTCCAGTTCTGAAACCCCCTCATCAATCGCCGGTGCCACGACGTAGACTTGGCGGCCATCACGTATCTGTTGCTGCATGTATTGATACACATCAGGTAATTGTGCACCGGTAACTTTTCGGGTGCTGACGGGATGGCGGCCGGGCGGCAGACCGTCAATGGTCGATACATCCAGATCTCCAAACCAGGTCATCGCCAAGGTGCGCGGGATAGGTGTGGCCGTCATCACAAGCGTGTGCACATTGGCGTACCGATGGCGAAGCATGGCGCGTTGGTGCACGCCGAATTTGTGCTGCTCATCGACAACCAGCAGCGAGAGATGACCAAATTCAACCGGATTACCCAGCAAGGCATGCGTCCCGATGACCATATGCAACTCGCCACTTGCCAGACGAGTGAGGATGTCGGCGCGTTTGGCGGCAGTCACGCCAGCGGTAAGTAATTCAATCTGCACCCGGCTATTGGAAAGAAGTTGGCTGATGGATTCATAGTGCTGCTCTGCCAATAGCTCGGTGGGTGCCAGCAAGGCCGCCTGCTTGCCCGCCGCAACTGCCATCAGCATCGCGTAAAGGGCCACCACGGTCTTTCCGCTGCCGACATCACCCTGCAGCAACCGATTCATAGGCTCTACCTGCGAAAGATCCTGGCGAAGTTCGGCAATGACACGGTTTTGTGCCGGGGTAAGATCAAAGGGTATCAGCGCACGGATGCGTTGATCTACGAGATTATCGGTACGCAATTTTTCCGCCACAATCGAGTGTTTCTGGTGATAACGACGTATCTCCAACGCCAATTGGAAGAGAATGATTTCATGATAGGCGATGGTGCGCTGCGCCCGCACAATCTCCGGCATGGCCACAGGCCGATGCAACTGACGATAGGCTTGCCGCAGTGGCATTAAATGCCGCTGAGACAAATGTGCCTCGCTGAACCATTCCACCACGTCCGCAAGGCATTCTTCCAGATGCTGTACCAACAGATCAGCGATGAAGCGCTTCGATACATCTGCCGACGCGGGGTAAACAGGTTCAATGCCATCACTGGAGAGGGCAGGTTGCATTTTCTCCACAATTTTAATTTCGGGTTGAACGAGCTGTATTCGCCCCTTGTATATCCCCGCCTTACCGGCGGCGTGCAGCAAGGTTTCGGGTTTGATTTTATCAGCCAGATCGCGCCGGTTAAACCATGTCAACACACACCGGCCGCTGGCATCTTCCAGCAAGGCTTCAAAACGCATCGGACGCCGACGGTGCAAACGCGTCTGCACCACCATGCCCTGCACGGTGACCATTTGTCCCACTTTGATTTGCGTAACAGGCAGTCCATGATGAAATCGCTCGTAACGCCGCGGCAGCCAATTGAGCAGATCAAGGGTGGTAACAATACCCAGTTGCGCCAGTTGAGATCGGCGGCGCGGTGTAATATCTACAAACGCCAGTGACCGCCCGCTGCCGGCGGCATCGACAAGTATCGCGTTATTAATAAGCGGTTCCTGCATCACCCGCCAACATACCATCGACGCCAGCAACCACAAGGCACCGGGCTAAAACCCTGCGCCAACGGGTGAGTGCGCACACCGCCGACCTGGCCGTCGCGCTGCATTTCACCAATTCTTTGTGTGCCCGCGCATGATGCGGCACGGTGCATCCACATGCGTACCAGCCACCATGCCAACCGCCGGCGCGGCAAGCGGCTTCGGGCTTCTGCAACCGCTAGTGCTCTGTCACACCTACAAATTAGGATTGACGGTGGGCTATGGGGTTGTGGTCGCGAAGCGAGGAGGATTGTGTATGGGAACATACAATGACGACGAGCGACAAAGACCACGGCCCCTTAGCCCCCGCCCCGCAGGGTTGGCCGCAAGCGCCCCACCTGCGGCGTCGCATCAGCTCAATGGGTACACGTACCCGATTTTCGCCGCTGGCTCCTTGCAGTTGGTGCGTTTGCGGCCAATCAATCCTAATTTGTAGGCGTGACAAAGCACTAGGTCGATTATTGCTTGTTATTTTTCTTGCCCGCCAGATACTGCTGCCGTCCCGATGCCCATGTATCCTCATTGACCTCGGTGGCATTTTGCTCGCGAGTCGGTTGTGTCTGGACGTCGGCGCTGCGCCACGGCGGAGTGTATGGTTCGCAAAATTCTCCGTGCAGCTTTTTCAACATCGGGACACACCAGCCACAGCCCGTACCGGCCGAAAGGCAATCGGATATCTGCGACGCATATCTGGGCTTTTCCATCTTGCAGAAGGTTTCAATCTTCTGCAGGCTTACTTTAAAGCAAAAGCAAACTGTATCATCAGGCTTGAGCGCCATAAGCTCCCCTTATCGTCCGTAGAATCCATCGGCATAAAGGCGTCCACCCGGTTTTAATTCCGAGTAAACAAATAGTCTGGCCCTTTGATTAAAATCTCTGGGCGGGTTTTTCATCGAATCCCTTAAAGCCGTAACACTTCCAAACGTTGAGCGTCTTAAACAGCACATGATGATAATAGATCGGTATCTGTATCATGGGTGATACCTTCACAAACGCCGGTTTGATAACGCGATTAAAAATCGGTCCTGAAAATGATCCCGTCAGCACCGCGTTACGACCGGCATAACGTAATTGGCCGGACCTGGTTTTCTGATCAATACCCGGCCAGAGATCATATTGACTCTGCCGACCGCCACATATCTGTCCAATGCAAAATACAAACGGGTTGCCGGGAAGGTAAAAATCGAGGCTGCTGGCCACGTCCCAGCGATTGCTGATGACCAATGGCAAGGGGCCTTTGCCGCTCCACATGGATAGGCGAACTTTTTGTGTGGCCGCAGCCCGCAGTTTCATACCACGGAGGCGGGCGGCAGGGTCCCAACGCGGAAATGGTATTCCGTTATGCTCCCACGTTGCCGTCCAGGAGTACAGCCGCTGAACATTCTCAGCCAGCACGGTGAGAGAAAAGCCCCATACCACCGCAGCGATGATCCAGAATCGCCATGCCCGTCGCAACTTGCCTGGGTCATTAAACCAATGGGTTGCCGCGCCTGAAAGCAAAATGATCGCGGTAAAATAACCGGCCGCCGGCCAATTCGGTTGCACTTTCGACCAAAGCGACAGAATGAAATAAAACCCGAAGATCGGCAGTGTGATGCCGAGTAAGAACGCCCAGCGAATCTTCTCAATTTCATCACCGGTACGGCGCATTTTAACGATTGCCTGCCAGATGGCCGCCACCAGCAATCCAAACAATATCCCCGCGAGAATTCCCGCCTGCGATCCGATGTATAAGCCCACATGTGCGGGCAACTGCTCCAAGTGCACCAGTAAGCCCGAACGGCTTGCCAGACCGCCTTCACTCCCGATGCTCAAAAAAGTCATCCAATGGTGCTGGGCATTCCATACCAGCGTCGGTATCTGTATCGCCAGGCCCACCAGTACCGCACCCAGCGAGTTCCATGTTGCCAGCCTCCGCCGCATATACGGATTCATCCACGCAACTATCAACACCGATGGTGGCAAAAGCAGCAGCACCGGCTTGGCGAGAATCCCCAGGCCAAATAATATCCCCGCCAGATACAACCAGCCGGCCGATGCCTTGCCGGCAGGCAGCGAGCCATCGGCCCGCGGCTCAACCGCAAGCCACAGGCATACCACTGCCCACGCCCAGCACAAGTACATCGGCGAATCAATTGTCATAAGCAGGCTGCCGACGGCGAAAACCGGTGCCCCAGCCGACAGCAATATCGCCATCAAACCGGTTCGGTCATCGCGAAATATTCGACGGGCGAGAAACCAGGTGGCAATTCCACTAAAAAGCGAAAAAATTACTGCCGGTGTGCGTATCACCGGCATGCACGCCAGCGGTGCGCCAAACATTCGTCCGATGTGCGTGGCGACAAACATAATCGCCGCGATCCCCGGCCCTTTGGAATAATATCCCCACGCCATATGCTGCGACCAAAGCCAGTAATGGCATTCATCCTCTGACATATCAAACGGGCAATGGTGATACAAAAAAATCAGATTGGATATAAAACTGACAATCAGTAACGTGATGGCCAGCACACTGCACCAAGGCCGACGGATATATTCACCCACTTTTTTTACGATTGGCGTACTTTGACTCATAATCCATTTTTCCGCAGGTCAGAAACTGCGGTTTGACTCCTGTATGACGGGGCGATGGTACACCCCTTGAAATTTTTCCGCGGGATATTTGGCCGCATTGCGAGCCATTTTATCTCTTACGGCCGTTGCGATGTCGATGTTCGCTGCATCGGAGAGTGAAACGAGAAAAGTCATCACATCAGCCAATTCATCCCTAACCGCCTGCCGGAAATCAGCATTGGCCATTTTCTCATCCACTTCCTGCGGTGAAAGCCAGAGGAACAGTTCCAGCAATTCCGCAGCTTCCACACTGATGGCTTTGGCCAGATGATCCGGTCGATGAAATTTTTGCCACTGCCGGGCGGCGACAAATTCACCCATTGCCAGCTTCAAATCGGCAATGGTGGTGTGCGCATCATCCATCATTTAACCCGCCAGACCCATTCCACCGGAGAAACAGTACAGGAATTTGCCTTTGACCGCCAGCATCGGAGGGCTGTGCATTGCGAAAGGCGTATCGGGCTGACGGCGTAAGGTGTGCGGATATGCCGCACATGGACGCACACGCGGACACAAGGTACGCGGCCAAACGTGCGAGCGTGGTTATCAAGCACGTGGGAGGATGCATGGATGCGAGCGACACACCTTTGAAAACCTCCCTGATCATTGCCCAACCGGCCTGAGCTGCTGGCTTACACCAATTGCCGGGTGCGAATACTTAAATAATGATTGATCACATCCAAATTCAGTGCATCGGCATCGGATTCCACCACCACCACGCCCGCACGTGATAGCTCAACGAGCGAACTTTCACGTTCCATTGACAGATGCCGCGCCGCCAGCACCTGCGCCACCCCGGCAACCGTGGCAGCGCCGGATGCTGCCACAGCACGGAGCAGCGGATCGCGCAGCGAAAACACCGTCACCAGATGCCGCCGGGCTATGGTCGGTGCCGCCAACCGAAGATTTTCCACCAATTGCGGATCATTCAGGTCTGTGAAAAAAAACACCATGCCGCGCCGGGCCTGACGCGACCGGATGGCCGACGCCAGCGTGAAAAACGAAGGAAACACCGGTTCACTGTGCACTTCAACTAATTTTTCAACAATTCTGTTTTTGGCGGTCTCCCCGCTGGCCGGTTTTACATACCCGCTCACCACATCACGAAATATCAGCAGGCCGATATTGTCGCGTTCAATGCCCGCCACGTGCGCCAGCAATACGGCGGCACTCACGGTGTAATCCAGAGTGGTACGATCACCGGATGGCTTGGCCATCAACCGGCTGGTATCCATGCAGATAAGCACATCCTGGCGGCGCTCGAGCTGGTAAAGATTGGAAATCATCCGCTGATGATGGGCAGACGCCCGCCAGTTGATATCACGAAATTCATCATCAGGCAGATAGTCACGCAACTGTTCAAATTCGCGGCCGCTGCCCAAGAGTCTTCGCCGATGCACACCGGAAAGCCCCAGCGCACGGTGGTGGCGCAGCGTTTCATATTGGCGCACCGCAGTCATATCGGGATAAATGCGTACGGCATCGGATACCGCGGCTTGAAACCTCAGCACAACCCATGGAATCGGAAACGAAACCGTAACAAGCGGCGGGAAAAAAGGCAGCAAACCGCGCTTTCGCGGCCGGCCGACAAACTCGCATGCCTCCTGCGAATGCGGACTCACCCGCAGATGGGCGAGATGTTGCCTGCAATCGAAATTCTCCGGCCACGGCATCTCGACTTTTACCTGCAACCCTCGCCGACCGGGATTATTAATCGCTAAGATGACCGAAAGCGGCAGGCCTATCTCGCCGCGCCGCGGGCAATGCAGCATTGCCTCTATTCCGATACGCTTCAGACGGGCGGCTTGAACGACGATAATGGCCAGGACGAGCACATCCAGCAGTACCATGCCCCAGAACAGCGGCGGAACAAAGGCGGCCAGCAAGGCGCAGAGAGCCGCTAGCGCGAGTACCAGGAAGCTCATTTTTCCCGGTGCAATCATCTTGGAATTTCCTGTCTGGAAACCAGCTCGGACAAAACCGCTGTTTTGTCCGTTCCTGATATTTCCGCATCGGCAGTAAGCATGATGCGATGCTCCAGCACGGGGTTGAGCACACGCAGCACATCGTCCGGGGTAACAAAATCGCGTCCCTGCACCAGTGCCCAGGCCTTGGCCGATGTCAGGACCGCGATGGAAGCCCGCGGCCCTCCACCAAGCTGGATCGATTCATGCGATCGCGTGGAACACACGATGCGTAAAATATAATCAAGGATGGCGGGATCCACGCGTACCTGATCCACCGTATGCTGCAGACCGATAACGCCATCGACATCCAGCAGCGGCGTGACGCTGTCGGTATTGACCTGATCTGGCGCGCGGCCCTCATGGACCGCCTTTAATATTTCCTGCTCCGCGTCTACCGGGGGGTAACCGACGCGAATCTTCATTAAAAAACGATCCTGCTGCGCTTCCGGCAGCGGATAGGTGCCTTCAAATTCCACCGGGTTTTGCGTCGCAAACACGGTAAAGATGGGTGAGAGCAAATGCCGCACACCATCGATGGTGGCATGTCGCTCGGCCATGGCCTCCAGCAGCGCCGCCTGCGTTTTGGCAGGCGACCGATTGATTTCGTCCGCCAGCAGCAGATCGGTGAAAATCGGGCCGTGATGCAGATGAAATTCATTGGTGCCCGGAGTAAAAATGGTAGTGCCCAGAATATCCGATGGCATGAGATCCGGTGTAAATTGCACCCGTTTGAAGCGGCTTGACAGCAGCATGGCCATGACGCGCACCGAAAGCGTTTTGGCCGTGCCGGGTACACCCTCCAGCAGTCCATGGCCGCGTGCCAGCAGCACCGTCAGCATCAGATCAATCACATCCGACTGGCCACGGATAACGTCGGCTATCCGCTGGCGTACGCTCTGCAATCGGTCAAGAGCCGCGATGTGATCGGCTGAATGAAGTTCGGTCACGCTTAATCTCCTCACATAAATTGGCCGACTCGGTTAATAGTTCGGCGCCGTACCCATTTCCTTTGCCCATGCGGTGGCTCGCAGGGTTCGTGTTATTCACCATCAGTTCGACATTGGCAAGCAATTGACGCACCCTCAGCCGCAAATCAACACTCAGACGGTCAACAGCGGCAGAAACTCCGCGGGGCTGAACCTTTAAACCAGCGGCCAGACGGCTGTGAACTTCGGCGGCTACGCGGGCGCGAATTTCTGCCTGCGACAGGGATCGCTGGTAAAGCCGCCCCAGCATAGCAATTTGCTCGATGTTGGACGCCACCACGGCCCGATTTGAAATGGGGTGCCGCTGCGGAAACCGCCTTGCCTCCCACAGGGCAGCCACCAGCAAAACCAGTACCTGAAATCCAAAGGCCGCCAACCCAAATTGCGAAATCAAGTCCAGTGTGGTCATTTGACCGCCGATACCCAATCCCCATTCATTAAAAATCACCGGTTTATGTCCGATGATGCTCATTAAAAATTCCAGGTTGGAACCCTTGTCAATGCCCCCATTAAGCAGCGGCCACGGCGACCCGAGCAGAACGATGTGCCCTTTACCGTAGCGGCGTTCAATGGCGAGTGACTGGCCATGGTAAGTCAGCAGCGGACGCCAAATGGCCTTGGTGCGGGCCATGCGACACTCAAAACGACTGGGCATGGCGAGCCATATCAGCGGTGGCACGAGGCGTTTCGAGGGCGCTATTTTCGCCGATGGCGTTGATTGCCACCGGGCTGCAATCAGGCTTGGCTCAAACCATTTGGGATTGCGATGTGTGGCGTAAAATTGATCCACCCTGATCAGGCGCAAGTTGGGATGTGCCTCAATGACGGCGGGATGCCGATGGCCGAGTTTGCTGCGTTTTGGCTTGACGGATTTGCCGCCCGGTGGTGATGCCCGGTGATGGTCATCCGCCGGCCTGGGCTCTGAAACCGGCGATTTATTTGGCGTGCCGATCTTATTAACACCCGCCAGCCTTGGCAGTTGGTGATGCGGCTTTTTAATATTACTGGAAAGCGGCTGCACGGTGATGCCCTCATGCCGGGTTAGCCGCGTATTATGGTAGGTCACTTCAAAGAGTGTATTTCCGCGCTGCACCCACTGCATGAGTCGCGGGTGATATTTCCGGGAAAGGGTGGCGGATAAAAGCAGCCGTCCACCGTAGGCTGGTGGATGGATGTCAATCAATACACCGCGCCATTTGGTATTCATGGCCGGGTGCTTCAACTGCCGAACTGTATTGCCACTGCTTTTTAGATATGTCCGCAATGCCGCCATGCCCAATGGATCGTATCGGTAAACAGAAAAACGCGGCACACTCCGCCCCGCCTGCAGATTAACGAGCAGACCTTCAGTCAGCAGCCACAACAGCAATGCCAGGATGCCCCCCACCGCCAGCCAGGTTTGCAGTTTAACCATGTGTCACCGGCGAATTAAGCAGCGACTTCAATTGCGCCTCAATTCCTGCAAGGGTCTCAGTTGGAATAGTTTTCTGGCCATACCAGACGCAATCGAAGATATCGGTAAGTGTGGAAAAGGTTTGAATTTCCTCTTTAGGCCCTCGGTACCCATTGACATAGGCATGATTGGTGAGCGACCTGCGGAAATTGATGCGGCCTGACTGGTGCAACCCCGACAGCAGAGCCAGATACATGGCCCGATAGGCCAATCGCCAATTGCCATCCTGCCCCAACTGGTGCGCCACAGTTAGCCAAGCATCGGCACCCTGAGCCAAGGCATCACCCTCATCCAGTGCTTTTTTAACATTAATCGCCGAGGATCGGACCACCGCCGGCGCAACGGGGGCCCGCTGCCGCTTCCATAGCGACCAGAGAATCCAGCCAACCAGTGCAATAACAGCCATGGCCAGCACAGAGAGCAAGATTTTGCCAAGCACGCCGGCCAAAGACCCCAGACCCCACGCCCCCGATGCACCCTTGTGGTGTCCATTTTGATGGCTGTGATTATGCGGTTTTCCACGCATCTTCCAGCGAAGCCACCTCAACAATGGGGCCACCAGACGGTTGAGATACCGAGACATACGGTCCAGTACCCTTAATACCGCATTATGGGATGCCGCGCGGTAACCGTGATGGCTCTCCCAGCGGTGATATTCAGGTAATTTGAGAATTTTTTCCAGTCGCTGATGCGACACGTCGGAGGTCGCGGCGATAACTGAAACAGGCACGGCCACTAGCGCCGCCACCGCTACAAGAAGCAGTACGATCGTCTTCATGAGGGCACATCCCCCGCGATGATCAGTAGCCGGGCTTTCAGATCCGCCCCCGTCTGAAGGAAACCAATTCGCTGGCTGAGGATCACGCCGGCGACAATCCAGAACATATCCAGCGGCACCAGGCAAAGCACCAAAACCGTTAAACCAAAGGCTCGACTGCTGACAATAAGTTGCAGATGCATATCGTGGATGCCTAAGAAGGACGGCAAAATGGGTTTGGCAATCAATTCCAGAAGAAGGTACGCCGCCCCACTGAAAAGGCCATACACCAGGGCCAGACCATAGAGCCCGGCAAGGATGCGCGGCATGGAATACGGCACGCGAATGAGGTGACTGGCCGAGGCAAAATTAACCTTGTGCTGATCGAGGATAAACGGCGCTGCCATGGTAGAGCCGATTAAGGAAGCCATGGATGGAATAAATCCCACGCAGGCGGCGGAAATGCCAATTCCGCAAAGCATGAATTTAATGACAATGATGCTCCACATTCGTCGCCACGGCGGGACGCTGATACTGGGAGATAATATCCGCAGCAATCGGCGTTGCGCCATCGTCAGCACCACCCACCGCCACAGAAACGCCATGATCGCCAAACCGGCCCCCATCAGAGCTAGAGCTGCGCTGCGGGAACCAATTGCGTTAAGGCCCACAATCAGCGCTAGGGCAAGCGGTGTATTGGCCACGATATAAGCGGGTACAAACCACCCCGCACAATCCCGTGTCAATTCAATAGAGCAGTCCATCAAGGCTGTAAATTGATCAGATTGCGGAAAGTAATCGTATGCCGACAGCGACACGTTAAAAATATCCTCCGTGGTCAGTCGCCAACATCAGCGGTGCTGCATTAAATGAATAAATAGCAGATACAGACAGCCACCCATCTCAATCGCCACCAATGGCGAGAGCAGTGTAAAAATGAGCAGCCAGAGGTTTTGCCTCAGCCAATGGTCGCCGACTGGTGCGATACGCGATCGTCGCAGTATTTCCAAACCTTCGCGGCTGTAATTGACACCATCATATGTTGTGGAACACTCGGCGCAGATGGGGTTACGCGTGATAACGCACCGACCAATCGCAGGCCGATCGGGATGATTCATACAATAATCGCGTTTAATCGCCATAAACCATATATTACCGTGTGACGATGAAAACTCTTTGATTTAAGCCTATGCGAGAGTTCAACGGCTGGCAATCGAAAACGGCCGTTATGCCGCAATGCCGGAACCGGCACGGTGTGGAGCGCCGCAGGGGAAGGCCGCCCTTTCGCGCATTATGCAGGTACGCATATCGGCAACGATTGCCTGCGGGATAAGTCGATGGTCGGCTGCCTTTTGAATCTGCCACGAACGCCAAGGTGCGGGCGATGCAGCGCGGGCGGAAATCGAGTTGGAAACCACAACGACCGCCAGGCGCACGCTTCCCACACCCGGCTGCGGGAATTAACGGAGAGGGCGGGATTCGAACCCGCGGTACAGGTTGTAACCCGTACACCGGTTTAGCAAACCGGCGCCTTCAGCCGCTCGGCCACCTCTCCATGGACAGTCAAGGCTATCGCCATCGGTGCGTAAAATCAAGGCAAAATAGAAAACCCTGTTGATCGAGTGGCTCTCAAAATTTTGGCAGCGTGTCCGCCAGTGCTGGCAGATGCGTGCACGCATGCGAACGGTTAGCCGCCGGGCTTGAACCAGCGTGCTTCTTTGCGATGTTGGGTGCACACCGCCCGCCTGCGCCCGCGCGGGTATCGTATGCGGATACGCCACACATTGACGTACGCGTGGGCACAACGTCCGCGGCTAAATGACACGCATGCGCCGCCGAACGGTCGCCGCGGGTTAGTGGGTTGATTTTTCCTCTGGTGTGCGAGCGTTTTTGGATTTTTGTTCCGCCATCCAACCGAAAATAGTCATGGGTATGCCAAAAATCAACAGCACAATTCCCCAGTACAGGTCGATGTTGATGTGCTCTTTAATATGCGGCACGTAAGCAGGAGCAATGATGGAATAAATCGTGATGATGAGGCCGACCAAGATAAAAAATATACCAATCGGTAATCGTAAGTCGATCATAATTCAAACTCCGCTAACAAAGATACTCCCCCGCCGGGGCATGCACCCATCACCAGAAGAACAGGTTGAGGATCAGGGCGCAAATCAGTGCAACAATCCCGATGACTAATGGTCGGCGCCATAGGGGCACATCGTGTGCTTCCGGTTTGGGTGTTAATTGGTACACAAGACCAACCAGTTGTTCACGCGGTTTGTTTTTGGTAAACAGGCTCACCACTATGGTGGCGGTGGCCCCGGCCAGGAACGACCAGACCGCGCACCAGAAAGCACCGGAAGTGCCATTGTTGAAAGTGTGAGCCATTGGCCACCCAGGGAATCGCAGAACAAAAAGCGTCAACGACGTTAAGGTGCCGATGACGATACCGGCAAAACCACCCATAGGTGTGGTGAAGCCCGTAAACATTCCGAGTAAAAACACGGCGATCAGTGGTGCATTAACCACACCAAAAATATTTTGCGTGTACCCCATAATGCTGCGCGAGCCGGCGACTGCGTACGCAAAACCGACGCTGATAATGATGCCAACGACCGTCATCAGGCGGCCAAAATTAAGGTAGTGTTTATCGGTTGCGTTGGGACGGATATAGGCGGCGTAGAGATCATAGGTGACAACGGTGTTGAAGGCAGTGACGTTGCCGGCCATACCGGACATAAACGACGCCATCAGCGCAGTGAGGCCCAGTCCCAGCAAACCGGCAGGGTAATATCTGGCCATCATCAACGGCATGACATTATTGAATGTTTTGGTGGGTGCTACGCCGGGGCCGCTGGGCAGCAGGTGCGGAATCAACGGGATAGCCAATACCCCCGGCAGGATAACAATGAAAGGGAAGATCATTTTAGGAAATGCCGCCAGCAGGGGCGTATCCTGAGCTGCGGTCATATCCTTGGCAGCCAGCGCCCGCTGCACCACGAGGAAGTTGGTGCACCAATAAGAAAATGAAAGCACAAACCCCAGCCCGAGCACCACGCCTGGCCAAGTGGTTTGCAGAGGGTTGTTGATGCTGCCCATGTGGGTCCAGGTGTGAAGCCACTGCGAACCGGACAATTTAACCCCCGCGGTAGCCACCGCAGCGGCCTTGGCGTGTGCAGCGGTGGCACCTTGCATGACCGCGTGGGCACTATTGGCGGTGGCGTTTGCGGTGGCATGCAGTTTTGCGGCAGTCGCGGCGACCGCCGCTTTAGGGTACACCGCATAAAGCTGGTGAGTTGCCAGCCAATGCTTAAAGTGCGCCCATCCATGGTTGGCGATCAAGGCGATAATGGTGAGCGGCGCTACGCCAAAAACAATAAGGAAAAACTGCAGCACTTCGTTGTAAATACTGGCCGTCAAACCACCTAGGAAGGTGTACACCAGCACGACCAGAGCGGAGATCAAAACACTGACATTGAAATTCAGCCCGAGAAAATCCTGCAACACCAAGGCCAAGGCATACATACTGATGCCGGAGATGGCGGGGGTGAAGATGGCGAAGGTGACGGCGTTTACAAAGCGAGTACCTTCGTTGTAGCGCTTATTGAGAAATTCCGGGACGCTGCGGACTTTACTTCCATAGAAAAACCGCATCATCGCCACACCCATGAAGACCATAGCGGGGATGGCCCCGATCCAATAATAATTGGCGGTGATCATGCCATATTCGTAGCCGCTGGTCGCCATACCCATTACTTCCAGCGCGCCTAGATTGGCCGATATGAAGGCTAAACCCGTGATCCACGATGGAATGCTTCGCCCTGAAAGAAAAAAATCTTCGCTGGTTTTTTGTTTGCGGCCGGTGAGGACACCGATACCCACTACAAAAAGCAGATACACCACCAGCACCGCGTAATCGATGGGATGCATGGCCAGCAAAGGTCCGTTCTTGGCTGCTGCAGTTGTTGTCGGGAGTGCCACAGTTCCCACTAACTGCCCGATAGGTGCCATCCAATCCACGATTCATCTCCGAAGATAACCTGAGTCGCCGTACTGTTTTTCTTCAGACGCCAAAGCGTCGGACCGAATTGCGGCTTGCCAGAACCGCAACGGAGTGTAGATGCTACCCGAATGCAACTAGGCGTCAAATGCCATCGGCATTCATTAGAGCAGCCGTTGTGCGTTTTGAGTATCAATCCGTAATGCCTTTAGATTAAACTCCAACGGTCGGCGATGGCCAGACGCGGTTTTTTGTATGAGGAGAGGATTATTTTACATCACTGTCCGATGTGTGGAACTGAATTGGTAAAAAAGAACCGCGGTGTGCTGATTGGTTCTGGCGCTGCCGCGGTGCTTTTGGGCATCGGACTGTTCTGGTTTTCAATCATATGGCTCGCCGCATGCGGGTTATTCATCGGCTGCATCGGGGTCTACTTGCTGATGTGGGGCACGACCGGCAAAGGGTATTGGTGCCGCACATGCAAACGCGTCCCCTCCGATACGCATTGACGTACCAACCCGCGCCAAAGAATGATAAATTGCAGCGACCAACCCGCTGCGAGCTTAACTGATAACCCGCACCATCTCGGCCAGCGGTTTGCGAGACGACGGGCCCTCACGGGCGGCTAAATCCTCGGGCAGTAATTTGGGATCGCCCATACGACCGATGGCGGCGGCAGCGTGAATGTCGATCTTTTCGCGGTTCAAATCCAGAGTCCTGTAGGCCGCGTCCAGATCAAAGCCTCCCATCCCGTGGGCGTATAGCCCCAGCATCGATGCCTGTAAGGCCAAACTCATCCACGCAGATCCGGCGTCAAAAGCCCCCCAACGGTTCGGCTGATTGTTATGTTTGAAGAATTTATGCGAGCAGACCAGCACCAGCACGGGAGCCTGGCTCGCCCATTGGCGATTTTTCTCCACCAATATGGCACGCATTTTTTGAAGGCCTGATTCTTCCGTTGCGTATAAAAAATACCACGGCTGTTCATTAAAACAGGATGGTGCCCAGCGGGCCGCCTCAAAAAGCGTCATCAATGTAGCATGCGGAATCGGCTCAGGTGAATAGGCTCGCGGCGACCATCGGTCTAAAAATAGCCGGTCCACCTGAAACTCCGGCTCTCGATTTGTGGCAGTTACACCCATCATTTTATCTCCTGTTATGCCTGATCTATGCAAGCAGGCGGCCAAACATCCACGTCCAAAGGCAGGGTATCATCTCACCGCCGCGGTATTCTAGTGTACCAGCTCGCGGACAAGGATACTTGGGAGCCTGTCCGAGTAATAACAGGGACTGCGACGGCATGGATTTTGGCGGGCATCAAGAAGCGGCGA
>DZDI01000204.1 GCA_022730455.1 Phycisphaera mikurensis | reverse complement strand
CTCAAGTCACCTGCTCTATTTTTTCGGCTTCGCCGAAAAAATCGGGGCGACAGGACACCAATAGAACTTTTTACGGAAGCCGTGAATGGCTTGGGGTGTCGTTCTATGCAACTGTTTGCAACGTCGTGCAGATTTCGCACAACCGCGTGAATTGGGGCGTGGGTTGCCAGCCAGCCCGATCTTGGCGGTGAAGGTAAATAATACGGCTTTCGCCTCGGTTCCTTATTGCGTTGAGAATGCTCGCCGCTCGTTTCTTCTACTATCGTTTTTCCCGTTTGTGCTTGCATCGCGTTTAGTTGGGTAGTATATTCTCCGGCTGAAGCTCAGGCGGTTGCAGTTTGTTTGCTTGGGCTTTTGGACTTCTTTTGAATGTCGCGGTCGATGAATAATTCGATTGTTTCGTGCAATGACATTCGGCGTTGTGCGTTCCAACGTTCCAGCGCTCCAACGTTCCAACTAAATTATACAGCCACCCAATTGATTGTATCGGCATGGTCACCGACTCCGGTTTATTTCTGGCATGCTGGAAATCCATCCTCAATTATTCCATCAAGTCCTTTCGCGGCGCAATCGCAGGTGGCCGCATGTTGAAACGAATTGAAAGGTTCTGGCCACAGGTTTGTGGTGCGGGTCTCCAAGCCTGCCCGCCATGCAACCGCGCGGTGCCAACCCGCGGCCGTTCTCGATTTGGAAACGATTTCAGTCACCATGATAATCGCCAACATTCCACACAAATATATTCAATTCAACCATTCCACCCCCAACAAAGGGGCACATCATGTTAAAACGAATTGAAAACATGGAATCACCAACAATCGGATTACAAGAATTTTTGTCGGCGAATCTCCCGGCGGTTATCAGATTTGTTTTCCGCCCCCATTTATTTCCCCGATTATCATTCGTATATACAGCTTTGGCATTGTCGGCTTGCCTGCTCACACTATCCATCACGTCACCCGCATTCGCAAAAGTGGCCAATACCGGCCACAAGCATATCAAGCCTGCTGCATCCACCATGAAATCCGATGAAATTTCCCTGCATTGTCCCGCAAAATTCATCACCGGCATCTGTACCGACGGCCCGCGCCACATCTGGGTTTCCGGTGAAGACAATGGCCTTTATGCCGGTAAAATCAGATACCGCCACCTGCGTCGCCTTGCCGGCAAAGCGGCACACGCTGGCCACGGTGCTGGCATCTTGGCTGCCCGCAACCTGCGTATTCATTGGTACCATTTTGATAAGACCAATTCGCCCGGCTTGGTAAGCAATTTCATCACCGCCATCTGCGTCGATGGCAAGGGCCGCCTGTGGGCCGGTACCGACCGCCACGGCGTGTGTGTGTTTAACGGCAAACACTGGAAGCACTACAGCATCCTCAACGGCCCGCTGGGTTGCCATGTGTATGCCATCGCCTATGACAGCGCTGCGGATCAGGTATGGGTCGCCACGGAAAATGGCATGTCGATCTATCAATGCGGGCCAACGCATCGCTACGCGAATCCGCAGGCTTCCAATGCACCCAAACGCGCAGCACACGCCACACCCCGGTATCCATTTCATACCTGGCATTACATCACCACCGCCAACGGTTTGCCGCCCAATCCGGACTGCATGGCATTTGATAACCGTGGCGATGCCTATGTGGGCACGCTATGCAATGGGCTGGCGATAGGCCGGCCAGTGTTGTCTTACCGCGGATCGCCGGGGGCGATGTTCGCCAAAAAGAAACTGATCTTTCGCTGGCGGATCATCAAGGGGCCGTGGCATATGCCTTTAACGGCCACCGGCTACGGGCTGCCATCGAATTTGATTAACTGCGTGCTGGTGGGCCAGAGAAGGCAGCACGTTTATGTGGGTACGGATTTGGGCTTGGCCATCAGCACCAACCGGGGCCATACATTTCACTACGTCCGGGGCAGCGACTATGCCGCCAAGGTGATGGGATTGTGGCACCCGCCGGTGGGGTACCGTCCGCCGTCAAAGGCGTTTTTGAACAAACTGCTGCCGGGGGATCATATAACCACGCTGGCTGAGGATGCACGCGGGGACATCTGGGTTGGCACATGGCGGAATGGCTATGCGGTCATTGATATCCGCACGGGGCAGATGATGAAGAGCGAAAACCAGCCGCAATTAAAAGGGCAGGATGGCTATATCAATCGGCTCTGCCCCTTGGTGATGGGCGCCGGAGGTGCGGCCGGCACGGGCGGTCGGCCGGGCCGTATTGGCCGCCAGCGAGTCCGCCATATAAAAATAATGGAGGCGATGCTCATTGGCCGTTACGGATTTGGGACGCACTGTTTTGCGGGCGTTATCCGGGGGCAGGCGGCGGCAAGCGCCCTCGCTGGTGCCAATCCCACAGATTCCCGCCTGCCGCGCTTTGCCAAGGTGCCGAGCCACAGGGTGCTGGCAAAATACCTGCCGCAGCTTACGGTTGGCACCAAACAGGCGGCACGAATCCGTTTTCCGTGGGCTACACCACTGCGCATGGATTGGGCGACGCAGGGGGATTGGACGGGCCGATACGGCAAGGGGTACGGCGTACTGTGCGCGGCGCATTTTGATTTGAGCTTCCATGTAACCTCCTCGGATTATGCGGATAACGTTGACGCCTTCTGCGGGCCGCACCATCAACTGCACTTTGAAAGCATGCGGGAATGGGAATACAGGGCTGATACGGATAATCCCAAATCGCTGTATATCCCGGAACTTGGTTACAGACGCCAAACGAATTGGGACGACAGGGGCGAGGCGTACCCCACCACCTTCCAAGGCCCGGATTTGTGGATCCGCGTGCGATTGAAAAACCCCGGCATCTACCGCTTGAGCCTTTACCTCTTCAATAAGGATGGCCATGCCGGTACCAATCGACAACGCGATTGGCTCGTGGAGGTTTACCCGCTGCCGTCGGCATATCGCCGGGCGATGACGCGCCCCATTCTCTCCGCCATGGCGCTTCCCAACAATCCCGCAGCGCTGCAGTGGTGCCGGTGGGCTATGGCGGCCAAGCCCCTAGCGGAAGCCCGCGCCGTGAATATATGGAATCCGGTATACACACGCTTCGCCATCGCCGGGCCGGGGCAATACATGGTCCGCATGGTGCGCGGTTCCAGCCTGAACACGGAAATCTGCGGCATATTTGTTGATAAGGCCGACGCCCCGCGCACACCATTTGATGATCAAGCCATGCGTTGCCTCTGGGGCGTCAATTACCGCGCCCCGGAAATTCCGGCCAATTACTCGCCGGATGCAAACGTTGCGGCGGCCATGTCCTTGTGGCGGG
>DZDI01000067.1 GCA_022730455.1 Phycisphaera mikurensis | reverse complement strand
TTTTTACAGCCGTTACGGGTCAATGCGCCGCGGCATAGCAAAGCACATTGCGTGTTAAATTGAGGGCGGATACCGGTGCGTAGCCGACAATACCCCACGTGTTGGTGCCGAGCAGGCCGGACGTGATATCCTGCTGTGAAAATATCACTTTCCATTGGCCCTTTTCCTTCACCCCCAAAAACTGCGGAGTTTTTCTAAATCCCATTTGCTGCGTGTAATATCGCCGATAGAGCACGTGGGTGGCATTGATCCCGCCCGGTATAGCCCCTGTGTAAATTTGGCTGCTCATCGGCAGACTCACCATGGGGGTGTGTGGATAAAGTTTGCGAATCAGACTTTGGGCAGAGTCTGCAAATGTCAGATTACCCCCGGCCGCATTGGTATAAAGCATGCCGCCAGAGTTAAGGAATTGGCGAATATCGGCAATCTCGGCGCTGGAGAACGTCATCTTCCCTGTGCCCGTCAAAACGGCGATGTGACATCGGTCGGAACTCAGCTCTTGAGGTGTCACTGTAGATACCTTCACATTGGTTTGGAAATCGCTCGCCGCCAATTTAGCCATGCGCAGCCAAGCACCCGGTTCTGGGTCCCAATTGCCATGAAATTTTATCAAACCCACAGTGACCGTCCGCACCGCCGGTTTTGGCGGTGGGGGTACCACCAGCGAAGTCAGTCGTGTGCCCAGTGATCCCTTGCCGGTGCAATACAGATACATGTTGATGGGAAACTGCCAGAACGTATGGCGTGAAAATTCACGACGCTGCCACACTTCGCTCACGTCGGATGGCGAGATCACCCATAAATCCCGCACGCCGTTGGACATCGCCAGTGTCCGCATATGCATGTGGTAATAGGGTTGCATGGTCATGAGCATACTTTTGGGGGACAGCAATTTGAATTCATATCGGTTGTGCACCACCTCGCGGGCGTACTTGATCATGGCTCGACGGAAGCGGCCGGAATTTTCCACCGGTGAACAATAAACAAGTCCGCCGTCATTGATATATTCTCGCAATCGATGAATCTGTGCTTGGGTAAATTTGGGATCACGATTGCCAGAAATAAACAATATGGGTGAATTCAGCCATTCCGCCACCGGCGAATTGATGTTCACCACCTGCCAGCTCAGCGGTGCTTCGGTATGGTCAGCCACAAAGGATGTCATATTGGCGACATCGCGCGGGCGAAGATTCCATCGGCCGTAAAAACTTTTGCCGTACTGCAGCTTGCTCATGAAAATGGGGTTCAGGCCGCGGTCTAAAATGAGCAGCGAGTAAGCGGTACCAACAACGGAGTTTGCATAGGCATTTCCAGCCGCATAGTTCCAAGAGCCCTGAGGACTGGGTGCCGAGGGGACAGTAAGGGTATGTGCAAAATCGTTATACCAATTATGGCCACCGAACGTCGTGAGTCCACTGGCCAGCCCCACCCGTTCGTAACAGTACATTTCATATTGGTCATTGGTGCCGGTGGGAAAATGTTTATCGATCCAATCGAGTCCGCGTAAAACCGACGGATCCACCTGCGGTCGATCGCCACTGACATTGGCCCCCAGAAATTCATCGCAGATCATCAGGCTGGCCACACCTGCCGGGGTAAAAACGGCCGGGTTCCCCTGAGGCGAGTGCTCTGCGAGGCCACTGCCCGGAAAGTATGAATAAGCCCAAGTACCGTTAGCAGCCTGTTTTCGTCTCCAATGGCTGGCAGCCAGCGCCCAATACCGCGCCGGAATACCTATGCCATAATGAGCACAGGCCCACACACCGAGTACGCCATACTGGGTGTTGGAATTATCCCATATTTGTCCCAAAGTGGCTCTGGCGAATATCTTTTTAATGCGCGGCGGGCCCCATGCATAGGTATATGCACCGCCCCTTGTGATGCTGTCCAGCAAAAAAGTTCCATCGCGCACCAGCGCCCTGCGATACACCGCTTTACGGGGCAACAATGCAAGCGCATTGGCCGAAAAGCTTATATAATAGTTGGTGGGAAATTGATGGGTGACGAGGAAATGTATCGCCCGTCGCATTGCGGGCTTAAAGATATTCAACTGCCGCATGTGAAGTGTCAGTTCTACTTCCAGCAGGGCCTCGGTGATCAAGGCCGTTTTGCCGCCAATATCATTCATATAGGAAACACTGCTGCCTTTGCGTTCCCAGAGCCGGTGCGGTTTCTCCTTGGAAAGCAGATATTGAACGCCCTTACGAATGTCCTGAATAATGAGTTTGGGCGACGCTGTTGTGCGCGCCTCACAGTTCCGCACACCCGCTGCAGGCGCAAGCAGTGCAATCACGCCGAGTACGAGACACGCAGCGTTCCAATTTTGTTTCATCCCGCCAAACTCCATTGAAAACTCCACTCATATTATAGTGGTTTTCGACGTTTTTGAAGTATATGCAGGAAGCATGACATCCTAATTAATCTCCCTTAGAACGTCCGGTCAATGGTCGTTGGTGTGTAATTTCCCAACACAAGTCCACGGGCTATTATACTGGATATTTGTAAAATCGAGCGTGGCAGTCGTTTGTTTGGACATATTTCAAGGAGCATGTCATGTTTAGCAGCTTGAGGGCAAAGTGGATTTTTGCAGCGGCGTTATTGGCGATGCCACTCCCGGTAATGGCGGCAACGGTTAAGCATGTCGTTATACCTGTGTGGCCGCACCTGAATGTGGCACCGGCGCAGCGCACAGCTAAAATCAAAGTCATCCCTGAACTTGGAAGGGTTTTATTTCCACCGGTACGCTGGCCAACGCTGACAGAGTATCTGGCGCCTCGTAACAAAGCCAATGGATGTGCCGTGATCAGTTGTCCGGGTGGCGGCTATGGCGTATTGTGCGCGCATTGGGAAGGTACACGTGTGGCCAAATTTCTCAATCGCATTGGCGTGTCGTGTTTTGTGCTGCAATATCGCCTTCCGAATGGTAAGCTGCCTCCCAGCGGCGTCCCGTGGCCGCTGCAGGATGTTCGGCGAGCGATGCAAATTGTTCGCGCCCATGCTGAAAAATGGCACATCAACCCTAACGACATTGGTGTTGCCGGTTTTTCCGCCGGTGGATCTGTGGCGACCCTCGCAGGTGTGCATTGGCTGCCAGGGAACCCTGATGCCCGAAATCCGCTCAATCGCTACAGCACGCGTCCGGATTTTCTGATTTTGGGCTATCCGGTAATTTCCATGATGCCCGAGATCACCAATTTCCAAACCCGCAATAATCTGTTAGGCACCGACCCGCCGAAAGATGTTGCCGAATATTTTTCCAGCGAATTAAATGTAACGCCACTGACACCTCCGGCATTTATATGTTACGCCCACAACGATACGGTTGTGAATCACCAGAATGAAATCCGATTTTATAAAGCCCTGAAACGCAACGGAGTGCCCGCCGAACTTCGCGTTTATAAGGTAGGCGAGCACGGTTTTGTATCGGGACCAAAACACGGCGTATCCAAATGGTCACACGCCTGCTGGAAATGGATGCAGAAAATGCACTATGTGCCCACAAAATAATCGGACGGAATTGGGCTGGCATTTTCAGCGATGCTTCAGGCAATATTATCCATTTCAGATACTTGCCGGTGTTTAATTTTAACTACTGTAACAATACGAAGCTATCGGATCAGCCGCATACGGCCCACGTTAGGCACGATGGGAATGTTGATCCATGGCAATGGACGAAATCCGGCCGGCCAGTAAACCATAAACGCCTGCCCCATCATATACCGAGCTGGGACCACGCCATAGGGGATACCCTCGGCTCGCAAGATTGGCTCAATGTGCCCCCAAGCCCGTGAGTCATCGCTGTCATTGGAATTATCGCCCAAGACGTAATACTGTCCGGCCTTGAGTGTAATCGGATTGTTCATGGTACCCGTGCCTGGCACCGAGCCCAGCGGATCATACGGATTGGTAGATGGCAGTTCACGGCGCATCTGCGTGTAATATATGTCGCGCATCAAGATCAAATGCCTTAGTGTGCATGCACCCATAATATGGATGGATATCCGAGGTTTCATGCGCTGTCCGCCAGCCTCTTTGGCATATTGTGCCAGCGCCATGGCGACCGTCCAAGTTGGAGTGTATTGCATGATGAGGCGACCGTTAATCCAGAACCGCACTTGGTGCTGGCAGTCGGCCATGGCAATGCGATAAGATTGGTTTGCCAACAATACACCGATTGAATGATCAAAATTCCACAGTGTTTTCTGCACGACTCGGTAGCGCTGCCGACTCTCGCTCCACTGCCACAACGCAAGCGAACCGCTGCTGTCCAGCGATACCTTGAATCGACTATCGGGCTTGCCCAGCGTGATGGATATGGCTGACGAAGCTACATGCGGTGTCCAGAGGGTACGCAGGTACAGATCGCCAACTAGGTGACGACCGCGCTTGGTGATGCGGCGATTGTTATAGCTGGAATCATTGTATAAATACCGTCCGCGGTCCAGAAACGTAAGCCGTCCACGCGATGCCGGATTGCCACTTTCAAAACGCACCACTGGTCCGGCCGTAAACCATTTTCCGTCAGTGGCCCCTGTGACATGTGATATCCAAGGCGTGGTCCAGACTTGGCCATTGATACGTGGTTTGCCCGCGTCGATGGGATAATAATCATTGTCGTATATCAGTTGCAACATGGCACGCTGCACGGTCGGTGGCTTGTGCGCTATTTTACCGTCGATGTACACATTACCGGAAATAATTCGCACCGTATTGCCGGGCAGGCCCACCAGACGCTTAATAAAATTCTGTTTCCCAAACCGCGGCTCCCGAAATACAACCACGTCCCAACGTTTGGGCGGATGGAACCAGTAAAGAAATTTTAGAATCAGAATGCGATCGCCGTTGCTGGCATGTGGAAAATAAATGGTTCGTTCGGCCGTACCGCTGGAATTGAAGAATCGCCGGGCAACGACGGGCTTGTCAGGCAGGCTTGTCGCCGGGATCAGGCCGTGACAGTTGGGGCAAACCAGATAGCTTGGTGAGGGAATGGCGTTGGTGTTTTCTAACTGCCCGTTGGCAACCTGTACCAAGTGGCCATGGATGTATTGAATTTCCACGTTGGCGTCGGCGTTAAATCGATACCCGCATTGCGGGCAGATGACTCGAAAGTGCGCCCCATTAAGCGTTGGTGCCATTGACCCAGTTGGTATCACAAATGCTTCCACGCAGAACGTGCGAAAGCTGAATGCCAGCAGCAGTGCAAAGAGCACCGTCAATACCGTATCGCGCGCACTGCGAGCGCCGGCCGACATCACCCTCACGCGGGGTGGTTGGGGCGGCGGTGGCATGGGCGTCAGCGGTGCAGAAACACGCGGTGAATCACCGGCTGTTGGTTCACGTAGATCAGCAGGTCGATTCAGAAATGGGTTGTCATTTATGTCGGTCATTACATGTCCGGTAAATTATGAGTGATCAACCGTGGGACGGCTTCAGGCATGTGCTCCGCCGTCAACTGCCTGCGCCGCATCCATAAGCACTTCCGATAGTGTGGGATGGGCGTGAATGGTAGTGGCGAGTTCTGTTTGCGTCGCCTCGAGCCTTTTTGCCAGCACCATCTCAGAGAGAATTTCCGTCGCTTCCGGTCCGACGATGTGGGCACCAAGCAACTCACCATACTTGGCATCAAAAATGAGTTTCCCGAAGCCATCGATCTCTCCAAGGGCCTGGGCTTTGCCGTTGGCGGCAAAGTTAAATTTGCCGACTTTAATGTCCAGTCCTTTATCGCGGCATTGTTGTTCCGTCAGGCCGACGCTCGCGACCTGTGGTGCGCAATACGTGCAACCAGGCACCACACTGTAATCCATGTCGCGGTCACTGGCACCAAACATCCGTTCGACAGCGATGGTGGCTTCCATACTCGCTACATGTGCCAACCACGGGGGACCGATCACATCTCCGGCGGCATAAATCGATGAAATTCGGGTGCGGAAGGTTTTGTCCACTTTAATCGCACCACGATCTATTTCAGGCATCGCCGCCGGCGCAAATAAATTTTCGGTATTGCCTATCACGCCAACGGCCACCAACACCACATCAGCGGAAAGCGTTTCAGATTTACCTCCTGCCGTCACCGCCACTTTTACGCCATCGGGGCTTGCTTGAACACTTACAGTCTTGGTGCCGGTGCGTATATCAATCCCTCGTTTCTTGAAAATAGCCTCCACGCGTGAACTGCTCTCTGCGTCTTCAATGGGTAAGATATTCGACTGCATCTCAATGAGAGTGATCTGGCTGCCGAAGGCATGGTAGATGTAGCTGAATTCTACCCCGATGGCCCCCGCACCGATGATAATCATGCGCTTAGGAATCCGTGGCAGTACCATCGCCTCGCGGCTGGTGATAATCTGTTTGCCATCGCATTTAATGCCCGGTAGTTCCCGACTGCGGGCACCCGTACAAATGAGAATATGATTTGTTTCAAGGCTTGCGGCCACTTTGCCTGCCGCGTCCTTCACTTGTACCAAATTAGGTGTAGCGACATATGCGGTGCCAGTAAACCGCGCGACTTTATTTTTCTTGAATAAAAACTCAATTCCCTTGCTCATGGTGAGTGTGACCTGACGGCTGCGGCCGACGATCTTTGACCAATCTAATCCGCCTATATCCGTCTTGATACCATAATTGGGGGCGACATGCTGCACTTGGTGCATCAGGTGTGCATCAGAAATCAATGCCTTGGTTGGAATACAGCCCCAATTCAAACATATTCCACCAAGTTCACTCCTCTCAATGCATGCCACTTTTTTACCAAGCTGCGCGGCTCTGACGGCAGCGACATAACCTGCCGGCCCGGATCCCACAATTACCAAATCAAATTTTTCGTCGGACACTATAACTCCTCGTTAAAACGGAGAGTTTATGCGATGAATGGTTATTGGTAAATCGCTGGTACGCGAGAAGGATGGTGCGACACAAACAGTCCGATTGAACCCAACGCACGCGAAGTTTGGCTGATCCGATCTTTTTCACATCAGGGCATACCTCTGATGGAAATTCATTGAATCTTCGGCGCCATGTAAAAATCGGTCGTTCCGGCCTCACAGAATTCCGTTGCGACGGATGTATTCCATGTATGGCTGATAATGGGCACCCGGGCAAAGCGTCGCCACCAACTCCTGATGGGTGTAACAGTGATAAATGGGTATCTGATATAAATTTCGCACCAAGCGTCCAAATTCAACAATGCGGCGTTTCTGGTATTCCGTCGGTTCCTGAATCATGAAGTTGCCAAGGGTCACGATGCCAATATTGTGGGCATTCCAGATGAATCGACCTTTGACCGGTTGGGTGGGGGAGTTCTCTTTCTGCACGTAAGTATCTAACCACCTGGGCCAAGCAAACCCATCACGCACATGTTCGCCCCGATATTTGAGTTCTCGCAACTGCCAAATGCGCCCCATACGGTCATTGGCGAAATGATAGGCGATGTCCTGAAACCCTTGGCCGACCTGCCACCTTCGAATTGCATCCAAGTATCGGGCGGTGCCTTCTACTGAATCTTCCAGAAATGGCTGAGGGTCGCCCGAATGGTGAAAGGTAATCAAATGTACGCCATCCATCGGCATGATGGTCGGCAACGCCGGACCAGCCGATGTCCATGCAGAACGCGGAATAATACCCATCGGTCCGCGGGCAGCGGCAGGTTGCACAGGCCGCCGATAGGGTTGTTTCATCACATAGCTGGTAGGTGGCGAATAGCCCGTGTCCATTGGAGCCGCACTGGACGCCGGTACCGGTGGCAACGCGCCGTCTGGAAGGCGAATCCGGTCCGCCACTGGCTGCTGCAGGTCATCACTGGCGCACCCCCCCAAGCTGGCGGCTGCGGCGCCGACACCGATGGCCGCAAGTAAGTCGCGCCGCGTTACCTTTGGGAAAATATTTGAGATTGTGTGCGATTCGTGCCTATCCATGGTCCTATACTCCTTAACGTTGGTTAACTCGCCAGCAATTCCGTTTTTCCGTTGTCCAACCCTTCCATGGTTGGCCGCGGGAAAGAGCATACCGAAAGTACGCCGCCCAAGACAAGCGGGTTCGTGAAAAATCTGAGATTTCAGAAAATCCGCCGATCAGGTCAGTCTCGTCACCAATTAAGTTAATTCGGGTGTTGTGGGTATAGGGCTTTAGATAAATTTGAAATTTCTGCCCCACCACCTTTCGCGCGATCAATGCAGCCATCAAGCAGGCACCGCGACGCCAAACAATTGGCACATATTCATAAAGGGCTGCTCCCTCGCCTGCACGACCTGCGACATTTCTCATCGATCGCACTCTCACAGGGGAATCGTGGGATCACAGCCGATCTGCTGGCCACGCTGAGCATTCTTCATGCTCGTGAACTCGAATTATTACTGCGATTGGACTTCGCCAACCGGCAGGCCGACTATTGATGCTCTCATCGCTCAACCGGTCCGGAATCAGACCAGCGTGGCACCTGCACCATCCGCGGTAAGACATTGAACCAATCGATTGGATGAAGATCTGAAGTTTCATTACACTTCAGTTATGAAAATCGTGTTCTACGGCGATTCAATGACGGAGTATCTCCACGAGTCGCTGCGTGCTTTCCGCCACCACTTTGACCATCAGGAGCAGCGGACGAACTTGGAATTATTAAACTACGGCGTGGGCGCTACCCGCGCAGAGCTGGTTTTGTATCGACTGTTACATGAATTTTGGCATGGGCGCCGTCGCATGGTGCCCATTCATAAACTTCAACCCGATGTATTGGTGCTGGAGTCGTGTGCATTTAACAATTCTAACGACCGCGAGGAAGGCTTTGCCAATTTTGATTCCATTTGGGATCAAATCGCCGCTGCCTGCAGAGCCTACGCCCCTCGCGGATTGGTTTTATTTTATATCACCATTCCTCCAGATATGATCGTCCCGGGCGAAATGGCCAATCGTTTATTTTTTCACAGCAGCTCAGAAATATTTGCCTACCGGTATCGCTGGCGGCAGGAATATCAAGACCGATTCGCGCAATGGGGCAGATCACGTGGCGTCGATATCCTGGATATTCGCCGTGATGTGCTCGACATGGAACAAAAAGGCATCGCCCGTGGGGAATTAATTCATACCGATGGTGTGCACCCCAACGCGGCTGGTGTGGATTTGATCAGCCGCCGATTAGCGGAAGAAATCAGCGATCGTTTGCGGATAAAGAGGCAGCTTCATGGATGACGATAAAAAGACGGTTGTACCGAATGCCGCGCCTGCCGCCGTCGGCCGCGATGTTTCGCCCCCGGTCAAACGCCATCATAATCGGATTCTTTTGTTGATTTCTGCCTTCAAATGTCTGAAGGCCTTGGGGGCGTTGACGGCCGGTATTATTGCCCTGCATTTTTTACATGCCAGCCTCCTGGGGACACTGTCGCACTGGGCAAATATGTTACGTGTCAATCCTCACAACAAATGGGTGGATATGGTGCTGGATAAGGCAGCAATCATCAATCATGGTGAGATAAGAATGGCCGCCATCGGGGCGTTCGTTTATGCTGCATTGTTTACCACCGAGGGCATTGGGCTTTATTTTGAGAAGGTCTGGGCAGAATGGTTGGTCATCGCCGAGGTGTCACTGCTCTTTCCGTTTGAGATTTACGCTATCAGCCAGAAGCCGGACTGGCTGCGTATTGCAATCCTGATTGGCAATATGTTTGTGTTGGCGTACCTGATTTACCTGCGTATTAAGGCATCCGTCCAACCTGATTCGCCGCACGTCACTCCCAATTAATATAATACATCGCCCGGGCTCGCGGGGTGAATCTAAGGCGTCGCGTCAATCATCAGATCAGCATATGACGCGTCAACGGCCCAGACGGTGCACCAGCGGACCTCATTTATTCGTTGGTATACCAAACCACACTACGACTTTCGCCGGTATTCCGCATAGACCGTGTAGGGCTCAATGGACGCCGAGAGAACTTGTGCCGGTTTGTCCACAGCACGTAGACATACGGCAATGACATTTTTCCCGGCACCATGGGGCCGCAGCCAGCATTCCGGCAGGTAATATTCCCGCTGACCGCCATTTTGCCAAAAGCGACCGTAGTTATGCCCATTGACATATATAAACCCTGTGCCTGTGGCTTCAATCTTCAAGCACCACGGAAGCCAGATATCGGCCCGCACGGATGGCAGCGTAAATTCCATGCGGTGCCATGACAGCAGATGCGGCTCCGCCGAATCATCAAACGACTGCGGCAAAGCCTGTATGGGCCATTGACTATCGTCAAAATCGATAGTGTGCCACTGGCGTTCAACGCCGACGGGGGCGGCAGCAATCTCCATCGGTCCATCCAGATGCGACAGCGGTCGCGGCTGCTGACTAGATATCAAATTCACCACGCCCAAGCCGCCGGGGCCGGCGATGTTTTGAACTACCACAGCAATACTGTTATTGCCAGCCCGCAGGGCGTGGGCCGCCTCAAAAGTCCACGGGTGTGCCCAATCCGTACTCTGGCCGATGAATTTTCCATTCACAAACACCCAACCATTATCATCGATCCGGCTGAACCAGAGGGTCGTTGCGTGATTTTTGATATCATCGTCTGTAAGTTTGATATTACATCTAAATACTGCCCAGGAATTCGGCGTAAGCTGGATTGCCGACGCCGCGCTGGTGCAAACCACCTTAGGCCAGCCATTGGTGGAAATATGCTCCTGAGTCAGCGTCATAGAACGTGGGTTATTGGGGGCTGCGATGCGCCGCATAAACCACTGCTCCAGTGGCCGCCCCAGAAGGCTTGCCTGCATAACAGAAAGATCAAAGATTCCGTAGATTTCCTCCATGGCCATGCCACCATTGAAATGGCCACGGTTTTCATACACCAACACGGCTTTATGTTTCCCGGGTGTAAGCGGTGATTTTGGCGTAAACAGAACGTGGCTGCTGTCGTCATACGCCGGGTAACACAAATGACCGTCGATGACAGCCGTGGCAGAGTCATCTGCCCCTACGGTTGCGTTCACGACCGTATGTGAAGCCCGTTGAGGTAGTGGCCCCACGTTAATGTCAGCGCGATAGTAATTGAAGCCGCTTACATAAAAACCTAAATTTGCTAGAGATTGTCCCGGCTTAACCTTCCGCCAGTTCATCGGCAACGGATCAACCGCGGTCCGGCACTGTGTAATTTGTATGGCCGATGGCAAGTGCCTGTGGGGGCGCATCGCGGGCGCTGGTTCCTCAGGGAGCCACTTAGCCTGATGTGGAGAATCGACACCGGGTGGAAAGTAGAGAATTTTGGATCCAAAGTGTTCCAGTGAATAATCAAATTCAATCTGATGTAATCGGCCACTGGTGAGTTTCGCCCGGCCGTGGCGAGCATACCCATCACGGATCTTTCGAATGAATACATATATCCCACCACTGGGTGTTTCACGCACAGCCATACCGACATCTGCGTGGCCGGTGTGGGCGGTGGCCACGAAGGGCCTGGATCTGGCAATGTCGGAACCATGGTCACGAAGCATGGCCGCCAGTGCCTTAACGCGAAGATATTTGGTGCCCACTCCACCGTTTTCACGAATCGGCGCACTGTAATCGTAGGATGTTGCAATGGTGCGTGCGGGATGGCCGCCAAAATTGGTCCCGCCGAAAAGCATATAATAATTAATTAGTGTAACGCCGTTCTGCATGCAGAATAGCGTAAGATTGTTGATCTGTTCGGGTCCAAGGCCATTACCGTAATGGTCTGTCGTAGTCCTCAGCGCTGGCACGCCGCCGACGTTGGTAAACCAGCCACCCTGGAGTTCAGCCGTCATCAGCGGTGCCGCAGGTTGGCTCTCACGCATGGCTTTAATGGGAGCTTCTACGCTATTAACCTGTGTGCCGGGATAAAAATCCAATGTGTCAAAAACGCGCCGCAGCCGTGAATTTTTAGACCCAAGAACGCAAGCACCCCAGTTTATGAACAGAGGGACGTCGATGTCGTTGGCCAATGCCCCCTCCACCAGAGACTCCACGTAGCGACGTTTCACCCCCATCGGAAACGACACAAAGTCGTACTCGTTTTCAACTTGAAATAGCAACACACCCGTCTTGCCCACCGGCTTGCGTGTCAGTTGATGCTTAGCAATTATGGGGCATACGGCATCATACCAATGGCGGCTCCATGCCATGAACAAAGGATTATCGCTGCGGAGCCATTCGCCACGATACCCCTTTGGTTTATGGGTGATCAACCATTGCGGAAATCCGCCTGTATCCCATTCGGCACATATGTATGGACCGGGGCGAATGGTCACATACAGGCCAAACTCCTCCGTGGCCATATGCAGCCAGTCATTCAGGTCGTTCAGGTCAACGTGCGAAAAGTCTTTCAATGACGCCGGCTTTTCCCGCTCGCACATATTCCACGGGACATAAGTTTGCACCGTATTGAAACCGGCATCCTTAATTTTCTCAAAACGGGCACGCCACATCGCTTTGGGGCAGCGATAATAATGAAAGCATCCACTGTAGAGAAAAAATGGTTTATCTTCGACAAACAGCGATAAGCTGTCATACCGAATGCGATGCGGGTGAGAAAATGGACGGCCGGTCTCCCGCATTTCAGCGGCCACGGCCTCTGGTACCCCATTTGGGATAACCAACCCTCCGGCCGAAGCCAACAATGCAAATTTAAGTACATCACGTCGTGGTAGTTTTGGTTGGTGTTTCATTGGTACAGGCCCTTAAGTTAACGTTTACATACTCATCGCGTGTCAAACTGCTTTGGTTCGGTTCAGCCTAATCGCCTCGAAATGGAAAATCAAATCGAGTCAGCTATCAAAGTTTAAATTACCTGTGATTTAAAATCCGGCGGGTTGACCATTTCCGCGTGAGGACATTTTTCGGCCACAGCATTCATCAGTGGGCCAACATCGTCGTACAGCAGGGAGTCAAATCGCACGGATTTGGTCTCGCCTGATGGTGTTTTATATTGTACTTCGACAACCCCATGCGAAATCCACTTGCGATTATCAATCTGCTTGATTTGACTCCACTCGATTCGCGTGCCACGGACCAAAGTGATGGCCGTATCATCCACAGTAATTGTTTTCTGATTAACCTTCCACCACCAGATGCCACCGACGACCGCCAAAAGAGAAATGGCAATCGCTATCCAGCGTTGGTTTTCAATATCGGTTACGGTGTGCCATCCCGGGAAATTCAGTATGTGAACGATGTGATCAAAGTAGTGACGTTGAGCCATGGTCGCGTGATTCCAACCCGGCCAGTGCTGAAGCATTTTTCGGTAGCGAACATCAACACTTGTGGAGTGTTGCATCCGGTGCACCATATGGTCGTCATGATTAGGCCAATTCCAAAAGCCGTCCAAAGCGAAAAGCACAGCAAAGACAACACATAAAAACACCAGAATCATCGGGCGCCGGCGTTCAAAGCGTGTGAGACGTGCGGTCATTTGCATACCTATTCATCCTTTGCTTGCGAGAAGAGAATCAATATCCCGGAGGACCAAATTCCTGCTCAAATACAAAATCCCAGAAGTAAGCCCTGATTCTGTGGGAAAAATCTCCTGCGCCCACCGGATGCGCAGGAATGCGCGGCACACCGCCTGGATTTTTAAGCCCCCACTCGATAAATACACTGGTCTCATCCAACAGACGCTGGCGAAACTGATCGTACGTCTCAAATCGAAGCCGTCGACTGGAGCCGAAATAAATCATGGTGATGGATCCTTGTTACCAATAAACGGAATTATAGACACAGAGGCGGATCGATCAATATCCGCGCATCCGCCGTTGTAAACTGCCAGTTCACTTTCATGTCGGCAAAATCCCAGTCTATCTTCCACGCAGTTGTTTCGCGTCGCAAGTCGTCCAAATTATCGATTCGCCGCGACAGGCATTGTCGGCCCACAATACCCAGTTCGATCTCCGCCATGTCCAGCCAGCTTCCGTGCTTGGGCGTGTAATGCACTTCGAAGCGATTCATCAGCCGCTGCGCCTCCGCCGGCGCGAACGCCTCGTACAGCGAGGCCGGGGAGCGAGCGTTCCAGTTGTCCTGCACCGGCACAATGCTCCGCATGCGGATACAGTCTATCAGCGATCTTCCGAAGGCACAGGGCAGGCTCCTGGTCCGCCGATCCGTTACTTCCACCGGGCGCCGGCCCACCAACGGCTCGAAGATCATGAAGAGGTTCGCCGCGCCGTTGCGGACATACTCGTCATCGTAATGCGCCACCGGCCCCGGCGATGCACTGCGGCAAATCTGGATGGCCGACGCGAAGGCCAACGCCGAGAAAGCGTTTGATCTGTTCCTGAAAACCTACCGAGATAAATATCCGGCGGCCGCGGAATGCCTGCAAAAAGGCCGGGAGAAGCTGTTGACGTTTTATGATTTTCCTGCAGAGCATTGGACGCACATACGCACCACCAATCCGATTGAGAGCATCTTTGACAAAAATCTGCCCGAATCAGGCGTTTGCCTTGGGACGGCACGTATTAGGTTTTTAATTTCACCCGGAAAACGGCGACTTAGGATTGGAACAGTGGCTTATTGGCCATGCCGTGGAAGTATCCTCTGCGCCGGGTGTGACGGTTCCGCAACTTCGTGATCAATGTGCGCGATTCGCGGCGGCCCCATGCCGCCGGCCGGTGCGATGGAGAGTGTGTTGAGTCAGGGGGATGAAAGTTCCCTCCGAGCCGGTGTTCCGGCTCGTAGTCGAAGGTAACCGCGTTGCCGCGAGGCAGGGTGGAAAGCAACCGGAGATGAACAACCAGACCGCAGGATACGAACTCGATTCGGCCTGATGCGGTGGCGAACCTGCTAGTGAAAGGCGAAGCCTAACTCCCGCAATTTGGGAAAGCCCGTTCGACCAAGCGAACATGACAACGGGACTGCATGGGGTGTTTGGAGGCGGTATGGTTGGACGGCCCAACCCATGAATCCATGAGACCTGTCGGTAACAGTGACGGCTCGCTGAAGCGTCCGGGCCGACAGGAGTCAGAACACCCATAGTAGCGATGAAACCGGGTAATTCCGGCGGAGCGAAGGGGTGTAGGAAGGTGGAAGCGCGAAGGAAAGACCGACGCAAGAACAACCAGCGATAGTGCCCGGCCCGTCCGGAGCTACGCAAGTTGGAAAGGTCCCCGTCAAAGTGGCGCGTCGCGTCCGCTGGGCGTGGGCTGAAGCGACGGTCTGGACGGATCGCATGTTGGCAGCCTTGGAATACGGGGTGCAAGGAGGAGTTTGGTTCAGCTTGAAAGACAAAGTCAGCGACCGGAGGAACTTGTGGGCCAGTTGGTGCAAGACCGCGGCCAACAAGGGTTCGCCCGGCGTGGACGGCATCACGATCGAACGCTACGAGAAAGATGTGGAATCCAACATCGAAAGACGCGCCGGGAAGCTGCGGGACGGCACCATTTTATCCCTTAAACCAAAAGCCCGTTACTCCATTTCCGACTGAAGCAATACA
>DZDI01000203.1 GCA_022730455.1 Phycisphaera mikurensis | reverse complement strand
TCACGATCAGATCTCACGTCAATGCATTATCTGAAGTCACGGATTCAGGTCTATGGTTACCCTGTTGACCATTCGCTTTGACGGCTCGATTGAGCCGCGCGAGCCGGTCCGCATAAAGGGCATCAAAGGACGGCTGTTTCGTGCCTACCCCGGTGATGTGGTTTTTTCCAAAATTGATGTGCGCAATGGGGCGATCGGGCTTGCTCCCGATGACATTGACTGCATGTGCGTCACCTCAGAATTCCCTGTCTATTCCGTCGATTTTCAAAAAACAGATCCGGGATACGTGAAACTGTTGTTCCGAACAGTCGCGTTCAAGAAACTATTGAATTCGATGATCAGCGGCGCATCGGGCCGAAAAAGGATTCAGCCAACGCAGCTTGAGGAGGTAAAAGTCCCCATCCCACCACTGCCGATTCAGCAGGAGATTGTGGCCCATTGGGATGCGGCGCAACGGGAGCGTGCGGCAGCGGTCACCGCTTTGTCGGCTTTGGTGTCGGAGCTTTATTCGTGGCTCGCCAAACAGACAACAGGTTTCGGTCAACTAACTCGTTCAAAGGTGTTCCTCGCCAACTACGAAAACATCCAGCAATGGGATGTCAAAGCCGGCCGAGCCGCTGCATTCATCACGGCCAATCCCGACTTCATCCGGCTGGGAGATTACACCGAGGAATGCACGGAAACCGTCAGGCCCTGGGATGAGCCGGAAAAGGAATGGCCCATTTATGGGGTGAACAACAAGGAAGGCGTTTTTCTAAGTTCCAGGCAGGTCGGCAAGGATTTCAACGCACCCTACAAAAAGATCGAAAAAGACTGGTTCTTTCACAACCCGACACGCGCCAATGTTGGTTCTCTCGGCATCGTGCCCGAAGTGCCAACGGATGCGATCACCAGCCCCGAATATCAGGTGTGGCGATTGAAAGGCAGTTTTCGGCCTGACTTCATGGCGCTTATGCTGAGGACGGATTACTTCCTTGCATTGGTGGACATCAACCGTGTCGGCGGCGTGAAGCAGCGGATGTACTACACGAACCTGGCCGAAATCAGGCTTCCCGAAATTCCGACGGAAGTGCAAAAAAACTTTGCCGACCGGCGGCAAGAGATTCTGGCAAACATCACGGCGGCCAATGAAAAGCTTGCCAAACGAAAAAAAAATATAGAGAAAATGATTCTCGGCACCCGCCCGGTGGAGGTGCACTGACATGTCCCGTGGCCGCCAGTACATCGAATTCGAGGGACTGTTTTCGGAAAGCGTGCTAGGCATCTTCCGCATCATCCGGGGCTTTGCCGACCTGCGCGATCTGGCGGCTGTATCAGTCCCATACAAGATGGAGGATGGCGAGCAGGGCTTTCGGGTGGTTGGCCATCAACGGGTGGAATCGGCCAAGCACGCCGAGGAGATCAAGAACTACCTGGAACAGAGTGAGAACCGCTTTCTCCCGGAGGTGATCCTTTCCGTTCGTGCGCCGGTCAAACTAATGGTCAATCAGGGCGAGATCCACCCGGACGAACTGGGGTTGGGCGAGACGGTTTTCGGGGTGAAAAGCGACAACGGTGGTCTGGTGGATATCACCCGCCGCTATTCAAGCCCAACCATGCGGATGCAACGGCTGCGTGTGCGGCGCGGCGATCTGGAACAGATCAAGCGAGACAAAATTATCCGCCGCATCGACGGCAATCATCGGTTGCACCTGGCCGAACAGCTCACCGACGACCCCAACACCCCGACAAAGTATCTAGCTCCGTTCTGCATGGTGCTGCTCGGGCCGACGGATAACGATGCCGATGATTTCGCCGAATCGTTGATCTTCCACACCATCAACAGCACCGCCCTGCCGCTGGAGTCGGAACACGGCCTGCGGCTGCTGCTGGGGCAAGACCCGGCGCACGCCATGACGCCGGATAATGAATTCGCCTACAACCCGGCGCTGCACCTCACAAGGCTTCTGGCCGACCGTCTGCAGGGACTGCCGCAACCCGCCCGGCAGCGCTTCGGCGAGCGACCGTTGACGGCGCTGTGGGAGTCGGCCCGCAATCTCATCGCCATGGACGAGGCCATCGCCCATGACCGTCAAGCCCTGACCACTTTTGCCGGCGACCTGTTTGCCGCGCTGGCGGACATCGCCACCCGGTTGACCGTCAACCATCCATCGCTATGCGGAACCTACGGTTTCTTCGAGCTGGCGGCGCGGGTCTGGCGAGAGGCGGTGGGGGACGACCACGAGCAAAAAGTCCGCTGGACGGTGGACTATCTCGACCGCATCGGCCATTGGCTTGGCGGCCAAGGCATCACCAACCTGCTTGATCCGCTCTCCCCGGCGGAGCAACTGCTCAAGACTTTCAAGGCGGCTCAGTCCCGTATTCCCAAACGGGTGTTTCTTGCCCGCTGGTACCCGCCACAGGATGCTCCGAATGACGCCCACAACAAGGCCAATTTACGTCTGCAACAGCTTCGCCAAACCCTGACCAATTTCCAGCAGCAACATGCCATCGGCCTGGATCTGATCGACATGGGCACTGAAGAAGGCGGCACCTTCCCGATTCACAGCCGAATGTACGAAGCCATCGCCTCCTCGGACATCATCATTTGCGACCTGACCGGTCACCGACCCAATGTCTATGTTGAGGCGGGCTACGCCCTGAAACATCACGAAAGCAATCGGCTCATCTTCCTTTTCGAGCCATGCTATACCGGTGACCATGTGCCGTTCGACCTGAATACCTTCAAATATGTGCCCATTACCCAGGCAGCGGAAATTCCCAATCGCTTGACGCCGGAGATTGAATCGATCTTACGAAGCGCAGGTGCTTTAGTCGGGGGGTGTACGGTATGACGAGATCAACCTACCAGCCTTCCTACACCAACGCTCCGTGATCCTGAACCTTGGCACAGCCATCAGCTTTGGCCTAGGGATGATGAAGGCCACACGATGGGTTCAATCATTTCGATCTCTTTGCGCGCTGCTGCGATGCATCTTGTTTTGGCCCCATCGTAGGCCGCTTTCGCGAATCGCGGGCACACTCATGCCTATACCATCAATAGGCGACACCGGGCCATCCACAGGCTTGACAGCGCGAACAGCGTATTCAACTGCGCCGTTTTATTCGCCAGTCCGCGATAAGGCACCGTCGTGTGGCCGGACTGGGGCTTTGTCACCCTGACGGTGTGTTCGCCCTTGGCACGGATTCGCGCCTTGACTTGCCCTAATTGAGCCCGGCTGGCAGGGTGGCTACGTTTAGACTTCCCCCATGTCCGAACCCACCTACCGCATCCGCCGCATCTACTCCCGGAAGGTCAAGGGCAGCACCCAGGCGTCGCAGGGCACGCTG
>DZDI01000066.1 GCA_022730455.1 Phycisphaera mikurensis | reverse complement strand
CTCCCCTCCAGCCCTGCTCAGGTTATCTCGTACCGAAGAGGTCACATAACTTGTAAAGTCATGCTAGGACAGACTCTTGGGCTGGTTTCTGGCGATTCCGCGTTTTTGCGGGGCCTACGGAGATTCCGGGTCGTTGGCACAGCGTTCGATATGTTCCATCGGATAATGGGGGCCGCTGGTGTCCCGCATGCCGGGACATCGTGCAGCGGCATTGTTCCAGCTTTGCTCACTTTGAATGTTTTGTTTCCAGAATGGCCATGTGCGGCACTGTGTGGGGCGAACGGCATATATACCGCATTTGGCTTTGCCGTCGGCTCGTTCCAAGAAGATGCAATCGAAATTCTGATACTCGGTCAAGCTGATGCCACCGGGCAACTGCCGCAAATATTTTCGGCCAAAAGCCTCGATATCCATCCCCAAAAACTGGCTGATCTGCAAAATGTCATAATCCGACACCCAAACATACCCAGGCCCTCCGGAGCAGCAATTGCCGCACTGAGTGCAGTTGAAATGCAGGCCCTTTTCGTACCAAGGTGACTGGGGCTGACCCAAAATCCGTAATTGATGTTGCAGCGGTTTTTTATTCACACATAGATTTTAATGCAAGCGACCCGGAGTGAAAAATGGCCTTTTCCCTGGCCCGGTTAAATTACACGCAACCATCCGGTCGCCATCGCCTTGTCTTGCCAAATACCGCCGCCCGGAAAAATTGCCACGCCCTTATTATGCATTGGTAATCTTTATAGTGGCGGCCCGATAGGGGCAGGTTACAATAAATCCGCCGGGCGACGCGCAGCGTTTGGTCGTTCTGAGGCGACATTTTTGTTTTGAGGAGTACGCGCCATGGGATTGTTGTGGAGCCTGGTAGCCATTGCCGAAATAATACTATTTATTTACTGTATTATTGATATTATTGGAAAGGCAAAATCGACCGGTTGGAAGGTTTTGTGGGTCATTGTTGTTCTTGTGTTTCCCGTTTTGGGAGCCATTGTGTATATTCTGGCCGGCAAGAACTCCTGAGTCGGCGGACGGAACCCGGCCACCGATGAAACTCAGAGACTCCACCGGCCCTTGGGCCGACGGAATAACTTTTCTGCAAGGGTGGTGATTGAATGCTGCATATGATCTTTTTTTTTCCCTTGCTGATCATCAGCGCCATCGGTGTGCTCATTCAAATCGCTTGCCTCATCAGTGTGGCCCTCAAATCCAAGGATGTTGGATGGAAGCTTATCTGGGCGTTGATTATTATCTTTTTTCCGTTTCTCGGCAGCCTGATCTATATACTCGTGGGGCGAAATATTTAGTGACTTCAACACCACTCCTACGCCGATGGCGTGCTGGCGGTATCCTCGGCCTGCTGGCCCGAGAGCAGGCCGGCATCAAATAACCCTGTTAAAAACCATCCACCTGTACGTGGTTCAATAATGGTGATTAGGCCGTTGGTCAGAGGAAAACGCCTGGGCGCACCGGCAGGCAGGCCTAAAATATGCCAGATGACATGCTTCATTAATCCACCATGCGTAACCGCCAAAATATCCGTGCCCGCATGTTTTTGTGATATCGTATTGAGCACGGTGGAGACTCTTTGCCAGAGCTGCTCGTCGCTTTCAACCCCCAGTATGCCCGTCCAGTCGGCCAAATCGCCGTATTCCGCCATTGGACTGCCATTGGCGGCTCGGGTCTTACGCACCTCGTCCCATGTTTTGCCTTCAAACGTGCCCAGATCGCGTTCGCGCAACTGCGAGGTGCTGGATATTGGTAAGTTCAGCCGCCGGCCAATGATTTGTGCTGTCTGGCTGGCGCGGGGTAAATCACTGGTATAAATGGCTGTAAATGGATGGTGATGACGTGTTTGCGCGAGCCAATCCGCCAGAAAGTTTGCCTGCGATTGCCCAACCGCATTAAGCTCGGTGGGTGTATGGCCTTGAATTCTTCGCTGGGCGTTCCAGTCGGTTTGACCGTGCCGCACCAGCCAGATACGCGTTGGTGAGTTGATCGTCATGCTTCAGGGTCTCCGGGGTATAAAATCAAATAAGGTGGTGTTCTTTCAGCCATGCAATGAAGCGTTCCAACCCTTCATGAACGTGCACCTTGGGTTCATACCCCAATTCCTGACGCGCCAGTGAGATATCCGCGTAGGTGATCTTGGGTTCAGACGCAGGTGCCGGAACCGAATGAATGTGCGCTGATTTACCCAGAATTGTCTCCAGGGTTTTGACAAACTCAGTATTCTCCACAGGATTGCCGCAACCGAGATTAAATATCCGATATCCCTTCGGCGAATCCAGTGCCGAAAGAAAGCCGCTGAGGATATCGTCAATATAAGTCCAGTCGCGTTTGAGTCTGCCGTCGTCAAAAAGGGTAAGTTTCCGCCCGGCGAGGATGTCGAGCGTCCACTGCCAAGGCATCATGTCCGGGCGTCCATGAGGGCCGTAGACATTAAAAAACCTGAGCACCGTTACGGGCATGCCAAAAATGTGGCCATAAGAATGTCCAAAAATCTCCATCGCCCTTTTACTGGCTGGATACGCAGCCAGAGGGCGATCGGCGGGTGCGGATTCCGAAAACGGTATAGGAGTTGACTGCCCATAAACCGACCCCGTGGACGCCAGCAACATATGCACAGGGCCTTGCCGACGAGCCGCCTCAAATAGATTGACTGATCCATGCACATTCACCGATGAATACATCGCCGGGTTCTTTACGCTGTAACGTACCGATGCCATTGCCCCGATATGCGCCACCGCCGAAAATTGGTGCTGATGAAACAATTGTGTGACAGCGGCGGCGTCACAAAAATCGCAGGGCGTAAAGGTAAACCGTTTTTGCGCTTTGAGCGCAAGCAAATTGCGGTGCTTGTGCTCTACTGCATAATAATCATTAAGGTTATCAATGCCGACAACCTCATCGCCGCGCTGCAGCAGCTTCAGGCTTAATCTGGATCCAATAAACCCGGCAGCGCCGGTGACCAGTATTTTCGCCATTTTTTGTCCATCCTTTTTACAGAAATTAATTGCATGGCTTGAGTGCATCAGCCTGATGCAGGATAGCGACGCTGGCCGAGCAACCAATCCGATCGGCACCGGCGTTAAACATTTTGGCAGCATCTGCGGCAGTGCGAATGCCCCCCGACGCCTTGACCTTCAACGGGCCGGCGTACTTTTTCAGCATTTGAACGGCCTCCACCGTTGCGCCGCCCGCAGGGTGAAAGCCTGTGCTGGTCTTGACAAAATCTGCGCCGCCGCTGACCGCCGCTTCACAACCGATGGCGATTTGCCGCTCGTTGAGCACAGCCGTTTCAAGTATTACCTTGACAACGCTTTTGCTCCAAACGCTGCGTGCGGAGCGAACAACCTCCATGATCTCTTCCCGGGCGCCGGGTAAATCACCGTCGAGCAGGAGCGGCAGAAATATAACCATATCAATTTCGTTGCAGCCGTCTTTAACGCAACTTGACGCCTCAACCGCCTTGACGGTGACACGGTTGGCGCCAAGAGGAAACCCGACGCAACCGGCAATATTCGGTAATTCGTCGACAGAACGATGGTGTTCAGCAGCAAGACCGGCAAGTGTATCAGAAGCGAAGCGCACCCAGCGCGGGTTCACACAGACCGCCGCAAAACGATGTTCAAAAGCCTGAGTCGCCAACTGACGAATATCCGCCGCCGTCGCTTCGGCTTTGAGGATGGTATGGTCTATTCGTCGGGCCAAGTCCATTGGCAGCATAGGGTGATGGCCGTCATTATGGTCGTCGTGACTGATAAATCCTCCTTGAGTTTGACAACTCCATGGTTATAAACGATGCAGGCTGGTTTTTCCTGCATCCCCCTCGCCGATAATCTTCGCAATTGTCCGGGCTGGGGCTGAGCCTGAGGTGGATAACCTAAAAATTGCCAAAATTTATTTAAGTTTCAGATGCAACCTGTCATTCATCGACTATAATCCAGCACGAGGTGCTTGGAAGATCAGTGTCCTTTGAAAGGTCGGGAGGATTGTGCGATGGAACGACCCAGTGAAAACTCTCCGGGATCGGACATTTCTGGTGCTTTAGCGGGTTGGAGCTACCAGCCGGGCGAGGTGAATGTTCGTCTGATTCGTGGCGATGACGGTCGGCGAAAAATTCAACTCCGCCTTGACCTGGGCTTGCTTCAGATGGAAACCAGTGGTCGCCCTGACGGCAAGCGACCTCATAACGCCGCCAGCGAACTCGATTACCAGCTACGCCGCAAACGCGCGTTTGAACGCAAGCACAAATCGGCAGATCAATTCCAAATTTCGCATGCGGATGTGAGGGCGTTGCGTGAAGAATCCGCTATGTATTACCATCGTTATGTGTCCTTCTTTGTATTGGGAAATTACAAGGCCGTCATTCGCGATACGCAGCATAATATGGATATACTGAATCTTTGCCATTCCTCAGCCCGTAGTCCACATGATCGCCAGTCGCTGGAGAATCATCGCGCGCATGTGTTGATGATGCAGGGGCGGGCACGTGCCTGTGCTGCACTCAGGCAGGGTCATATGGGATCGGCCATAGCTTTTTTGCGCGGAGCGCTTAAACAGATCGAACAGTCCATCTCGCGCGATTCACACCATCCGGGTAATATTAAATTTTCCCCCGAGGCCCGCGTGCTCGTACACCTGATTCAGGATATTAAACGCCAGTTGCCGACTGATCCGCGCGAGGAACTCCAGCTCCTCCTGACTAAGGCCGTTCAAAATGAAAATTTTGAAGAGGCGGCCGCCCTGCGCGATCAGATCATGGCAATGGAAACGACCTGCAGCATCAGCCGCCCGGCCGAGCCGGTCAAACCGGCCCGTCGTCATCATGACCACACACGGCGGCCGTCCGACGCCCATCCTCCGCAACCTCCGCAGGCGGAAGAATGATTGATACACCTTCCCTCCGTGGTACCGGCATGTTGCAGAGCCGGGTTGTCAGTTGCTGACGCTGCCTCCCCCGGCAGGGCGTTGGGTGTTGCCCGGCGTCATGGCGTAAATGCTTTTGGCATTTTATGGCGACAGAATCCAACACCGGCCAGCCGTTCGCCGTGCTTATCGGCGCCATCTACGTTCATGTCGTATACGGCAGCAGCGCTGCCTTTCAGCGGAGAACCGTGGTGACGCGGTCCTGACTTCAAAGCCAACGTGGCGTAGGCTGCGTACCATGTATGAGAGGTAATGATGCGCAACTTCGCTACCGTTGAACCACTCGTCATTTCCTGCCGCCGACTGCCGACTGAGTTTGATGACGTCCGTGTCTTACATATTTCAGATCTGCATCTCACGCGATGGACACCAAGTGCCGCCAATCTGGCTGACAAATTGCGTGATATCGCTCCCGATCTGCTGGTGATTACCGGCGATCTGGGCCATCGAAGTTGGCGATGGAGAATGTCTCTGGCGTCCATCGAGCGTCTGCTGGAGCCCATCAACGCCCCGATGGGTCGCTTCTTCATCCTTGGTAATCATGACGCCCGAGAAATCCTACCGGCCCTTGAGCGGCGCGGTTTTACGCCTTTAATGAATCAATCACATTGGCTGACGCGTGGCATGTCGCGGATAGCTCTGGTGGGTTTAGCACAGCACAGGCGCATCGATACGGACATTCCTGCGGCCTTGGGGAATGTGCCGCCAGATGCGTTCAAGCTCATGTTGATGCACTACCCCGATTTCATTCATGCCGCTTCCGCTGCCGGTGCGGACGTGTGTCTGGCAGGTCACACGCATGGTGGGCAGATTTGTTATCCCGATGGTAAGCCCATTATCCGGCACGACGTGCTGCCCAATTACATGTGCACGGGCGTGCATCGCGTGGGCAATACATGGCTGGTGGTGAATCGTGGTATCGGCATGGCCGGGCTACGCGTCCGCATGTTTTGTCCGCCGCACGTCATTGTTCTTCGGCTCAAGAAAGGCGTAGAGCGTGTGGAGCTGGATAGGAGTCTGTCCAAGTAATAACAGGGACTGCGACGGCATGGATTTTGGCGGGCATCAAGAAGCGGCGACGAAGGCGTATCTGGTGGGGATGATACGCCGAGGAAGCCGCGCCGCAGAGGCCGGGCGAAAGGCGTGCCGCATAGAAACTCGATGATTGGCTTTCTGAGCTGCTTCTGGACAACGCCAGTCGGTACACATGTTCTCGCTTAAAAGGGGGGCGATTACGCAGCGGGCGAGGGCTCCGTGCGCCATACGCAGCCTCGTCGGCAAAAATATGCCTTGACCTGCTGCCGCCGGCGGGCATAATCTCAATGGTTTAGGAAGGTCGCGAGCTGTGAACCCCTTTTCGTAGTGCGACTCAATGACCTTGCTAGTGAGCGCAACTGGTAATGGTCGGAAAGGTTGGCTCGATGCATGGCGGGCTTGGCCTTGATGAATGTGTGTTAGACTGGGAGTCTGTCCAAGTAACGGCAGGGCGGCTCGGAACCGATCGACCCGCACTCGGTACAGAAGAGGTTGAATATGGCGCGCAAGCGTAAAGAACTCGTCGACATCCTGGTGGAGATGGGCACTATCAAACAGCCTGCGGCCGCAAAAGCCGTTGCAGAGGCGCACAAATCTAGGCTCCCCATTGAGAAAGTTTTAGTTGAAACCAAAACTGCCTCGGAAGAGGATGTTACCAAGGCGATGGCCATCCAGAACGATATGGAATTTATCGATCTGGATCGAAACATCTTGGCGGTGAGCGATTTTCGCCTGTTGCCGGCCGATCTTATCAAACGCCACCAAGTCTTGCCGGTGGGGGAGGAAAACGGGCGACTCAAAATTGTCATAGGTGATCCCAATGATCTGGAAACCCTGGATATTCTTCGGTTTCGTCTCAGCAAGCCAATCGAAACCTGCTTGGCGGTAAAGAGTAAGATCAAGGAACATATTGATCGGCTATTTGCTGAAGAGCAACGCTCCATCGATGAAATGGTGCGTAAAATTTCAATGGATCGGAATGCCTCGCTGGATGTTTCGCTGGTCAAGGGCAAGGACGACGAGGAAGCGCCGATTATTCGCCTGGTAAGCGCCATTATTACCGATGCGGTTAAAGCCCGGGCCAGTGACATCCACATTGAACCCATGAAGGACCGCATGCGGGTGCGGTTCCGTATTGATGGCGTTTGCACGCAGCGCGACAACCTGAAGAAAAAAATGCAAAATACGATCTTGGCGCGTATCAAAATTATGGCGGGCATGGACATTGCTGAACGCCGATTGCCGCAGGATGGTCGTATTAAAATGGCCGTTGACGGTGCACAGGTTGATTTCCGCGTCAGTTCGCTGCCTGCGTATCATGGCGAATCCATGGTGCTGCGTATTTTGCGCCCGGACAATGTAAAAATTGGTATTCAGCGGATGGGCTTTGAAGAAGATGATTACAACCGCTTCAAGAAGATTATCTCCCGGCCCAATGGTATCTTCCTTGTGACCGGTCCAACGGGATCCGGCAAAACGACTACTCTCTACGGTGCGTTGGCCGAGCTGAACACGCCCGACCGAAAGATCATCACCGCCGAAGACCCGGTGGAATACAATTTTGCCGGCATCAACCAATGTCAGGTGCGCGAACAAATTGGCCTTACGTTCGCTAAAATTCTCCGGTCGATGCTGCGACAAGCCCCCAACATCATTCTGATCGGTGAAATCCGTGATCGGGAAGTGGCTGAAGTGGCTGTGCAGGCTGCCCTGACCGGGCACCTCGTGTTCAGCACGCTGCACACCAATGATGCCCCAGCCGCCATCACACGCCTTATTGATATGGGGGTGAAACCCTTCCTGGTAGCGTCATCCATTCAGGCCATCATGGCGCAGCGTCTTATTCGCACGCTCTGCGATCAGTGCAAGGCGCCTGACCCGGAGCCGGATAAGCGTATGTTGCAGGTGATTGGCCTTAACGAAAGGGACATTGCCGGGCGTACCATTTACAAACCGGTCGGGTGTCCGGCGTGTAACAATACAGGGTTTCGTGGCCGTATTGGTATCTTTGAAATGATGCCGATGACCAGTGAAATTCGTGAAATGGCGTTTAAACGCGCCAGTTCCACCCAACTGCGAAAATCCGCGGTCAATAGCGGTATGAAAACGCTGTTGCAGGATGGGTGTATCAAGGTACTCAATGGTTTGACGACCGCCAGGGAAATTGCCCGTGTGACACAGGCTGAAGGAGTGCTTGTGGAATAGCCGCCGCTCGTAACCATGATGGGCATATCAGCCGGCTGTTCCCGTTGGTGTCGGCGTTGCTCATCTGCGGAAATCGCGAAGTAGAGGATATAGTCCCCTTTAGGCATAGTGATGATTTTGGCCCGGCGGTCATGGCCATGGATACCTTTGGCCGTAGAGTCTGCGGTAACTTGATTTTTAAGAGGTTCTAGATGTCGCAAATTTTGATTGATCGCTTGCTGGAGACCACAATAAAGAAAGGTGCCTCCGATCTGCATCTGCATGTCGGGCGCCCGCCGGTGCTGCGGCTCAATGGGCATCTGAGAGATTTACAGACCAAGTCCCTTGAACCCGAAGACACCATGGCCTTGATGAAGGCGATCACACCCGAACGCGGCCAGCAGGAGCTGCAGGAAAGCGGCAGCACCGATTTCGGCTTTGCCTTTTCCACTCCGGATGGGGCGACAAAATCCCGGTTCCGTGTGGCCGCTTTTCGCGAGCGCGGCAATATTTCGCTGGTGCTGCGTAAAATTCCGTATAAGTTGCTGAGTTTTGAGGATATTGGCTTGCCCGCCATTTGCGCTGAACTTTGCCGCCGCCCACGGGGCTTGTTTCTGGTGACTGGGCCGACCGGGTCGGGTAAAACGACTTCGCTTGCCACCATGATCGATTACATCAATACCAACTACGATCGACATATCATCACCGTAGAAGACCCAATCGAATATTATCACTATCACAAAAAGAGCCTCATTAGCCAGCGTGAGGTGGGAGAGGGTAATGACGTGCTCACCTTTGCCGAGGCCCTGCGGCGTGCCCTCCGTCAGGATCCGGATGTGATTCTGGTCGGTGAGATGCGCGATCTGGAAACGATTTCTGCCGCGATTCGTGCTGCTGAAACCGGCCACTTGGTCTTTGGTACCCTGCATACAACCGGTTGCCAGGGAACCATCAATCGCATTATTGACGCATTTCCCGTTGATCAGCAGGAACAGATTCGTGTGCAGCTTTCTACGACGCTTCTCGCGGTACTGTCGCAGGCCCTTCTGCCGCGAATTGATATTGAAAGTGTCACCGCCGCCTACGAGTTTCTGGTTATTACCCCTGCCATTTCCAATCTGATCCGTGAAAATAAAACCTTCCGTATTGATTCGGCGATTCAAACGGGTAAAAAATTTGGTATGCAGCTTCTTGACGACCACTTGCTGGAATTGTTCAGAGCTGGCAAAGTGAGCGCGGAAGATGTGGTGGACAAAGCCCGCCACCCGGCGGATATTGCAGAGCGCATGGGCAAACGCCTGAATCGGCCCGATACCGAAAAAGATGCCGCGACCGGAGGTCGCGCCGCCTGAGAATGTGCACCCGTAACCGTATCGAAATAGATATTAACTCGGAGTCATCATGGCAGATTTGGAAAAACCACCCAAGCCCAATATTCCCGGTAATTCCCCGGCGGGTGTCAGCCGGCCAGCCGCAGGTGCATCGGTCGACGCGGCTAATAAATTCAAAATGCCGCCCATCGACCAGTTAAAGGACCGTCCGCTTGGTCGCGTTCTGATTAAAATGGGGCGTCTCACACGCGAGCAGGTCCACCAGGGGCTTGCCGTTCAGCAACAGCAGAAAAGTAAACGCATCCACACGCCGATCGGGCAGGTACTTGTGGAGATGGGGCTTGTCACCCAGAAAGATCTCAATTTCGCGCTTGCCGCCCAACGGGGGTTTGAAGTCATCGACTTGGAAAGCCGCGAATTTCCGCCCGACTTGATTGCGCGCCTCCCCGCGCAGATGGCGAGCGTCTATCGCGTGATACCGGTCGCCTATGACGAAGCCAGCAATACTTTGACCATCGCCCTGGATTCTCCCGACAACTTCCGTGTGGTAGACGATTTGCAGACTCTGATGGGTTTCAAGGTCGTCACGTGCATCGCTGATCCTGACGTTATGGCCAAATTACTGACCAAGTACTATGAGACCCATCAAGAATCTCTGGCTGATCTGATGGGTGAGATTGGTTCCGACGAAACGCTCAAAGCGCTTGAAAATCGTGGCGAATCCATCGACCTGGAAACCCTTAAGGACCTTGCCGAATCCAATCCCGTTAAACGTCTCCTCAACACCGTCTTGATGCAGGCGATCAAAGAACGGGCATCTGATATTCACTTCGAGCCATTTGAGGATGAGTTCAAGATGCGATACCGCATCGACGGCGTTCTGTACGAAATGGTGCCGCCGCCGAAATACATCGCCCTGGCGATCTCCAGCCGTATTAAAGTTATGGCCAACCTCGATATCGCCGAACGCCGTGTGCCGCAGGATGGGCGCATTCCACTGGTCATTGGAGGCCAGCCCGTGGATTTGCGCGTGGCGGTATTGCCGACCATTTTTGGCGAAAGTATCGTGCTTCGCGTGTTAGACCGATCCAACGTATCGCTGGATCTCGACAAACTCGGTATGCGCGATGATGACCTGCGCATCTTCCGTCAGCTTATCGATAAACCCAATGGCATTGTGCTGGTTACCGGCCCCACTGGCTCCGGCAAGACTACCACACTCTATGCCGCGCTCAATGAACTCAATGGTGTGGAAGATAAACTCATCACCACCGAGGACCCGGTGGAATATGATATTGACGGAATCGTGCAGGTGCAGATTCGTTCTGAAATTGATCTGACCTTCGCACGTTGTCTTCGATCCATTTTGCGTCAGGATCCGGATATTATCCTTGTCGGTGAAATTCGCGACAAAGAAACCGCCGAGATTGCCACGCAGGCTTCACTCACCGGGCACCTTGTGTTTACCACGCTGCACACCAACGATGCGCCATCATCGATCGCCCGTCTGCTGGACCTGGGTGTTGAACCATTCCTCATCACCGCGACGGTTGAAGGTATACTCGCCCAGCGCCTCTGCCGTCGTATCTGCAACGTCTGCAAGGAGGAATTCAAACCGACGGAAGAACAATTAATGGAAATTGGCCTGCTGCCCGAGGAAGTTCGCGATAAAACATTCTTCCACGGACGGGGTTGCAACAAGTGCAACAACACGGGTTACAAAGGGCGGTTGTCCATTGCGGAAATCATGATTCTGGACGACGACATGCGCCAGATGATTATGGAACACGCATCCACCGATCTTCTCCGGGAAGCCGCCCGAAAACGCGGCATGCGCAATCTCAGCGAGTCCGGGCTTATGGCGATTTATGAAGGTGTCACCACGATTGAAGAAGTGGTACGCCACACCATTATCGAAGAATAACAGCATTTTGCTGCCGCCTCTCTGTTCACACCGGTCGAGGGCTTGTACCCGTGCCTGCCGTTGCCGGATCAAATCCGTGTCGTTCTGCCACTGGTCAAAAGGAGGCATTGCAAGCTGCTATTCTGCGGGGCGTTGTAGCCGAGGTGCTCTGCGCTGATAATATCTTCCATGGATGCCGCCGATAATATTGCACTTGAATCCCTTCGCAAGCGTGGTTTGAAAATTACGGCTGGTCGCCGCGCCATCATTCGTGAAATTGTTGCCTTTGGACGACCGTTCGAGGCCGAAGAGCTTTTATTAAATCTGGGTCGCCATCCTGAGCGCGTCAGTAAAGCGACCGTTTATCGCACGCTCAAGCACCTCGTTGAGGGAGGCCTGGTCAACCAGGTGTTTTTCGGGCCGGCCAAACAGAGTTATTACGACTTTGCGGGCAGTGGTGCCGCGCATGCCCACCTCGCTGATATTCAGAGTGGAAAAATCATTGAATTTACCAACCCTGAAGTCATCCAGTTATGTCGAAAAATCGCATCCCAGCTTGGTTATCGGTATCTATCACACCGATTCCTCATCCTCGGAGAGCCTGTTGAACGACGGCCGGATTGAACCTGCATAAGTCCTTCCTGCCGCACGGGCCTTTTCTCCCTGTGAGAAGCATTCCCATCACTTCGCGGTTATTTTCGCAGGCTACCCCATGATGGCCGCAAAACGGTACAATCAGGGGCTTGGTCTCGGAACGCCGGGTTGCAATCGAAATTGTAATCCGCTGTTTCCCGCAAGTATGATCGACTGATCGCCGATAAGCCTTTGCATGGATACGATGACCGCCTGTGATGCCAAAGTCCTCCTCATTCTCACTGCTATCAAGACTGAATACAGTGCGGTCAAGCAGGTGGTCGATCAGTGGCTGGCAGATACTCCACCGGCTATTCGTACCGATCACTATGACCACATGGCGGTGGAGGTTATCGGCATCCGTGCCAAGCTGAGTCGTCATGTATTTCCTAATTACGCCCATAGTCGGGTGGTGGGTGTCATCACCGCCGGCCTAGCCGGTGCACTGAGCCCGGAACTGAACACCGGCGATGTGGTAATCGATTCCAGCAGCACCAATGCGTCGGCGCTGGCGGAGTTTATGGATAACATGTCGGGTCGGAAGCGGGTTTTTGTCGGGCCCATTCACACCAGTCGCAATGTGGTCGCTACACCGCGCGAAAAAAAACAGTTATTTGCAGAATCTCAGGCACTGGCTGTGGAAATGGAAAATAGTTACACCCGTGAATTCGCGCTTCGACGCAAAATCCCATGGTTGGGTATCCGATCCATCAGTGATACGGCGTTTGAGTCTGTACCAGCCGAAGTGATGAAATTTGTTGACAGTTCCGGCAAGGTCAAACCTTGGGACCTAACCAAGGGGCTTGCCCGCCACCCCGGATTGATCCCTGCGGTGGTTCGTCTTGGCAAGCACACCCAAGTGGCGACAAAAAATCTCTCTGATGCGTTGGCGGCTATTATTCGCAGCGGTTGGCCGTCAAACTGACGGTCTGCATTTTTACTGCATTGCAATGGCACGGCGGTTCGCCCGCCGTAATTGTTGTGCCCACACGCGCCATCGCAGCCCTGCTTTTACATGGACAGACTCCCAAGCCACAATAACCGTAGCTGTTTATTTTGCCGCGCGGTTCTCACGCGATGCCACTGGCGGGATATTGACGTTTTTTCGATAATCGCCGGGGCCAATACCCAATTTTTTCCGAAACACCCGGAATAAATGGGTAGACGATGTGAAGCCAGTCATATAGGCAATTCGCTTAATGGGTACATGGGTTTCCCTAAGCATTCGCTGTGCCCTTTCGACTCGGCAATTGGTTAATGCCGCCAATACACCATGGCCACGCATCGCCAAGAATCTTCGCTCCAAAGTTCGGCGCGTCGTATGCAGCCGCCTCGCTATAGTGCTGATCGGTAAACTGCCATGACCATGATTCCAAATCAACTGCATAGCTGCATGAACCAAAGCATCATCCTGCGTTGCAAAGTCAGTCGGAATGGGGGCTGGCGGTGATGCCGTTTCACCAAGAATCCCCGCCACGAGCGATAAGGCGTGCAGCGATGCGTCAGGCGAAGCGATCAAGGTGGACTGCATGGCCAGTTGGATAACTTCGTTGATTTTTTCAACCACGGCCTGCGGTTTACCAATCGTGCGTACCGCCGTTGCGGGGGTAATGGCCGCTGACCTCTGCCAGATATGTGGTATCTCGCCGTGAAAGGAGAGCCAATAGCCGGTCCATACGGCCCCCGGCCTCGGCCGATAACGATGCCACACATCTGGAAGCAGCAATATGGCCGTACCGGGATTGATATTCACGTGGCCGGATGCCTGCGATTCAAATTCTCCAGCCCCGGCAGACAGATAAACCAACTGGTACTCTGGCAGTATGCGTCCTCGTTCCCAAGTGAACGCGTAGATGTCCGGGTGGGCCGGCCATTTTCGAGCATCTTGAGAGTTTACCGACTGCATGCCCGCCCCGGTGAGAAAGAAACCCATCGCCATTAAATTCTCTGATACGGGGAAATAAGCGAAGGAATTGTTGTCGTTTATTGTCATATCCAATATCCTTTTATTTAAACCATTAGGATAAATATGCCAATTATTACAAATATTATGCGGTAATACAGCCCACATAAAATTGTCGCAAATGGAATAGTAGTTGTTCTTGTATTACAAGTCAATAGGGAATAGACTTCATCCAGTGCCTTATCGAAGATCACCACTGTCGGCGGTTTCATCGCCGCAGTGCGGAGTGTGTTATTAAGGGGTTTGTCCATGCGATGGAAAATGCGAGTCGCACAAAAAGATGGATTCACGTTGGTTGAACTTCTGGTGGTCATTGCCATCATCGCGCTGCTGATCTCCTTATTGCTGCCGGCGCTGTCGCTCGCGGAACAATCCGCCAAAAGCATTCAGTGCGCCGCCAAGCTGCGGTCTTTGGCGCAGATTACCCAAGAATACGCGCAGACCTATGAAGACATGGCACCTCCCGGGGAAATCGCGCCCTGGATACCGGGGGACTGGCCTGAGTGGGATTTTACGGGAACCACCGGGGATTATTTCTGGACCGGCTGGAGCGACTTTCTTTATGCCTTCAATGGCGGAAGCGCCGGACCTCTGGATGTCATTCCTAACACCAACGCAACAGTTGACATTCCCGTACGGTGGGCAAACCTTTTCTATTGTCCATCTGCGCTATTGCCAAACACCTATTCCTACGGAACCCTGCCGCAGAACTACAGTGCGAATCCAAATTTGTTCGTCAACAGTTGGCGGCTTGGTGCTATGGGGGGCGCCGCAGTGGGACCGATGACAACCCAACCGATGAGTATTGTTCGGGCTCCGTCACAATTGGTAATGTTCGCTGACAGTTGCCAATCGCCAATGGCCGGCGGCAGCTCCGCCTTCTGTTTCACCTGGAATTATTCCCCGCTGCTATACCCAAATGCAAACTACTTGTGGTATTATTCAGGCGCATTCAACGGCACTTCCCCCGTTATGAGTGCAATAATTGGCCCGACGACATCGTGGGGTGACGGGAATGCCGACGACTCTTCAGTCGACCTCACTGGAGACGGCCTGTTGGCCAGCGTCCGCTATCGGCATGGCCTGACAAACTCAAAAATCAGTGGTACTGCGAACGCGGCATTTGCCGACGGCCACGTAGCAGTTATCCGACAGGGTGGATTGCATGTTTACAACATCGTGCCGTAGCGCGATGCCGCAAACCATCCGTTTATACCGTTGGGTCACGGAGAGACAGTTTTTTAATGAGCAATGTTCCTTCCGACGTTGCTAAGTTAAAGTCCACGGCTGTGTTGGTGCGTGGAACCGATTGTCCGGCCGGCTTGCCGGAAAGTTCTAATGGCTCCCAAAGGGAGCAGGAGATTTTTATGTTTTTCAAAGGTTTCCCAAGTTCGCATGGTCGTCGCAATGGCCCATCCAAGGCCAACGCGGCTATCGCCGGTGCGGCTCTGGCAGTGTTGGCGGCCTTGACCGCTGGCGCCGGTGCGGCCCACGCCAATCTCATTGTTAACGGCAATTTCTCGGCCAATGCGTCAAGCTATACGGCTTACCCTGGCTACTCGCGAGCCCCCAATCCGTTGGCCCCAACCGGTTGGGCGACCGGCAGTTTTGCCAGCGGCGTCAACGGGCCGGACACCGGGTTCTTTGCGACCCAGGGGTCACCATTT
>DZDI01000007.1 GCA_022730455.1 Phycisphaera mikurensis | reverse complement strand
TTGCGGCCAATCAATCCTAATTTGTAGGCGTGACAGAGCACTAGGAGATCGACTTTGGAGCGATCCCGCATGGTAAGCGAGCGGGCAGCTCACTTCGGCATATTTGGCCAGTAGAAATACCAACCGGTCCAAATCGTGTTCCAGTTATCGGCCCAGGCGCGAGGGTCGCCGGGTTTAAAATCGACCTCTCCAATACCATTTGGACTGGGAGATGGTACATGGGCTTCAGCCCAGTTGGCATTGGTGAGTGTGTTTGACGCCTGATCTTGTGTGTTGTAAAAGACGGGATCGTCAACCCCTTGCACCGAACCATCCGCATGAAGAATATTCTCATACGCAGGTGCGTCGGGATCGGTGTAATGCGGGTGATTGATAAGGTACAAGTTGCCCTGCATGCTTCCACCTCCCCACGCGACGGCATCGGTGCAAAGGATATCACTGGGCGGATCGCTGGTAGTTGCTGCCGGTTGGTTGACATGGTAGCCCCACGTGGGATATATGCTCCCGTTGAAGCCGCTGCTTAACCCAATACCATTGGGAAATCCGCCGCCACCATATTGATTGAACGAGTTGAGAGTTCGCTGCGTTGCGCAACCCATGTAGTCGTAGGTGGTCATGATGAAATAACCCCATTGGTAAAGCTGCTCACCGGCAAACAGATCATGGATGAATGGACAACTTGGGCAGACCATCCACGGGGCAAGCCATATTTTCTGCTGTCCACGAAATTCTGTTGGCACACTGTTATACACGCCAAGCTGAGTCGGATCCCAAGAATACTCGTAGGGTATTTGCAGGCCACCTTGGGCGCTGGAAATGGCAGTTCCATCGGATGCATATTGCGTAGTTACACCGGTGCCGCCGTATTGAAGAAAATCGGCGTATGGGGTACCAAAGCGTTGCCACTCCGCACCATAATTAGCCCCACTTTCGTTAAGATTATCGTTACTAAGCAACAGTGGAAATTGGGTGCCCGTCTGACCATTATCATATGGAGGGCTGGCATATTTACTGTAATTGGCCTGGCCGGGGTTTGCGCTATTTTCGTCCAATATTTGCTTGTACCAGCCATCATCCTGCTGCATCAGAGATGTGGCAACCTGTGCCCCCTGCGGTGTTTGGGACGATTCACCAAACCCGTAAGCAGCCGGAAAATGCCCTTTGTGGTTGGCAGCAAATCCAAGGCAGGCCGCCCCCCATGTCTTCAAATTGGCGGCACACTGAACTCGATTGGCGAGTTCACGAGCCATACGCAGTGAGGGCAGTAGAACGGCCACAAGCAAAGCGATAATTGCTACGACTGTGATCATTTCGACAAGTGTAAACGCTTGCTGACACCGACGAACCATACAGCCATCCACCATTACGGTACACAGCCATTTCGGCGCTGGCACAAGCGCCTCTCTTTCTAACGCTGTATATCCGCTGGAGGAGACTTAGATGGTGAACCATAAACTAGAAATGGACGCTGCCACACATTTTAGGACGATGCAAGGCGTCCGTAAATGACAATAATTTATCGATATTTCATGCTTATTTTCCGAGAGTCTGTCGTGAAACATGGGCGGCCAGACTGCAGGCGATCGATCGCACCGGGTTACGGCCCACATGACGCCAAGCCGTAGCGAATGATTCTTCAAGCACGCAAGTATTGTTATCCGCGATATATCGGCGCACTATTGGATTCGAATTATTGTCCTAGCGCGGCGGCAGCCTTTATATAATTCCGATAATTGGTCTGCATCTCAGTCATGGAGTCGCCGCCAAATTTTTCGACCATGCTGCGGGCAATTTCAAAGGCGATCACATTTTCAACGACCACCCCGGCTGCAGGTACGGCACACACGTCGCTGCGTTCGTAATCAGCCTTATCCGCCCGTTTGGTATTCAGGTCAACACTGGGCATGGGTTTTTTGAGCAATGTGCTGATGGGCTTCATGGCGGCCCGCACCACCACGGGCTGGCCATTGGTCATGCCCCCCTCCAGGCCACCGGCGTTATTAGTTGGGCGCGTGAATCCCAAATTTGGTGAGTTCCGCTGTTTTGGATCGAATTCGATGGGATCATGCACCTCTGAACCCGGTAGCATGGCCGCTTGAAATCCAATGCCTATCTCAACGCCCTTGATTGCCTGAATCCCCATCACCTCGGCGGCGATTCGGCTATCGAGTTTCATGTCCCAGTGGGCACAACTGCCCAGCCCGACGGGACAGCCAAACACCCGTGTTTCTACAATTCCACCAAGCGTATCGCCTTGAACCTTGGCTTCACGTATGACTTCAATCATTTTCTGGCTGGCGGCTACGTCCGGGCAGTAAACTTCGCTATTCATTACACCTGCGAGCAGGTTTTCGGCCGATGCCGCCCCATCAACGTTAGCCGCCGCCATGCCGATACGTGTAACATACCCCACGACCTGAATGTGAAACGCTCGAAGCAGGCATTTAGCGATCGCCCCAACCGCCACCCGGTTCGCCGTTTCGCGAGCGCTGGCGCGTTCAAGGGTTTCACGGCAATCGGTACTGAGCCATTTAGCGGCTCCGGCTAGGTCGGCGTGTCCCGGGCGCGGTTTTACAAGCGCCGGTGTGTCATCTAAGCGCGAGTCTCGATTTTTGATCTCTATGGTTACCGGCGATCCAATGGTTTGCCCGCGCCGCACGCCGGTAAGAAATGTTACCGTATCTGTTTCAATTTTTTGTCGACCGCCCCGTCCATATCCCCCCTGCCGCCGCCTTAGTTCACCGTTGATTACGTCCATATCCAGTGACAGACCGGCGGGTAAACCTTCTACGATGCTGACGAGAGCCGGGCCATGCGATTCGCCTGCTGTGCGATATGACAAAGTTGCCATTTTTTCATTTTCCTCTTTTACTATGGCCTAGGAGCCTGTCCAAGTAATAACAGGGACTGCGACGGCACAGATTTTGGCGGGCATCAAGAAGCGGCGACGAGGGCGTATCGGGCGAAGATGATACGCCGAGGAAGCCGCGCCGCAGAGGCCGGTCAAAAGACGTGCCGCCCGGAGGGTGTGCCGCAAACACCCCGTCTGCGGCGTTCTCGGACTCATCTTCACCAGAGTGGCCGTCGACCCGACGCCTTGCATCCGGAGCATTTCCAGCACATCGCAGCTCTGCTATTACATGGACAGACTCCTATCTATAAAATAACACATACTTCTCTGCGCCATCGCACCATTAACCTTGACAGGTACGTTGGAATGAGAAACCGTTATCGGTTACACTGTCCAGACACAGGCTTCGGTCATGGTCGGGCCCGATGCACGGGTCGGCTGTGAACTTGGTCAGGTCCGGAAGGAAGCAGCCATAAGCTTGCTCGGTCCGGTGCCGTCGGTAGCCCGACCATGACCGAAGCCTTTCCATCCCAAAGTTACACAGGAGGCCAGTATTTACCTTTTTGGCGTGGCGCATCCGATTGTACCTCATGATCAGGCTTCAAGGCCAAACACGCTTTCGGTAACCGGAGCATCTTCTGAGGCGGCAGTCATCACAACTTTACGCCCAGGATTGGCGGCAAGGCGGCGCAGAATGTGGAAGACGGTCTCCACATTACTCCTCTCACCGAGGGCTGAAGCAATCTGCTCGGCCGTACCACGAGTACCCGCTCGCAATTGTGACATTACTTTTTGATGTAAAGCGATGACCGCAGACGCCGCTTTTTTACCCGCCTCCACACCGGGTTGGTGATAAGCATTGATGTTTATCAGCTCGGCATATAAGCCAACGGCACGCTCAAAGACGGCAATTAACACGCCGATCGCCCGAGGTGTAACTTCATCAATGGTCAGAGTTATACTCTCGCGTCCATTTTCATATAGCGCACTGCGAGTACCCTGATAAAATCCAGACAGATAGTCGCCGCAATGAATACCCGGCTCCACTTCAACGGCCTCAGCCATCGATGCGTTTTCTTCCATGGCGGAGGATTTCAGCACTTCAATAAATGTGACAAAGAAATTATTTACACCTTCACGAAGCTGCTGCACATAGGCATGTTGATCGGTTGAGCCTTTGTTTCCGTAGACCGCTATCCCTTGATTCACGACTTGACCGCTGCGATCCAATTGCTTACCCAGAGATTCCATCACCAACTGCTGCAGGTATTTGCTCAGCAGCATGAGGCGGTCTTTATACGGCAAAATGACCATGTCTTTCTGTCCCTTTCCATCTCCGATGTAGTACCACATGAGGGCCAACATGGCCGCTGGATTTTCGCACAGATCGGGTTTGCGGGTGACGGCATCAGCATCTCTGGCTCCCTTGAGCATGCCATCAATATCGATGCCCTGTAGGGCGGCAGGCAGCAAACCCACGGAAGAAAGTTCGCTGGTGCGTCCGCCGACCCAATCCCACATGGGAAAACGTGCAATCCAGTGATGCGACTGGGCAAAGTGGTCAAGTTCACTTCCGGATCCGGTTACGGCGACCGCGTGGCGACCAAAATCCAACCCCTTAGCCGCATACGTCGCCTGAGTGATAAGCATGCCGTTACGGGTTTCTTTGGTTCCACCTGATTTACTGATGACGACCGTCAAAGTACGAGACAATGATTTACCAATCCTCTCCAGAACGCGATCCATGCCGTCCGGATCGGTATTATCAAAAAAGTGCATTGTCAGACGGTCCTTGGCCGAACCAAGGGCACTGGATACAAACTGTGGCCCCAGCGCTGATCCTCCAATGCCAATGATCAGGGCATCGGTGAATTTTTTTTTATTTTGAGATTTGATTTCACCACGACGAATCTTTTTGACAAACGTCTTTATCGCGTCGAGATTTGAATCTATTTCCTCGGTTATTTCGGACGATGGCGCACGCTTGGCATTGCGCAGCCAATAATGCCCCACCATACGATTTTCGTCGATGTTGGCAATGGCTCCATTTTCCAACTCAGTCATCGCAGCAAATGCGGCACGTAGAGCCGGCTTCATCTCCACCAGAAATGAGTCGGAAAAATTCATCCGGCTGACATCAAGCGCCAATCCGATGCGGCGACAGTCAATAAAATGATTTTTATATTTATTCCAAAGCGTTTCTAAAGACTGCTTATCCATTATTCAACTCCTCAGCTACGGATTGTCATAAGTTTTAATCACACAGGTTTTTCAGTCAAACATACAAAAACGACTCAAGGTGTATACCGCTTGATAATCAAGGTATCGTTCTGTCCGCCAAAGCCAAAGCTGTTGGACATAACGGCCTGCACCCGGGCTGCGCGTGGTTTATTGGGCACATAGTCCAGATCGCAATCCGGATCAGGAACACTGTAATTGGCAGTGGGCGGGATGATCTGGTCACGGATGGTCAGCACGCAGGTGATCGCTTCGACGGCACCGGCCGCGGCAATTAAATGCCCCATCATGCTCTTGATACTGCTGATGGGCACGTTGGCCGCGTGCTCTCCAAATGCAACTTTGATGGCGTGCGTCTCGGTAGAATCATTTTCTTTGGTGCCAGTACCGTGCGCGTTAATGTAATCGATATCGGCGGGTGTCAATCCCGCGTCCTTGAGCGCCTCATTAATAGCCATTACGGCACCACGTCCCTCCGGATGCTGGTCGGTGACGCGATACGCATCCGCCGAGCTGCCGTAGCCAACTACCTCGGCCAAAATCGGTGCCTGGCGCCCAAGCGCGTGGCCAAGATTTTCCAATATCAGCACTCCGGCCCCTTCGCCAATGACAAATCCACTGCGCGTCGCATCGAACGGGCGGCAAGCTCGCTGCGGCTGGTCATTGAGTGTCGACAGGGCGGTGAGCCGATTGAAACCCGTGACCCCAAAGGGGTGGATCATCGAATGGGTACCGCCGGAAATCATAATCTTTGCATCACCGCGGCGAATGATCTCGGTTGCTTCTCCCAGAGCCTGCGTGGATGCAGCGCAAGCCGTAAGACAATTCAGCGCCGGGCCGCAGGCATTAAATTCCATACTCAGGTGATTAATCGGCAGCGCTGGTTCCTGCTCAATTTCTCTCTGCGCATCGAATGCGGCCAGGGCGTCGCGCCCCCAACCGACCATATTCAGGTTGCCGGATTCACGGCTCCAGTTTCCGATGGCCGTGCGCGTAAACGCTGTAAAATCCAGGGATCCCTCTCCGCTGCCAAGATAAATCCCGATTTCATAAGGATTTAATGGTTTATGCGACACCGATTCAGGCTCAGGCAGACCTGCCTGCATCCATGCCTGCCGCGCGGCATCTAGGACAAAGTAAGTGGCTCGCGATATGTTTTTGTGCTTTTCCGATGTGATCATATCGGGTGGGATCCGATAGTCTTTCACTTCAGCCGCGAAGGTGGTTGGAAAGGACCTGGCATCAAAATTGCGTATGGGTGCCACGCCGCTCTTGCCCGCCAGCAGATGCCGCCACGCTGTTTCAATATCGTGACCCAGCGGCGTCACCCAGCCCATACCCGTTATCACCACACGATGCCGCATTTTATCGCGCCTCCCGATATCGGCCCAGCAGTATGGCGGAATGTTGCCCCGCCAGCGCACGGGCCAATATCAAAATATTATCTAAATCGTACGGATCCGCCGCGTGTCCCACCACCGGCAGACTATCCAGTGGTTGATCGGAATTGAGCGTGGGACACAGCACCTGCCGGTCCAGCATCTGGGCGGCAAATACCAGATCAAGGGCCTGGCTCGCGGCACCTGGATCGCCGATGGCCCCCCGCGGTGTCGTAATGGCTGGCACACAGTGAAATAGGGCGTGGATGCCCATTGCATCCGAAAGATCAAGATGCGGCAGTGCATTGGCTGGCGGCATGAGTAGACTTATATCCTCCGGCAGCACCCTGGCATCGGCCATCGCCCTGAGCGCCACCTGCTTGAGCGGTTCACCGAAAGGATCAGCCTTTCCAAGCGGCAGTCCACTGGCACAAGATGCCAAGCCTTTAATTTCTGCATAAATATGAGCGCCCCGCCGGCGCGCATGTTCCAATTCCTCAATCACCAGCACCCCGGCGCCTTCCGACACAACGGTCCCTTCACAATTTTTATCATAAGGACGGCAGGCCTTGGATGGATCGCCGTTGCTTTTGCGATTGAGCAGATTCAGCAGCGTCCAACGCATCAACCCCATAGGATGCACCAGACTCTCGCCGCCACCGACCAACGCAATATCCGCCTGCCCGCGTTCGATGGTTCGGCATGCCTCCGACAGCGCCAACCCTGCCGACGCCTGCTGGCAGGTGATGGTGTTGGATGGACCCCGCGTATCGTGAATGATACTGACGTGACAAGAAAGCATATTGGGCAGGTATTTAAGCAGCCATAGCGGCGCGAGGGCATCCATACCGCTGGATTCCTCGGGATTATCTGATTTTCCCCATTTGGCCAAACTCAACGTATTATCGGAATTGGCAGCTCGAACCATAGCTTCAGTTAATTCGTTAAGGTCGGCGCAGATCAGGCCCGCACCGATGTTGCAACCCACTCGCGATGGGTCAGGCACGTGCCAAGTATCATCCGGTGGCTGTCCGCCACTGGCTTCGAGAATACCCCGTGTGGCCAAACGCGCATCACGCACGGCGTTGTCGGCAGCAACCACAGCAAGTTCAATATCGCGTGCCATTATTTTTGCAGATTTTCGGTAACTTTTGGGCACAAACTCGGTAGTTTTGAACGCAGGTACGCTGCCCGCCACCGAACAGGGAAACGACGACGCGTCAAAGGATCGAATGGTATCCACACCGCAGCGGGCAGATTTGAATCCATCAAACGAGGCTTCCGCTGTCAATCCCAAGGGACTCACAGCGCCGGTACCAGTGATTACTACACGGCGCATGAATATTTTAAAAACTCCTAGTGCCAACATCCCAGTGCTGTATCACACCGGCACCTGATTGTATGGCGATTGATGCGGACTGTCATGCCATGGACCCGTCATCGCCTCAGCCGCGATTGAGCCCATTCTGCAAACTCATTGCCGGCAGAGGCATAAACGGAGACTTTTTATTTATGGCGGCCTGAAGAGTGAATTACTTTTTGGCCGCCACCACACGCCCTTTACTGTCCACAACAAGTTGCTCGACACCAGAGACTAAACTTTGACGCGGTGAAAACACCCAAGGTGCCCCTGAGGCATTCCCCATAAACCATTGGGCATAATATAACGTTTCGACTTTGCCGCGATTTTTACCCTTTGCCGACTTGATGCTCCTTTTTGACCATAGCCGCAACGTACCGTTGCGCAGGGAGGAAGACGCAGCGGATTCAGGCTTTTGCTTGCTGGTCGGCGAGCTTTGCGCGCGATAAGAAATTTTTACTTTGATAGCATTGGCATGCGGAGGCGAAGCTGTAAGCCATCTGTGACATTGGATCGGACTCAGCTCGGCGGTGAACGACGCCACATCCACCTGTGAAATCTTTCTGGTCCCCGGCTCAATCACCCAACCGCCTTTGGTTCTGACAAACTGCGTAGCATTCTTTCCCTGCTGCACGACGATCCGGCGCACGCGCGATGCAGGGACGTCAGCAACGGTATGCGATCGCAATACGGCGGCATCAGGCAGCAAGGGTGCAATGCGCGTGGTCGATATCATGTATATGGTTCGCCATCCGCTTACTTTTACTGGTGAAAGACCACGTTTGTTTCCCGATCCGAAGGTGACAACCAGCGGGTGAAGTCGATGAGGCAGACGGATGGATAGGCTGCCGATAGGCTGCATATGCAGCAGTTTAGGCGATGGCGTATTGTTGCATGATTTAGCACGCACAGCAGCGAGGCTCTGCAGTAATTTGGCAACCGCAGCCTTACGGGCTGATAGGAGAGGGCCACCGGCAAAGGTGGTATCACTCGTACCCATTTTCCAGATGCTGCCCGTACGAATGAGATGAAGCACGGCGGGGGCAAACGGTAGGCTGGTCCGTGTGCGTGTAATGGCGATAGCCGTAGCGGAGGTGAGGTTAGCACGCGTCAAAGCGCGATCCTGGAAGTGACGGACGGATCGATCTAGTTGTGCAACGCTGGTGGATCGGACGATGGCCATAACAGGATTGGCATTGCTTAACGCCCGCACGTAATGATGCGTCAAATCCGTGTAACTTCCAAAGGATACGAGCAGCGGTGGCGGTATCTTAGTTTTGGTCTTGCGCGGAAGGCCATTGATGGGTGGAGTTTTACGAAACGTCACAATCACCTGGCAGGCCACGTGTTTAAGTTTTTGGTCCGATGAAGTGGTAAATCGATGGGCAGCCAGCAATTGCAGATTGCTGATCCAGTTGGTGACTTTGGTGGGGTTAGCACGCACCAGCACGGGAGAGTTAATTACCCAACCTTTACCATGGCGAGTGATCTGCAATCGCTTTGCACCTCGAATGATTGAAATCGCTTCGACAGCGGCGGCATGGAAACGCGTTAAAGATTTGGTGGCAAAGTGCGATTCGCCCTTTAGCAAATTGTGCAGCCACCTGCGAGAGACCACCGAAGCATAGCGGGGATTGGTCGCAACATATAATCGCCCGCCCAAAGTACTCCGTCCGATTTGAAGTTCAAGTTTTTTGCCATCAGCCCGCGTCATTACCAGTGAAGCCCGTGCTGGTTTCAGTCCTAGCTTGGCGGCGGAGTATTGACCACTGGATGCCAAATGCACACGAAAATGTTCTTTGAGGGCAACGATTTGATTGCAAAGTTCACCAATCGCAAAATCGCGTCCCCAGGCTTTTCGCGGTGAGAGAATATACCAGTGGGCTCCGCGCTTGGCCATTTGCAACGTCGGCTTCTGGTGAGCCGAAAAGGATAAGTCAACAACGGGGGACTTGGCGGTCGTAAACAATTGGCCATGGGACTGGTGAATGCGGCTGGAGGATTGGTGGCGCAAGAAAATCACCACCGCCAGCAGACCCAGCATAACAATAAGAATGGAGGCCGTAAGCTTAAAATTCACAATACATCTCCTAGAGCCACTGACCATAGGTCGCGGCTGATTACATATGCCAGATTTCAGACGCGCCGTCGCATGATCAGTACCAGGATACCGATGATTGCGGCAGCGACCGCCGGGCCAAGAAACGTAATAATCCGGATGAGGTTCAGTTCAACATCAGGCATAGGTGTAATACGCATGGCGACCGTTTCCCGAGGACTGGCCGCAATCAATCGTGATTGCCCACTGAGCCAGTACATGCTGTTCATGAAGAGTGCCGAATTCCCCGGAAACTGGAGGACACTTTCAAGGGTATTGCCGGTCTCAATAGTTTGCGCCGATTCCAGCAATCCATTGTAGATGAACAATAAGTTTCCCAGCGCAACAACCCGGCTATTGCCTTTCACAGCCAATGCGCCGACTGGCAGCGGCCCACGTTTATCCTGGTCTGGGTTAAAACGCGATTTAAAAGGAGCATCGGATGATTGTGCCCAGATGTTAACAGAACTGGGCACACGGAGGATAATTTGACGATGGATATTCTTGGCTGCCTTGGGCGTCAGCCCCACAACCGTCGGCCCCATCACGGCTCCCGCGCCCTGGCTGGGCAGCCCGATGAACATGGTGTCCAGCGCACTCATAGGACCGGTAATGATGTTTTTCTTGTAACGGCTGATACGGACTTGAGGGCCGACCACAGCACGTCCCTGGCCCATACTCTGCTTGCTTACAACCACCAGATTGGGGCGATATCGAATGCCGTAACTGGCCAAAAGTGTCTTGAATGGCGGCGATCCACCCGTCGCCATGAGCATTTGTGTGGGCATCGCACCGAGCAGAAACATTGCCGATCCACCCTCTGCGAGGTGCTTTTTAAGTTCTATATCCAATCGGTCGGCGGCTTGCATTTCCATCATTCCCATATGGCCACCAGGTGGCACATTCAGAACGACCCACACAACACCCTTGCCGATTGCTGGTGGCGGACCGGAAGGACCTGGTGATTGCGGATTGGCAGAAACAGGTGACCAGTCGTAAACCGCGAAGTTATGTTGCCGCAGCTTACGTGCAATGGCCGAAAATGGGCCACCATGCTGAGTAAAATTGCCAGGCTCAGCGCTGACAAAAACGACCTTAATCCTGTGCGGATTGAGGATGCTCAGCAGCTTGCCGTTAATTGCCTCCTCACCATTGAAAGTATAGCGCAACTGCCTTGAGGTTGAGGATATGCCTTGAGCTTGAAATATTTCACTCGCTGTGACCGCCTTGACCAAATGCGGAGCAATTATCAGGAGGCGGTCCGGACCGATCTCAGCCAGAGCAGATGCCGACTTTACCGGTTTGAGTTTTACAACAGTGGCAACTGCAGCGTGAAGTTGCGCCACCACCTTTTTGATGGCAGGTGTTTCGCGCTTGAGCCATGTCTGATAGGCCGGCGCGAGCGACGTTATGGTGGAAGGCTGAATCGCTATTGATAAATTTTTGGCTATTCTCGTCAGCCGCCGCTGCGTCGTCTTGGCCAGCCCGGGCCAGTTGGCTAAAGACCGTTTGGCTTCAGATTTAATATCTCGCATCAGATGACGCAAATCCGATGGGGCGTTTTGTGACAGATACCCGGCAATACCAAGAAGCGTCGTTTGCTGATCTGATGTCATCGTTTTTTGCGTGGGGACAGCACTAAGCGAATTGGCGATGGATGTGAGTTGCTTGTGCATCCGTGCCAGAACGGGTAGTGCGGATGTAAGGGTTATCTCATACGGTTTAAGGCTGTTCCCGAATCGTTTTTCGATCATGCGTTCCAACGCACGTCGTGAAGTAGGCCGATATTCGCGAATATAACGGCTGGATCTCTCATATTCATGCACCAATTGCTGCACGCGGGCGTATCGAGCCAATTCCAACGCATCGGCCTGCGAACTGGATGGAAACGTATTGACAAAAATGATTTTTTTGCCGGATTTATCCAGTAATGTCAGAAGCCTGTGTGTTTGCGGCGAGAGCGAGTAAATCCGGCCCGTGGTTATGTCGAAGGTATGGTTGTACCTGAACGTGATCCAGTCGAGCAAAATGACGACTATCAGAGCTGCAACGGCCAGGACTAAGGCATTGGAGCCGTAAATCCACTTACTCCGCGTCCCTGCTGACCCGGTACCCGCCGCCCCTTCTGAATTTTTCTGCGAACTCATCCAGCTATACTCCAAGCTTTAGTGAGAGTGGTAATAAACATTTAAAGTGCAACATCCGTCCGAAGGGCCTACCGCCATTTGCGGCTTTCAAGAACCAAATACGTCAACATGAGGAAGAAAAATGTTCCTGTGAGAAAAAAGGCCACATGTGATGTATCGACCAATCCCATGGAAAAGTGCTGCATCTGTGGTTCAAAAGACATATAGGTCATGACGCGTTGCACGGTGTTCAGCCAGGCAGGCGGCTGGCTTATGATGCTTCCCAGCAATCCGCCGATGGCTTGAAATAAAATCCCAAATGCAACCAGCACGGCACAACTGCTGATCGCAGCAAGCACCTGGTGCTGGGTACATGCAGAGAAGAACAGCCCTATCGATAGCATGAGCATACCCATGAGCACCAGGCCAAAATAGCTGGTGAGAACCGGCATAAAATCGGGGCGTCCAAAGGCAGAAAGAATTAATATATAAACAAGACTTGACCCGATAATAACGCAATAAAAAGCCAAGGCACCGAGGAATTTGCCCAGCACAATTGAAAAATCACTGATGGGACTGGTACGAAGCGTCTCAATCCGACCGGAACGGTACTCTTCTGAAAATAATGCCATGGTGATAAATGGCACAACAAACATCAACGCCAGATGATTCCACGCAAACATGGGTCCGGGATCCGCCACCGCACCGGGTGAAAAAACCAGTAAGGCAAAGAGCAGCCCGACAAAAAGCAGATAAACCACCAGTACCACATATGCTACCGGTGAAAAGAACAATCCCATAAGCTCGCGTCGGGCGATTGTAAACGTTTTAAGCAAATTCTTACTCCACAATCAGATCATATCTAGTGCTCTGTCACACCTACAAATTAGGATTGACGGAGCACTAGGCAGGCATTTCAGGCGGCTTGGTTCATGGCCGTACCGGGGTCGGTAATCTGCACAAAAAATTCTTCCAAGGATGTTCCAGTGGTACGCATTTCGCGCAAAGCCCACCCGCGCCCCACTACGGTGCTTGCAATGAGTTCACGCAATGCACCATCCAGCTTGCCGCTTAATGACAGCGTACAGACCGGGCCGTCGCTGAGAACTTCAACATTCTCCACCGCAGGCATGGCACCCAGCGCCATTTTCACCTGTTGCGTGGGGCCCCGCACTTCCACCACCAACTTTGCTCCCGACGAATTACGCCTGGCAGATTCCTGCTTAAGCTCTTCAGGCGTGCCTTGTGCCAATATCTGCCCACGGCCAATGATAATTACCCTTTGGCAAGTCAATTCAACTTCCGAAAGAATATGCGTCGAAAGCAGTACCGTGTGTTGACCTGCCAGATCTGCCAGCATTTTGCGCGTTTCTCGTATCTGAGTTGGATCCAGCCCCACTGTAGGCTCATCCAATATTAACACCTGTGGGTTATTCAGCAGTGCGTCGGCAATTCCCAGCCGTTGGCGGTATCCCTTGGACAGGGTACCGATGGGCCAACGTAACCGCTCCCCCAGCCAGCACTTTTCCGCGACGGACTCCACCCGTTGCTTCAATGTGGATCGACTGATTCCCCGTAGCCGCCCACGATAGGCCAGATATTCCTGCACACGCATCTCGGTGTAGGTGGGAGCATTTTCCGGCAGGTATCCAATCCGACTGCGAACTTCCATGGACTGGCTGAAAACATCGAATCCAGCCACCGACGCCGTCCCCGATGTCGGCGGCAAAAAACAGGTTAGCATACGAATGGTCGTGGTCTTCCCGGCACCATTAGGTCCCAGAAACCCCACAATACTACCGCGCGGCACTTCAAAGCTTATATTATTAACGGCTGGAAATCTACCGTATGTTTTGGTGAGATTTTTGACCACAATATCCGCATTTGAGGACATAACTATATACCTTCCAGACCAATACCTGAACGAAGCAGCCAGCGGAACGTCGCCGTCCATCAAGGCGATCCATCTTTACTGGCGGACATTTTCAGGTACACAAACCGTCGGATGACACTCGCCGTTTCCACCGCCACGTCAGTAATTAACGGTGTATCTACGAATTGTCAATCGAAAAGTTTGATTTCTATATAAAAAAAATCCCTCCTAAGAATCTACACGCAGACGATCTGCAAACGCCAAACATTCAATTGACGCCCTGAGCCTCTCTACGTCCTGGATGGAATAACATGGACAGGCACGCACATACGCCATCCATAATCAACTACCACCAAGCTGCAACGATTTGATGCTTCCTGCAATCATGGCCCCCGCGCCGCAAATGGCCGCCAAAATCCAAAGCCAATCTGCCGCGGCTAAATCATCTTTAACCTGCGGTCGCCAGATAAATCCCGGCTTCATGTGAGGGCGCATCATAACACACCCCTTCCAAGCTGGTTGCGACGGTGAACCTGTCGCCGGAAACCACGGGCCGGAAATATCCAGTGGCCAGATCCGCCCAATAAGACGGTAACTTGGTGAATGATTGATCGACTGCCGAGCCGACATCACGGTTACATAAGAGTCTCGGCCACTGGTGGTGAAATATGTCTGGTAAACCGCCGGTGCTATCATCGACAACGCCAAAACTCTGCGGCGGCCACTATTAAAAACAATTGCGCGGAGTTTTCGACTCATACCCCTGGAAAGATCGGCCGAAACACGTAAACGCCAGCGCTTGGCTTTTGGCCCATTGTTCGCAATGCCCGCGGCGGATGGCACCGCAAATTGGATTTCGTGGAGGCTTAGGTGCCAATGAGAATTTTCTGCACCAGCCGCTGAAAATTGAATAAGCCGCTTAAGCAAAGCTTGATCGGCACGACTGCCACCACTGAAAGCCATGGCTGCCACTTTGCCAAGGCCAACGCGCCAATAAGCCGCCAAGGGCAACTGCTGCCGATTATTGCCAGCCAACAGGATAGCCCTCCGGCGGATATATGTCCGCACCCAATCGTGGGTTACGCCTTCAAGATGGCTCCCTCCTGCCGACGTGGTTGTCCATTGCACTCTGGTCCGCCTCACACGAGATTCTTGAACTCGGCGCGCCGCCTTTCGCAGCAAAAACCGCCACCGGAGTTCATTGCTTGTCTTCAGCAATTTAACGCGCGGCGTGTGGAGAAAAGCTCGAATTGCACGCGATTCTCGTCCGGCAATGATCACCATGTGGCCAGCATTGGCTTTGATAAGATGCCTCCACGGCTGCGAGGACATTTTAGGAATGCCGCCATCGGTCAGGAGAATCAACCAGTCGTGGCGACGAAGAATCCGACGCAGTATAGGAAGGGCCGTGTCCGGTCGCGTGGAGCCGCTGGGCTCAATACGTGTGAGGCAGTGCTTAAGTTGGCTGGGCGTTCGGCTCCTTATTCGTACCGTTTTGCCGCTAAATGCAAGAACCTGAACCCGCACCCGCGGGCCAAGCAAGTGCACTGCATCGAGTACACCGGCCACCGCCAGATCGTAGCGCGTCTGTCCACCTGTGTCGGGTACCCGTTTTCCCATGGAACCGCTGGTATCAATCAAAAATACAATACCCACCGATGATGGATGCGGTGAATGCGACGACAGCGGCGAAAGAGCGTTTAAGCGTTGCGCCGTGGTGGTGGCCTCGGCATAACCACCGGCACCAAAGGCGCGGCGGGCCCCCACCATCACCAACCCGCCAAAATTATCGCGCACCCAATGCTCCAATGCCGCAGCTTGCGCAACATCGATATCCCAACTTGCAATGTTGTCGAGCACCACGCACTGATAGCCAACGAGCTCCGACGCATGGGAAGGAAGATTGCCCGGTTTAACCAATCGGATTGTACGACTATTCGGCTTTTTATCAGGGCGATTTGTCACCCAAAGTATCCTTACCGGCCTCGCGGGCGGCAGTGCGATACTGCCATGATTGTCCACCGGCCACGGATCGGGTGATTGTAATTGCACTTGGTAGTGTAACCATTGGCTGGGATCGGGAGGATGGTCAACCAATTCGATGATGCGTTCGCCACGGCGCAAGAACTTCACGGTTTGTCGGGCAATCGGTACTGAATCTCGCCGCACGTTCAGGACGGCTTGTATCGGTCCACTGGCCCGAATGCCGATGCCCAAATCCACGGTGCCGTCCCCCACCTGACGAACGCGCAAATTGCACACACTGATATCAGAGGCTTGCGGGCGAAATAGACTCAGGGCGGTTGGCCGTGACGGCGGCATAACAGGCCACGAATTAAAAGGCGATGTGAATATCCAAATCGGCCCGGATAAATGCGATCCGGCCAGAGCCCGCCAATTCATGTGGCGCGCCGTGCTTGATGGGAATTGCTTTGGCCAGGTGTCCCGCGCAGAAGAACCTTGGCTGGTATTGAAACCGTGCAGAAAATGGCCCGCAAAACCAATTCGAATGTGAGTGCCGTGAGGCAGGTGTTTTTCGATAAACTGCCGCAGGACATGCGGATGACGAAAGAAAGCCGTGGCGGTTGCCGCCGAATTATCTACCACCACGTTAATCCGTTTGGGTTGGTGGTTGAAAACCATGACAGGTTCGGCCCCGGCCAGGAGCGCCGATGCAGCTGCAGAAAAGAGGAACACGATCACTATCCATGGTAGATTTCGGCCACGTTTGGCCACCAATAGCCCTGCAAACGCGACAAGCGGAACAAAGGCGATCAGCATCCATGGATAGTGGAATATTACCATGGACAGCCATATTACCCCAATGAGGGTTGCCGGGCCTCACATCCTCGGCGTCACACAAACAACTTCCATCAAGAACCTGTCGGAGGGGCAGCGTAACAGTTGCGGCGGCGCGATGGCTGGTCATGGTCGGCAGTACGGTCTTTACCTTTTAATGATTTCGGCAATGATGTCCGATGCACTAATTTGGTCCGCTACAGCCTCGAAGCTGAGCATTAGTCGATGGCTCAGCACCGCCAGCGCAACCGCGTTAATGTCTGTTAGTGCCACGTGCGTTCGATCTGCCGTCAATGCCAGGACTCTGGCGCATGCCAGCAAATGCTGGCCGGAGCGCGGACTTGCACCTAATCGAACATATTTTTTTACCGTTTCGCTGGCGGTTGGAGATGCAGGATTGGTATGTTCCAGATAACCGGCGGCCACACGCAAGATTTCAGGTGCCACCAGCACGTGCCGCGCCAAGTTCTGCATTTCACCCAGACGGTCCGGCCCTAAAACATTATCGGGTGGTCGGTCGCCAATCGAACCAGCGATGACTCGCATCAATTCATCACCGGCTAAATTCTCGACGCAAAGCTTCATCATGAAACGATCCAATTGTGCCTCGGGAAGTGAAAACGTCCCCTCCATTTCAATGGGATTCTGCGTGGCGAGAACAAAAAACGGACGCGGCAATTTATGCTGTTCACGCCCCACAGTGACCGTCGATTCGTTCATCGCCTCCAGAAGCGCTGATTGCGTTTTTGGCGATGCCCGATTGATTTCATCGGCGAGAATCAAATGCCCAAAAATCGGCCCCGGCTGAAATTTCAGCCTTCGTACGCCATTTTCATCGGTTACCAGAATATGGCTGCCAATGATGTCAGATGGCATTAAGTCCGGCGTAAATGAAATGCGTGACATCTGCATATTCAGCAGGCGAGAGAGCGTCTTTACCAGCAGCGTCTTTCCAAGACCAGGAACACCCTCCAGCAGCACATGCCCTCCGGCAATCAGGCTGACGATGGTCATTTCTACCACCCTATGCTGGCCGATAATCACCTGCTCCACACCAGTGCATAAACGCCGGAAATCATTACCAAAATCTGCAATCTGTTCCTCCAAGGTCGCGGTATCCATGCTGGCGGTACGTAATGCGTGACTATCTGCCGGTATTTCAGATTTCATGGCGCCTCTTTCATTTTCTCTCGGGCCAAAGCGAGAGACGGACGTTGGAACAACCCCAAGCCGTCGCGCTCTGCATTTGCAACAGCATTCGCATCGCCAGAGACATTTCTGAAATACTCAAGTGCTGGCGGCTTACTGCCTGCATCATCGATAGGAATGAAGAACAGGTATTCAACCAGAATCAGAAACAACAGGGCGGCGACTGCTATCTTGAGCCAATAAGGGATGATAGCGTTTGTTAGTTGGCTAAAACCACCCTCAAATATTCCTGCAACTACAAACATGTGGGCAGCGCCTAATAGCAGGCAAACAATATCGTGTCGTTGGGCACGAATGGCCACTAAAACGGATCCGAAGCGTCCCCCCCCCGTTAATTCCGCCCGAGCGATAATTAATCCGGCGGCACTGGCTACACAAATGGCGGGGAGTTCAAATGAACCATGCGGTCCCACCCACGCCAATAAATAAGTACCAACACCATCTGCAAAATAACGTTGCGCCAGCGATCCAAGCATCATGCCGTTGTAAAAAAGCAGACCTATGCTGATGATGCCGAAGACTGCCGCAGTAGCAAAACCGAGCACCCCAACCAGAATGTTGTGAGTAAAAAGCATCACCGTAAATGCTAAATTTTGACCGATTGAAAAACTGAAATGCGTTCCGGACTGCATCTTGAAACGTGATTCCACTCTCTGCGCTGGCCGTTGCCGCCAAAACTCCCGCGGCACAATGGACAGGGCCGTCGATGGATGTATGCTGGTGCTGATCCATCCAAAAACGGTGCCACCAAACATTACCCCTGCGGCCAGCAGTAGGACCATCCACTGCCGTCGTGCCGCCGCCGGAAAGTCATGCCTTAACAATCGCCACCACGCACGAAAGGGTGACACATGTTGTGGTGGCGAAAGCGACTGGTAGCCGCGAGCAATTAAGCGCTGCAGATATTCGGTCACCGCAGCGCTGCCGCCAGCGGTACTCATAAGACTTAAATCGCTGGACACCAGACGATAGAGAGTGAATATTTCCTCTGAATCTTTCGTCGTCAGCGGCAGGCTGCCCACACCGTCGTAACGATCCAGCAGGTAACTAAAACGTTCCCAGCGTGGTCGGCGTGACACTATAAAATCATTGAGATTCACCGTTGCCGCTCCTGCAATCGCTTGTACAACGCATCTTCTGCAAAATGCAGGTAAAAAGCAATGACGAGTAGGAATCACGGCCATCATGCCACTTCCGGTCTCTATTCCGCTCACCAACTTGGTATGGTAACACTCGGCCAGCCAGCGCGTTCGATTTGTTATTCAGACGCCGGGTTACCTATGCCCTGCCTGAAACCCGCCGGAATGATTGGCGGCGCTACAAGGATGTCATCTTTGATGCCCGTCAAGAAACCGCGGCGCGGAGCTGTCTCACCAAGGCGCGCCAATAAAATTTCAGGTTCTCGTAAAAAAAAGGCAACCACAATGGTTGCCCGCATTAGGAGTTCCTGCGAAGTTAAGTATAGGCGCTTCTGGCCAGCAAGCTGAGTCAACGGACGGATACGTTAGCGTTGCGACGGCGGAAACCAAGCATTGCCACCGCCCCGCCGATTCCCAGAAGTCCGATCGCCGCCGGCTCAGGTACGACCACCGATGAGGTTGACAAATTGGTGGCCAGCAACCCACCGTTTACTACACTTGAAGGACTCAGATCAAGCGTCCATTTATTTGTAATGGAAGCAGTTGGGCTGGGCGTATTCAGGTTGATACCCGACGTGTTATATACGGTGGAGGAGGAAGGAAATACCCCTGGATTCGTATTCAGTGACAATGCGCCTGAATTCTGGCTCGTCGATAACCCGCTCAACGGCGCAGCATTCCCGTTAAAATCGATGGTTTGATTATTTGTCGCATTGGTCGCGGTGGCAGAACCAGAAACTTGCATGGAAGCAAAATTAATGCTGGGCGAACCTGTGGTAAATCCCGAGTCCGTAACGGTAAATGAGATTGCTCCCGGCCCGGAGGTTGTGTCGCTCACAGAGCTGAATTGAGTCTGCATCGCGTCACCCGAAGTGGTCACAAGCACCCCGCCGTATGCGAAACCGTCAAATGTCCCCGCCGCCGCCGCATAACTGCCCGCGCCAAATGTGCTCGATACGCTTGTCAAAGTAGCGGTCTGATTCACTAAGCCAACCGTTATGGTCATGGTTGGCACAGCGAATGCGCACGGAGCGGCCAAGGCGGAAAGGCCCACAGCTAATATTCCCAAAGCTACTGACCTAGTCATCGAAAAACCTCCTGTAAAAAATCTCGCTGGCTGCCCACAAGGGCATGGCCACCCACAAACTCCATGGGCACGCACTCAATGACCTCGCGGCACACGCCAAACGTCCTGTACTAATCCGAAAACCAGCGAGACAGCAAACGAACGCTGCAAACTTGGAAATCGCTGATCCCTTTGGCTTGCTCTACCCGACCCTGACTCGCGTCTTGTCGGAGTGTATTCCTATAACCAGTTTAATGTCAAGTAGAAAACTATAGATTTTTTTGTCCAGGAGTCTGTCCAAGAAATAGCAGGGCTGCAATGTGCCGAAAACGCCCCGCATGCGCCACCATTGTCGCATCGCTTCGCCATGCCATGCCTTGGATTGTAATTCATCCAAGCCGTGGGACGCTGGCTTTGAACGCTTCAGTCGGCTAACGTAGATGGGTGCGCAGTTGTTGCGCCGGCGCAAAATGGCGGAGCGAACCACAATCTTTATTTTGGGGATGGATTTTGGCTGGGCGAAATAAACGTAAACAAAATACATTGCAGCCCACTGCGGAGCCGACCGTTGCATTTGTTTCGCTGGGCTGCCCTAAAAACCTGATCGATAGCGAGCGCATGTTGGGATTATTGGCCGCAGATGGGTTTGCCATAACGGCAGATCATGATCAGGCCGACACAATTGTGGTCAATACCTGCGGCTTTTTGGAGGCCAGTAAAGCCGAGGCACTGGAGGTTATTAATGCGGCGTTGGAACTTAAGTCCAAAGCACAGGCAGAAGGCCGCCAGAAGCGCGTTGTCGTAGCGGGGTGTCTGGTACAGCGGCAACGGGCGAAATTGCTGGATGAGGCCCCCGATGTGGACGCGTTGGTCGGCGTATTTGATCGGGAAAATATTGTTGCGGCGGTACGGGGCGGCCAAAGGGATCAGGCTAAGGTGGATTTGGGACCGTTTCATTCCGTCACCCAATTTATTTCCAGGCATGATCGAAGCCGCAAAGGGTATTTTGAAGCGGATGACTCGCGCCTGCGGCTGACACCGCGCCATTATGCCTATCTGCGGATATCCGAGGGCTGTAATCAAGGGTGCACATTCTGCACGATACCGTCCATTCGCGGACGCATGCGGTCCAAACCACTGGCTGCCATCTTGACGGAAGCGCGTGAACTTACGTCGGACGGTGCTTTTGAATTGAATTTGATTGGTCAAGACACCACCAGCTACGGCACAGACATTGGTTACGACGGACCGGGGCAAGGCTTGTCGGGGCTGCTGCGGACTATTGATGCGGAATGCAGCGCCGGATGGGTCCGGTTGATGTACGCATATCCGAGCTGCTTTACGGACGACATGATCAAGGAGATCGCCGACACGAGCCGGATGGTAAAATACATCGATATGCCGTTGCAGCATATTAATGATGACATACTCTACGCTATGCGCCGGAAGGTGACACGCAAGCAAATTGAAACCCTGCTGGACAAACTGCGGCGCTGGATACCTGGCATGGTGATTCGCACAACGATGATTGCCGGGTTTCCGGGTGAGACGGACCGGCAACATGCCGAATTGGTGAAATTTGTTTCGGATTTCGGATTTGACTGTATGGGCGTTTTTGAATATTCGCCGGAGCCGGAAACGCCAGCCGGCAGGTTGTGGCAAACCAGTGCTGTGGCTGCGCCCATTATGGCGTCACGGCGTGAGGAGTTAATGCTGGCCCAGCAGCAAGTGGTACTGAAAAAAAATCGGGCGATGATCGGGCGAGAACTCTCAGTGCTCATTGACGCTGCCAATCGGAAAGATCGTACTGCCACGGGACGCTTCAGCGGGCAGGCACCGGATATTGACGGGATCGTGCAGATCGATGATGTCGTCGCTGCACCAGGAGAACTGATGCAAGTGCGCATTGACGATTTTGACAGCTACGATTTGATCGGACACAAGGTTAAAACGCTCAAGACGGTAAAGACACGCTCCACTCCCTTACCCATGTTGGACAGCCTTTAAAATTGGAGAATTAAGTGGTACCGGCTGATTCTCCGCATTCTGCCAGCAAGCATCGACATATTCCTAATTTAATCACCATTGGAAGGTTGGTGGCGACCGCGCTCTTTTTTATTGCGATTAATATCCACCCGCCGAACTACGCTGCGGTGGCGTGGATATGGCTGGCCCTCGGGCTTTTCATAATAGCCGTCGCCAGCGATATGCTGGATGGATATTTAGCACGGGTGTGGAAAGTGGAGAGCGCGTTCGGACGGGTGGTGGATCCCTTTGCCGACAAAATCCTGATTTGTGGTGCATTTGTTTTTTTCTCGGTTCCGGGTTGGACAGCATGGCCGATTCCCGCCAATGTGATACATTTGCACTTCTCGCCGACGGGAATGACGTTATGGATGGCCGTTGTGCTGATCGCGCGTGAGTTTTTGGTCACGGGTATTCGCTCATTGGCGGAATCACGAGGAATTGATTTTCGGGCGCAATGGTCAGGCAAGGTTAAGATGGTGGTACAGTGCGCCGCCGTTATCGGTGTGATGGTGTGCCTGTTACTGGGATATTATCTCCCGCCAGATCCATTAAAGTGGCTGCTGTACACGCGGGATATAGCCATCTGGTTGACGCTGGGCATTACCGTGCTTTCCGCCTGGCAATATATTTCCATGGCGAGAAAATTGATCGATTAGCCGGAGACCGAATGGGCGAAGGCCTTGAGCAATGATTCAATGCGGTATATAGCGCGTTGGCAAACAACGGTCACGATCAATATGCAAAGGTGGATGGCAACTGAGCGACACATTAAAAAAATGGGTTATCACCGGCGGGGGCTTAGGGTTCCTCAAGCCCGCACCGGGTAGTTGGGGCTCCTGCGGCCCGGCGCTGATTTGGTGGCTTCTGCTATGGAGCGGATGTCCGCTGGCGTTGCGCCTAGGCGTAACGGTGATAATTATTATTTTGGCGGGGGTATGGACCGTTCGTCTCGGGCCGTGGGCGGAAACCTTTTTTGGCCAGAAAGATCCCGGGCAAGTCGTTCTGGATGAATACGCCGGCTACCTTACGGCGACACTATTTTTACCGCTGCCTGCTGCAGCCATTGGCAACGCACCAGGGTCTTGGATCGCAGCGACCGTCGTATACGTGCTGTTTCGTCTGACCGATACGCTTAAACTGCCCCCCTGCCGTCAACTGGAAAAGTTACCCGCTGGTTGGGGTGTCTTCTGGGATGACATTGCGGCCGGAATACAGGTCAATGTCCTGCTGCAAATTGCCCTGCGCATCTGGCATTTTTGAAACACCGTACCCTATTTCACACGTAGAAGTACTTTTCCCATGGGGCCAGCAGCCAGAGTTTCAAAGGCTGCAGGCAACTGATCAAATAAAAATTCAGCGTCAACAAGTGGACGATGACTGCCGGCGGCGAGCGTTTCAAGCACCTGCCGCCACACCTGCCGGGCCTCGTCCGATGTATAGCTTCCAACCGCCACACCACCAATACGTAACCGACGGAAAAATAAACTTGCGGTATTAAATTCAGGGACCGGACCGGCCAATCGCCCAACCACACTGATTTTTCCCCACATGCCCATGACGTGCAGCATTTCTGAAAAGCCTGCACCGCCGATGTTATCAATGGCCAAATCCACATGACGAGATCCGAGATGCGCGAGAACCGCCTTCCGCCACGTCGGATCTGCAGGGTTGGCCGTAAACGCCGCTCCGAGTGTGCGGAGTCTGGCGGCCTTATGCTGCGACCGGGACAGAGCGACGACATGATGCCCCATGGCGGATGCCAACTGTGTGGCCGCCACACCAACACCGCCCGATGCACCCGTGATCAATACCACCGAGCGGCCCAGTGAACCAAATTGCGTCAGCGCCTGCCACGCCGTGAGATATACCAAGGTGGCACACGACGCCTGTTGCAGCGTCCAACCAGCCGGTACGTGCGCCAGACAATTGGCCGGCACGGCGACTCGCTGAGCGAACGTACCGGCCCGATCCACCCCGATCGGGCCACGAATGATCAGAGCATGATCACCCACCTGCCATCCGCTTACACCTGCACCAACCGCCAAAACCGTTCCAACGCCGTCGCGGCCCAGAATATGCGGCATCGGTGGCCGAGCGGGATAGGCACCCTCGGCCAGATATCGATCGGCAGGATTGAGCGCCGCATAGAGTACCTCCAGCAGCACATCTCCACTGTTCAGTTCGGGTTCGGGCACATCGGTCAATCTTAAATTTTCAATTGAACCGAGTTTGTCAAGCAACCACGCTTTCATCAAATATCTCCTGCCATACCTTAACCAGGGAATACCAAAGGGTTATTATTGCCGCGGCCTGACGGGCGGCACATACGCCAATGGGTCTTCCGGCCACGGATGACGCGGGTACCTTGCACGCATATCTTTGCGTATTTGATGATAGGAGCCGCGCCAAAACCCGGCCAAATCGGCAGTTACCTGCACGGGCCGAAAATTCGGGCCGAGAATGCGGCAGACCACTGGCACCCGGCCATTGGCGATGCATAAGGAAGCGTGTGTACCCAGCAAATCAGCGATACGAGCCTCCAAAATTGGGCCATCCGACGTATACTGGATGGCTGTGAGTTTACCGGACGCCAACGTGATTTCCGTCGGCGTGAGCAAATCAAGATCGCGGCGGTCGGCGTACGGCAGCGCCGCCATTGCTATTTCGATTATCTGTCTCTGATCTGGCATGGGGCGCAGTTCGCCATCGCTCATGTGGTCGGAGAGCCGGTCTGCAAGAAGTTCGGCGGTCAGAGGAGGCAGTCGAGCACCGCCACCACACCGCCCCAGAAGTTTAATCCGTTCACCGAGTGACGCGATTGGACTACCACGACTCAGCATCTCGGCACATAGTGGCTGCAGATGGCGACGGGCGAGTAAACGGGCAGCACTCAAATCCGGCGCGGTATCCCGATGCGATTTTATTCGCCGGTCACCTAGGCGGGCTTCCACCGAGGCGTTGACACACCTTTTTTCATCATCCCAGCAAAGCGTTCGCTGTACGCCCAACCCCGGCAATTTAGAGTTGAGTAGCGCCGCGATGGAAAGCCTCGCCGCGAGATGAATAGACGCCAATTGCTCGCGATCATCATTTTTCTGAATGTCCAGAGCGATAATGATCTCCGTGGCAGGATTCACTTGCCATCGGCCAATTTGCACCCCCACGCCCCCCACCATGACGCCCTTGGATGGCACGTTCGCATCCATCATGCATACCCGATCGGGAAAGCCCACAAGTAATAGACCGGCCATGACATCCTCTGGCGGCAACGGGGGCAAAGTTGCCGACTGACGGCAGGCTCGGCAGAGTTGGCGAAACAGCCTGTGGACAGATCCCGCGACTCCCACCGCCCCTGTAGCGGTGTTGCGCCTTTGGCTCTGGTGCTCCGCCATATATTCAAGATGGGTGTAAATATTCCACAAAGCGGCATCACCGCGGGATGATGGTGCGCCGCCGTTATCAGATAATATGGCGGCCGTCATGATGGCCCAAGCGGCGTGGCCGGCGTCAATGCCAGCCACGACAATACGAGATAATCGGGGATGGAGGGGTAATTCTGCCATACGATGCCCCAATGGAGAAAGCTGAAATGTTCCAGATTCGCTCGCGACAGCACCGATTTGGCGCAGCAGGGTGTGGGCGGATTTAGCCCGCGGTGGCGGAGGTGGCGTAAGCCATGACAGAGCATCAAAACCGGCAGGATTCCACTTATACACATCCAGACAAAGACTGGCTAAATCCACCCGGGTGATTTCCGGCGGGTCGGCAACCGGCTGATGCTTCCACTCGGCAAAGTCCCAAAGCCGGATGCATAGGCCCGCCGCCGTACGTCCGGCCCGGCCGGCCCGCTGATTGGCCGATGCCTGCGAAACACGATGGGTGGCTAGGCGATTAAGGCCCCGTTCCGGATCGTAGGACACGCTGCGGACTTGGCCAGAATCCACCACCAATGTTACACCGTCGACCGTGATTGAAGTTTCTGCCGCATTGGTGGCGAGAATTATTTTTTTCTCCTTACTATGGACAATGGCTGCCATCTGTTCCGCCAACGGCAAACTGCCGTGCAGAGGGTAAATGCGCATCCCCCAATCGGCTGCGAAGGGGCCGAGATACCTCTGAAGCTTATGAATTTCGTACACGCCGGGCAGAAAAACCAGAGCGTGACCGGGAGGCGTTTTTTGCAGGCCCGCCTCCAGTGCCCGCAGGCATGCCTTTTCCAATGGGTTGTTGGCGAGCGGGGCATATTGAATATCAACGGGATAGGTGCGGCCTGGAACTTCAATACAGGATGCAGAAATAAAATCGCAGACCGGTCTGGGGTCGATGGTGGCTGAAGAAATGATTAATTTTAAATCGGGTCGCAGATTTTCCCGTACATCAAGCAGCATGGCCAGGGCCTGATCCACATGGATCGTACGCATATGAAATTCATCCAAAATCACTGCACCAATCCCGTCCAATGCCGGATCGGACTGCAGACGACGATTTAAAATGCCTTCAGTCATTATGGTAATTTGTGTGTGCTGGCTGATGCAATTATCCATTCGCACTTGATAGCCAATGGTTGAGCCAAGTTGCCAGTTGTTTTCTTCGGCAATGCGTACAGCCACGGTGCGGGCAGCAATTCGACGCGGCTGTAAGACGATAATGCCGGGATGCGACGCCGGCAGAATTCGGCTTTGATAGATAGCGGGAGGCATGCGCGTGGTTTTGCCCGCACCGGGGGCGGCCACCACCACTATAGCCGTATCCGATTCGATCCGCTGCAGAATCTCAGGCATTGCCTGGTCGATGGGTAACGGCGTTAAATATTTGTGGCAATTCATCACCGGCAGTTTAGCATGCCACCATGGAACCATGCCACTTCGCACAAGCAACTACACATAACTAACCTGTGCGTAAACCACAGAATATATCCCCGCCGCTGTACCGCCGGGCTTGATCCGGCGCGTTGGCAGATAGCGATTGATCCGCTGTCGCAGTGGCACCGCAGGTCTGAATTTTCACGCGGGGAGTAGCAGAACTCAGAGACGATGCGGTTATGCACCTACCCGTCAACACCAGCTACGTCCCGGTTTTGCTCTCCCGCTCAGTACCATGTGCATACACCATTTAGTATTTTCCATACAGGGGGCCGAAGTTGCGGCACGCGGCCAGATCCGAAGATTGGTGTTCGTCGGCACCAAATGCTAACCACGCTCCTGGACGAAATATCTTTTCCAACGGTACATTGTGCATGTAGACCGGTATCCGCAGCATGGAGGCCAGCGTAATGAGCTTATGACCAATGTGTCCGTATGACAGCGAACAATGGTTCGCACCCCAACTATTCATAACCGTGTAGACATCGCGGAAAACACCATGGCCGGTACAGCGCGGGGCAAACCACGTGGTGGGCCAAGTCGGGTTGGTTCGATGGTCGAGTGCATCATGAACATCACCGGGCAAATCTACGGTATAGCCTTCGGCAATCTGAAGTGCCGGACCGAGGCCACGAATCAGATTGATGCGTGCCGCTGTGACGGGCATACCACCACGTGTGCGATAACGAATGGAAAATCCGCCGCCCCGGAAATATTCATAAATTGCAGGGCACCACTCTGCGGATGATAAACATGCGGCGGCATCCCGGCTTGTCACATCCCACCATGGTTTAATGATCGACTCACCACCCGATAAGGCGCAGCCCGTGCCATCCAGAGCGGCCGATCCACTGTTAATCAAATGCAGAAGTCCGCCGCCTGCGGCATCCGCAAGGTGATGACCTGTAGCCTGATGTACCGCATCGGGGCTCCAGTAAGTTCGGACGTCCGCAAATATCTGGGCGGATCCGGTCAACAGATGCCCCATTAACATGACCACACCATTTAGCGCGTCGTTTTCAGTCGCAACGATAAATGGCTGTCGAATGCCGTTCCAGTCAAATGAGGAATTGAGGATAGTTTCCAGAAAATCGCCATTGGGGTAGTGATCGGTCCATTGCCGTTGCCCCTGAAATCCTGCAACAATAGCGTTGTGCCCCATAGACTCTTCATGAAACCCCTGCTTGGCGAGCTGTGAATTACCCACCATAAGATCGCGGACGATAAGTGTCATTTTGACACAATATTCAAGTTCTTTATTTTTCTGACTGCGGCTACGGCGATAAGAAGCTTTATTGGTGTCCAGTCCCATGCGGCAAAACTGACGTGTCCAATCAATGGCTTTGGCATATTCCTTAGCATCAAAAATATTGCGTTCGATGCGCCGCGTAATTTCAACCATATCGACACTCATCACACGCATGCCGAGATAGGTATTGAAAAAGGCTTCATCGACGGCTGAACCAGCGATACCCATCGATACTCCGCCGATGGAGCAATATGACCGCCCACGAAGCGACGCCGCGGCCAGCCCAGCAGAGGCAAAATCCAGTAATTTTTGTCGGACATCAGCGGGGATGACCGTCTCGTCGGGGTTTTGGACGTCGCGGCCATAAATATTAAACAGCGGGAGGCCTTTCTGAGAATGTCCGGCGCCCAAGGCCGCCAAATATACCGCGCCAGGCCGCTGCGTACCATTAAAACCCCAGACCGCCTTGGGTATTAATGGGTTCATATCCATGGTTTCTGCTCCGTAGCACCAGCAAGGGCTGACGGTTATGCTCAGCCCAACACCGGAGGCGGAAAACTTTTCCTCGCAACGGGCGGCCTCTGCCATACCGCCGATGGTGCCATCTGCGATCACACAAGCAATCGGAGTACCATCCGCATGCCGCAGGTTTTCCGTTAAAAGTGCAGCCACGCTCTGTGCCATTTTCATGGTTTGATTTTCAAGGGATTCGCGTACGCCATCCCGGCGACCGTCAATCGCAGGTCGAATGCCAATTTTCGGGTTGCTGGTAACAAGTCGATTCACCGGTCTGCCGAGGGAAAACTTAGCTGTCTGCACTGGGATGATCCTTTCGCGATTAAAACTAGAAAACGCCGCCACCGATGGCCGCTGCATTGTAAGCCATTTTAATCATTTTTTTTGACCGGCAAGGACACATATTCAGTATCGTCCGATCTGTTCTTACGCCCTGCCAGTACGCCCTGGGCGATGGCGGCGATGCGGGCACGAAACTTCGCGCGACTGAATTCCATTGCCCGATCGTGAAGGATCATTGGATCGAAATGAGGCTCTTGGGCTAAAAATCGTTCGATCGCAGCCTGAAAATCATCCAGGGTTTGCCGCCGAAAAAATATTGCCGTCGCTCGCGTATTATCGGCGGCCTCAGCGAACGGAATAGCCGTTTCTAAAATACCGCCGCTACCAAAGGCTACTACAGGACGACCACAGGCCATCGCCTCAATGGGCGTCAGGCCAAAATCCTCCTCGCCCGGGAAAATCAGGGCCCGGCAATTTTGATAATGCCACCGAACGGAATCGTCATCCTGCCAACCTTTGAATTCCACATTGCCGCCGGCCTGCGCCGCCATCGCCTGCAGTCGCTTCAAATCCGGCCCGATGCCTATGACGACGAGCTTTCCAAACCGCTCTCGGTTGTGCACATCCAATTGACTGAAAAATTCCACCGCCAGATCGATACGTTTATACTCCACGAGTGCCGAAACCACGAGAAAAAAGTTTCCCGGCTTACACACACCAAGCTGGAAATACATCTCATCAATCGGCGAATGCACCACGAGGCTGGGACGCCTGTAAATTCGTTCGATGCGTCGGCATACGTTGCGGCAAGTGCCGACGAATTGATCGACGCTTTGATGCCCCGTTCTATCGGAGCGTTGCAGCCAGGGAGTCAGCGCCCCAAGTGCCACACGAGTGATGAGCCCTCGCGATTGCAGATATGCGCCCTGCATATCCCAGATGTAGCGCATGGGCGTAAAGCAATGGCAGAGATGCGGGGACTGAGTACGGACATTTTTAGCCACGCAATGGCTGGTGCTTATGACCAGATCGGCTGGGCTGATTCGCACCGACTTAATCGCCAGCGGCATAACAGGCAGCAGCGACCGATAGTGTTTATCAATGTTCGGCAGTCTTTGCAGCCAGGACACTGCCGATATGCGGCGCTCAATTTCCGGATGTACCGATCCGGGCGTGTAGAACAAAGTGGCCACACGCGCGGATGGAAACAGTCGTATTAACTCTAGCAGTACTTTCTCGCCGCCGCGCATGCCGGTAAGCCAATCGTGCACCAACCACACCCGCAGACTGCGGCTGTCGCCATTTAACAGTTGATCCAGACAGGATCGCTCTACAGAATCAACTTCATCCCATGCCGAGGTCTTTATCATTGTGCTCTTCAGAGCCTCACGCCTAACAATACCACGCCCAGAAGAATCATTGCAATGCCCAGCCATCGGATGCGCGAAATCGGCTCATGCAGGAAGTAGGCCGCACCGACCGCCACTCCAGCAAAGCACAACGAACCCATCGGAAACGCGATGTTCAGAGGTACCAGATAAAGTGTCCACGTCCAGAAGACGGCTTCGATCAGGAAGGCTGAAATGCCCACTTGCAGCCAATGGTTGGTGCATACCCGCCGGAGAGCGTCGCGAAAGCTCTCTACGGGCTGGCTCATCGCCCGCTTCATACATAACTGTCCGCATATCTCAAGTAATATAGCGGCCGTCAGGGTAGTGACCCCAAGTGGATTCATGCTTTTTCCTCCATCCTGTATGCCCTGGAAATCCGTCCAACTAATCGCAAGGCTGCGATGTGCCGGAAACGCTCCGGATGCCAGACAACGGGCCGACGACTCTGGTGAAGATGAGTCGTTGATACCCGAGAACGCCGCAGACAAGGCGTTTCCGGTTCGCCCCCGGGACGGAGGCGTGCCTTTCGCCCAGCCTCCGCGGCGCGGCTTCTGCGGCGTATCATTTTCTCCAGATACGCCCTCGTCGCCGCTTCTTGATGTCCGCCGAAAATCATGCCGTCGCAGTCCTGTTATTATTTGGCCAAACTCCTATGCGTCTGGCTCACCAGCGCCACCCCAGCAAGGATGCTCCCCACACCGACGGTCTGCTCGATAGTAAGCGTCTCATGCCAGAGCACGAACGACATTACGGCGACCGTAACATAGCCGAGTGCGGTAATCGGTTGTGCCAAACTGACATCCGCGACGCTGAGTACCATCATCCAGTTAAACAACTGGCACACCATCAAGACAGCAACACCGACAAACCATGGATTTGTGATGGTGGCGAATATGACGCCGCCAGGTGTGGCCTGACGCGGTTCCGCCGCTTTCCAGCATAACTGAACGGCAGTATCCAGTAGAATCGCCAAAATCAGTCCAATCAGCAGCAACGGTTTGTTTGAGGATGACGGATTCAAATGGACGCACCGGCAAATGATGCATTGAGTGTTCTGATAATAGGCTTAAGAGTGATGATCACCTGCGCGGCGATGATACCATGTGCCAATGAACTCGGATGGACGCCATCAGGCCCCACGACATCCTCAAGCGATTGTTGGGCTAGCCGATGACCATAGGCCACCAATGGCACGGTCAAATCGCCAGCCAGGGCAGCCACCGCTTCGCGGTATGTTTCCAGCATTCTGTTGCAAAATTGTTCGCCTCCGTTGGCGGCAATCATCGACGTCAAATCACGGCCAGCCAATGCTGACAACACTTTGTTGCGCCTGTCCAGGTACTGATTCGGGATATCCGCCAATATGGGTATTGAGCCCGCTGTCCGTACCATTTCCACCATGACTCGCACATTTTCGACATAACGCGATAACTCAATGCGACTGCGTGCCACACGGCCATTGCTTACAACAAAACGTTTCCAATCAGGGTCGGCATCATTGCCGCCCAGCATCAACAGAGTTACTTGCGGTCTGTGTGCCGCCAGTAGTGGTGGCAGACATTGTGATCCGCCAATGGTTGACCGATGCAGATCGGCATCGACCTTGATGACCACTTGAGGAAACTGCTCTCGAATGATATCCACGTAGGAGCGATCAACATATGCCAAAACATCGTTACCACGCATATCCGCCACGCCCAGCGTGATGGAATCCCCTACAATGAGCAATGTGATGGACGACGATGCATGATTTGGATTAAGTTTGTTAAATGACACGTTCTACCTCTATCGGATTGGATCGAACCATAGCCTCTTCCGGTGCCCGATTTGCGGTATAGCGTTGGTCCAGCATTCGTCTGAGTTTCCTGCCCTGGCGAATATGTCCATGTGGATGGGTGATCAATCGCATTTCAAATATACCCAGCGCCAGATTTTTCATTAAATCTGGATATAATTCGGTACAACTCCGATGAATTTCCTTTTCCAAGGCCTCAATATCCATTCGATCGGTTTCAATATTCATTTCAAGAATTTCCCGGATGCCATTAAGCCGGAAAATAATCTGCCATTCGCCGGTTAGTCCTTGTACAGATTGGAAAATACGCTCAAACATCAACGGATATAAATTTCCGCCGCTGGCCACCACAAGTTCATCTCGGCGCCCGCGCAGTCGACTCATCCGCATGCCGGGCACGCCGCATGAACAAGGTGTATCCATCAACTTGGTTATATCGCGCGAACGATAGCGAATCAGCGGCATGACCCGCCTCCGCAGTGTTGTATACACCAGTTCACCGTAGCCCTCGGAATCCAAATCCATCAGCTCCGGATAAAAATCTGAGTCATCGACATGGTAGCCTTCAAATTCATCGCACGGCTGATACCCAATACCGCCGCCCTGCTCAACACTGCCGTAGCACATGCGTACTTTGGCACCCTGCCAAACTTTTTCTATCCACGGCACTGCGTTGGGAGGCATTTCCTCCGCGGCACCCATGAGTAATTTCAAGGGGAATGATCCCTCACGCTCAGCAATCTCTGTCAGCCGAATCAACCATGTTGGCTCGCCCATCACTACGTTAAATCGATAGGTTTCCAAACGGCGGTAGACTTCAATGGGATCGACCTTGCCGAAGGCCATGCAAAACTGCCCGCCATTCATCAAGGCGGAATGGGTAAGCATGCCGGGAATCCACATCGAAAAATCAAATGCATTGGCCACACGGTCTTCGGGCGCCAAACCCATGAGCATCATGCCGGCAGCCATAATTTGACCCATCTGCAGGATTTCACGGTGGCTATAAAATATGTTTTTATTTTTTCCACTGGTTCCTGAAGACTCAAACACAATGGAGGGATGGGCACATAGAAATTTTTCGGGATCCGCCACCACGTCTTCTGGCGCCGTGAAAAACTCGCCCAGATCACGCGGATGCCTCACTCGGCCGGGGTCAATCTTCCATTTAGCGAAAGCCTCACGGTAAAATGGCGATTCGCGTGCAGCCCATTGAATCGTCTGCCGAAAGCGGGCGATTCGGACACGATCGACTAACCATGGAGGCGTCAGGCGGTACAGCCGCAATAAATTCAGCGGTGACAGACGGTCAATAATTTTATCAACGTTGCTCCAGATCATTGATTCGTATCGCCTTTATTCCTGATTATTTTGCGATTCATCCCCATATTCCGCCACCAAACGGCATCGTCCGCCGCAATTTCCACCGGCCCCATCCGATATCAGGCCGAAGCGCACAATCTCATTGCCTCTCCAATCGCTGTGCATGCATAATTCAGATCGTCTCTGGTGGAGGCATCATTAGCACCGTGCGCGGCACTGACAAACCAGCACGCCGAACCTGAACTGTTAATGTGCACGCCGCGTTCCAGTAATGCCTGCCGGAATATACCATATCGACGGGCATCGGCTTTGAGCAGGTCGCGGTAATGACGGAGGGGCTGGCCATCGGCAGTGAACACCACCTGAAACATCCCCCCCATGCCCTGAATGCAACAAGGAACACCACAATGCCGGGCAGATTGACGAATCGCATCGATGATCCCATCACCGTGGTGATGGATTGATTCCAGCACGCCGGGTTCATTTATTTTTCGCAGCACGGCCAGCGCTGCCGCCGCACAAAAAGGATTGCCGTTATATGTACCACCGTGCTTGACAGTATTGGAGGCAATGGGGGTCATGACGTCACGACGACCTGCAAACGCGCTGACCGGAAAGCCGCCACCGATAGCTTTACTCCAGACGATCAGATCAGGCCGGACGCCGAAATATTCGGCAGCCCCGCCGCGGGCGAGGCGAAAACCAGTAACAATTTCGTCATAAATAAGCAATATTCCACGGCGGGTGCACTCCTCTCGCAGAAAATCCAGAAAACCTGCCTCCGGCATGATACAGGCATTGTTAGCCACGATCGGTTCGACGATGATAGCGGCCAGTTCTGATTCATTTTCATCGAGTATCTGCCGGACATGCCCGCGATGATTCCACGGGGCAATGAGAACATCATCTACAATCCCTTGAGGGATACCGCGGGAATGCGGCTGGCTTAGCGGATGGTCCAGCGGGCCAGCATCTTTCTCACCCGGCCGGTTGCTTATGGCCAGCACATCGACCCAACCATGGTAATGCCCCTCAAATTTTAATATTCGTGTTCGCCCCGTATAACCACGAGCCGCCCTGATGGCCCCGCAGATGGCCTCCGAACCTGAGTTTGAAAACCGCACCAGCTCCGCGACCGGTACCATGTGAGAAATCTGCTCCGCCAGCTCAACTTCCAGGGTATTACACGTGCCGAACATCGTCCCTGTGTTTAACTGTGCACTGGCGGCCTCCGTCAAGTCCGGGTCCTGATGGCCAAGAATGACGCTGCCGTAACTCAGCAGATAGTCGATGAACTCGTTACCGTCGGCATCCCAGATATGCGATCCCGCACCCCGAGTCATGTAAAGCGGGTAAGGCAAATCACCGGTCGTGCTTGATCGGGCGGAACTGCTGACACCACCGGCAAGCACGGCCGAAGCCCTTGCGAACCACTGCCGCGAGGCATTGGTTCCATGATGCAGTCCCAATTGTGTTTTAACCTTGGCGGGTAGTGTCATATTTCTGTCCATCAACAATATACAGTCCATCACGGCCGAGTACCAACTCTACACCTCACGTTCACCATTCAGGTACGCTACAACGCCCGCCGCCATCAAGTTGGAACACTCCAACACCTCCCGGATCGAGGCATATTCATCCACGCGATGAGCCTGCGCCAAAGATCCCGGCCCCCACACCAATGTTTCCGTACGGTGGAGGCCAAACCGAAGCCCCCCTTCACATCCGGAATTAAACCCACGCCACTTTTCCCAACGGCCCGCCGCCGACGCGTATTTTATCACCATCTCTGCCGCCTGACACAGTGTCGATCCGACGGGGGTAGAAAACCCTTGATATCGCTCAACCCATTTAATCTCTAATTCTGGCTTGATATCCTGAGGTAACACGAACCGCGATTTTAATTCCGATGCCAGACGATTCCCCCACTGCTCCATATCATCTCCCGGACACAATTCAAAATACCCGCTGCATTTGGCTCTGTCGCAGACCATTCCTTGCCATTGGCCACCGACAACATGATCGACGGTAATCGGTCGCAACACTGGATAGTCGGCATATAGATCGTCCCGATCGCAACGACTGAATTCACGTTCCAAATCCTCCAGTATGGCAAGTACCTGCCGTAATCCGGCAATCGCATCGGATCCCAGCCATTTGACTGTGCCATGCACCGCTCGCCCGGAAACCGTGATCTCAAACCGCAAACCACTCCGTGATGCGCATCGGGGCAATCCTTCGGTAGGTTCAAGGATGATGGCGGCATCGGCACTATAACCCCGATCCACACTGGTCAGCGTGCCCAAATCTACGCAATCTTCTTCACCGGGGATGATTTCTAACCCAACCGTCCCTCGAAACCGATTGCCAGCGCAGTGTTTAATCTTCAACATCGCGCCGAGTGCAGCAACCAACGGACCTTTTGTGTCGCACGCACCGCGGCCATAGATAAGCCCCCCATCCACCACACCTGACCATGGGGCATGTCGCCACTGGCTCTCATCTCCGGCGCTGACCACATCACTGTGGGCATTAAACATCAAGGTTGGGCCAGGCGCATCGCCTTTTAATAAAATTACCGCGGTGGGTCGCCCTGCAAGCGGCAAATGCCGCTGCGCCAAGACGGGATGCCACATTAATCGAGATTCATCGGTTTCAAAGACATCCACCTGCATCCCCCATTCATTGGCACGGCGGGCAAGCAGCTCAACTATAGGCTTTTCGTGGCCACTGAGACTCGGTATGGCGATACACTGTTGAAGCACTTCCACTAATTCGGCATCAATGGCAGGATTTGTTTTCCGTTCCAGCAGTGATTGCCAATGAAAATGAATCGGATCAGTTGGGTGGGTCGACGAGGGAAATTGAAGATTGGAATCTGGCATAGCAATACGTCCATATGGCAGCCGCCGAAGCAATGGCGGTTAGCCGTTTACCCGTCTTTTGGCGTCAGCGGGCAGCGCAACGCGGCTCGGCATCGATGCCAACCGCCATGGATTCGGGTAACCATACCATTTGGAGGCAGCGTGCCACATCCCCAAGCGTGGTATACGGAATAAATGCCTTCTGACGGTGAGTCAATTCTTTGGCAAGCACACCCTTGGCAAACACCAGATCAGCTTTAACAGCCGGGCATAAATCGCTGCGCCCATCGCCAATGTAAATGGTCTTTCGCCCCGGTTGGCCAATTTGGCCAGCAGTATGACATTTGCAGTGCGCCGCCCCACTATCGCAACCACTGAACCGCAGGTGGCATCGCAGCGACAACCTATCTCCGCAATGGGCTATGCGGTTGGCATATATCGGAATTTTGGCAAAGCCATTTTCATGTATAATGAGGCGGATAAACCGCTCCACCCCATCGCTTAAAATCGCCACCGGTACACGCATGGATTGCAGTAGGTGAATCAAGGCTTCAAAACCTGAGTCAATCGGTATTTTACGCACAAAGTCGGTTAATTCGGGTGCATCAACACGTAAAAGGGCAAATTCCTGGCGGAGACAATCGAAGGAACCAATCAAGCCTTCCGCCCACCGTTCTTCAATTAAGCGCCACGAATCATTTTTTGCAAATTTTCGAATTAGGTCATCCAGCACATCGCGCTGGGAGATTGTGCCATCAAAGTCAATCCACACTTGTGAATCTGAAGGGCGCAACCGGCGTAGTTCGTTCAATGCAAAATCCTTCAATAAAGCGGCTAAAAAGAGGAAAAACGCTCCGCTTCCCAATTCCTACAACTTTCCCCTGCGCCGCTCGTTGCAGTAGTTTAGGTTAAATCGTACCTGTAAAGCAAGTGGCTTGCCCATGTGTCAGGTACACTGTTGCAGTATGGAAGTTCCCAAAACGATACCAGTTTACCCCGCCTCGCCACGGAAACAACATGGCCTGAGCCAACCGTTGCAAAATGTCTGGGATGAATTCTATATGAATCTCGCTCTGGATCAGGCCCGACAAGCTGCCCTGTCGGGCGAGGTACCGGTGGGCGCGGTGATTGTACGATGGGGCCCCGGCCCCGGCGCCAAGTCGGTAATTATCGCCGAGGCCCATAACCAAAGAGAGGCACTCAAAGACCCCACGGCCCACGCCGAAATATTGTGCCTCCGCGCTGCCGGCCGACAGCTCGGAAACTGGCAACTCATTGATTGCACGATGTATGTCACGCTTGAGCCATGCACCATGTGCGCCGGCGCGCTGACCAATGCCCGCATCCGGCGCATCGTCTTTGGCTGCCTCGACCCCAAGGCCGGAGCTACAGGGTCACTGTACAATATTGCCGGCGACATACGACTGAATCATCGGCCGGAGGTGACCAGCGGCTTGCTGAGCGACGAGGCCAGCCGACTGCTGAAAGAATTTTTCGCGGTACGCCGCAAATCATCCAACCGCGGCGCCGCCGAACCATCAAAGTGAGTCGGCGTGCGGCCTCAATCTTTTCACGGTATCCGGTTATGACTGCGGCTTAGCATCCACCTTCGATATCTGCGAATCAGGGGGCGATTTTATCAATTTTGTAAGCATGGCCTGCCACGCCTCAAGACAGCGGGTGTCTTTATAGAGCCGCTCATTGGCAACTTGGCCCCGTCGCCCCATGGCATCCAAATGGGTATCTTCCGGCAGCGCCTGGATGATTTTTACCAGGCCGGCGACGTCATTGTTTTTCACTACCCAGCCGCACTGGTTTTCTGTCAGCACCATGGCGACTTCGGACTGCGGACTGCCGACAAATATGGCCGGCCGTCCCGCAGCCATGATGCCGTACACTTTCGACGGCAGCATGACGCCGGTGGCCCGCTCAAGGAGACTGATCATATGGACGTTGCCCAAGGAGAGCAGATCGGACAATCGGCTGCGTGGCTGATATGGTTTAATTAACACATTTTCAAGTTGTTTATCCTGCACATAGGCCTTGAGCTCCTCTGCCCGTTTGCCCCCTCCCACAAAAACAAATCGGATGGCCGAGTGATGGCGCAATTCTTCCGCCGCCAGATATAACGTTCGGGCATCATGGCCAATGCCCAGGTTCCCTGAATACATGACGACAAATTTGCCCTCCAAGCCCCATTCCTGCCGGTAGCTGCTTAGCTCGGGAGATTTAATTACACCCTCTTCTGCGACATTCCACACAGGAATAATCGCGCACCGCCGGGCGGGGGCGCCTTTGGCCATGACCAGCTTTTCCATGCAACGCCCCAGCAGTACATTGCAGTCTGCGTGCCGGAGAGTAAAGCTATTTACCGCCCCCAGAAATTTTGCCAGTAAAGAATCTGGCCGCATCATACCGCAAGCTATCGGGGTATCGGGGTAAAGGTCCATCACCCAATAAACAAATTTGCTTCTGCGCACCAACTTGCGCAGATACCCCACCGTGGCGATGAAAGGGGGCGTCGTCAGGGCGATGGTGACGTCCGCCCTGGGAAGTGTAAGTGTACGAAAAAGCGATAACACATAAAAAAGACCAAAATCAATGAGCCGAAGCGCGATTGACTTTTTTCCAAACAGACTCAGGCCTACACGATGTATTTCGATGCCCTCAACCGTCTCGCGTCCGGGCAGCTTGGCGCCTGCCTCGCCGTACAGACTGCGGGAAGTGACAACGGATACCTGATGCCCCTGCTGGGTTAAAAAGCGGCACAAATCGAAACTGTACTGGGCGGTGGACGCCAAATCGGGATAAAATGTCTGGTTTACCAGAATAATTTTCAATTTTGCCGCTTTCTTTAAGCTAATGTCGCGTCACGCTTTTCGCGAAGACCTTCAGAGAAGCAACTGGCGTGATAGCAGCCGCCCCATGCACCTCCCGGTGGAATTATCGGCGAAAATCTCAAATTGCTCCACGATCCTGACTATGGAGGTATCTGATATTCAGACCGGCGGCCCCTTCGACTGGACATCACCAGTGGATGCTTTGGACCGCGGAAACACAACACGAAAAGTAGTCCCCGCACCGGCAGCCGATTCAAAGTAGATACTGCCGCCAGCACCACTGACCACACGCCGAACCAAAGCCAATCCCAAACCACTTCCATTGGGTTTGGTGGAAAAGAAGGGTTCAAAGAGGCGCGTATGTAAATCCGAAGGGATGCCCTTTCCGCTATCACGGACAAACAGTACAACACTTTCCGCCTCGCCGACGGTTGAAATAGCCAGTGTTCCACCCCTTGTCATCGCTTCCTGAGCGTTGGCACAAAGATTTAATAGAACCTGGCGCAACTCATCCGCTGATACCACCACCCGAGGATTGGTGGTATCGAGATGCGTCACCACTCTGATCCCATGAGCCTGCATGGATGGATTAAGAAAATCCATCGCCTGTTCGACGACCTTGTTGATCGACGTTTCCTCCGGTAGACCTACCACCTGCGTGCGTACCAGAAAGTCGTCAAGCATCGCATCGAGGCGACGCATTTCTCTCTGGCAAGTGCTGATGATGTCCATTTGCCGCGATGGATCGGGTGTGGGGCCTTCAATCATCGCCCTGAGGAAATGCAGGTTAAAGCGAAGGGCAGTAAGGGGTGATCGCACCTCATGAGCCAAGATGGATGCAAGCATTCCCCGCTCGCTTAAAAGACTGGTGCGGGCACGCATGGCCTGTATCTGCTGCTGTTGAGATTCTCTCAAACGAGAACCAACTAAAATGATGAGGCCTAGGATGATGACCATTCCGGCGACATCCAGTCCGCCAATTAGCCACCGCTGCCGACTGAATCCACCCCAATCTCGACGGCCCAGTTGCCGCATACTCACTCCAACGCTGAGATGTCCGTGAAAGCCACCCGGCCAGGAGATCGGAAGGCTTAAATCACCCATGGGCCCTTGACGGCGATCCCAAGGGACGGAGTTGATCACGCGAATTTTATTCCCGGGATGACTGGGCCAGACTCGAGGTGGCAAGGCATGGTCAATAAAATTGCGGACAAGGTGCGGACGGGAGTGCTTTTCTGCGACCAGCAGCGCTATCGTCCCGCCCGAGCTCCACAGGGCAACATACCGAATGTATGGCGCCAGATTCCAGTATCCCTTGATGACATTGCGCCGCTGCCGCGCCCACGTGAGATAGCTTTTGAACGAGTCATGAAATGGCGGCGGCCCCAGCCGTAGGGTATCTACCAGTGACTGAGCGACCGGCCGGATCGACTGGTTATCGACCGACGGCGTAATTCGCACAAATACCAGCAAACAAGCAGTAAACCAAAGCGCATTCCACACCAGCATCGCTGCGACTGCAAATAACCAGAAATTTTTGGCTGCCTGCCATCGATCAGTCATATCAGGTAAAAAGATACCGGCGAATGGGCCGGGCGCTAAATGCTGTCGCCCACATTTACCTATTTCCGAAGGACACTGCCACAATCACGGAAAAATACATTTTTCATCTTTACGATATTCGACACGCCGATTTGTTGACGGATGCGCGACTATCCGTAATATCGTCGTTCACGAGGATGAGACGTGGGCCAATGTGGTTCCGCATCCAAGCTGCAGCCGCTGCCGATCAACGCGGTTGGGTTTATGCGCCCGGGCTGGGCGGTTGATGATACCTATATGGTCATCTCGGGCGGTGAAGGCGCTCCAATGTAGGTTTGAAACAGACAGGACGGCCCGTTGCCGACCGTTTGGATTCTGCACCGGCCCGCGGTTTGAGGGTTTATGACTGATTTTTCCGTTCGACATCGAGAACGCCCCCGCGAACTCAAGTGGTATCATGCGTCGGCAATTCTCTATGGCGATTGGGGTACCAGCCGCTTTTACGTTCTGGGCCTCGCTTTTTTCTATTCGCTTTACGCCAGCTTCTGGTATGTGCTGGGCGTCGGTGTGCTGGTGGCGATGGTAGGTTTTGCCTACACGATCATCTGCCGATGTTTTCCCGATGGCGGCGGCGTTTATTCATCTGCCAAACATCTCAATAGGCAACTTGCAGTGGTTGGCGCCTTGCTGTTGTGCGCTGACTACATTGTCACCGCAGCTCTTTCTGCCTACGATGGCATGCAGTATCTGGGCGTGCCTAATAGAGGTATATGGGTTCCTGCGTGCGCCGTCGGTGCGATCGTTCTCATTGGTTTATTAAACTATTTTGGCCTGCGCCGCGTAGGGATTCTGGCCCTGATCGTCGCCATCGCCACCTTTGCCCTTACGTTAATCATCAGCGTATCCGCCATACCCCACCTGGCCCATGGGTGGCATAACATCACGACGCATGGTCAACTAACCGGGAAGCCGTGGGACAAATGGATCGCTTTCGTCAATGTGGTGCTGGCCCTCTCAGGCGTAGAAGCCGTGGCCAACATGACGGGCGTGATGATTAAACCAGTAGCTAAAACGGCCCGCAAAACCATTATGCCGGTGCTGATAGAAGTGGTGATTTTCAATTTGCTTTTAGCCGTTGGAATGAACGCCTTGGGGCCGAATCCTGCTAAGCCGCTGGAACGATTCACCACACCCGCAGTCGTGCTGCACCAGCAGGTAAGGCAATTTAAGGCCAACAACGCCGATTGGCGGGAGCACCCAACGCTGGTTGCCAAAGTGAAAAACATCGACAAAAACTACAATCGGGAAAACGCCATTCAGAATTCCGCCTTACGCGTGATGGCCACCGACTTTGTGAGCAAACCCTTTGGCTGGTTATGCGGTCTGGTATTTGGACTGCTGCTGATTTCGGCCGTCAATACCGCCATCGGTGCCATGATGAGCATCCAATACACCATGTCACGCGATAACGAACTACCGAAAATCCTTGCGCGCCTCAATCCGTTCGGCGTACCGTGGATCGCATTACTACCCGCCGTCGCGGTGCCAATACTCATTTTGTCCATTTTTCATAATCTCGATACGCTCGCCGATCTGTATGCCATCGGTGTGGTGGGCGCAATTGCCATTAACCTCAGCAGCACGGCCATCAACCGCAAACTGGAACTTAAAACATGGGAGCGTATTTTCCTTGGCACCGTCGGTGCCATTATGCTCTGCATTGAATTCACATTGGCGGCTGTCAAACATGAGGCGTTGATTTTTGCTCTGTCCGTATTGGCCGCCGGTCTGCTGGCTCGCTTTTACACCAAACAATATCCGCGGCTCAGCGAGCGCACACAGGCAACAACGATGCTGCTAAGCTGCGTAGGTGGCTATTTGTTGGCGTTGATGCTGGCGAGCCTATCCATCCACTTTTTCCCCCACCAACCGGTTTACGGCGGCTGGCTGGTGACAGGTGCCGTGCTGTTTGCGGGCCTTGGAACCACAGCAATTTATAAATATCGCAACCAGGTGGCGACGCTTAAACTCAAGCCCGAAGCATTGATCGAGAAGCAACCCAGTGAACTGGTCTTTGGCACGCCCGCTAAGGAACTTGATATGTCCATGCGTAAAGTGCTGGTGGCCACCCGTGGTGGAAGGAGGCTTCTGGAATTTGCCGCAGAATATGCCCGGGAAACCGAGAGCATTATGATTGTGCTTTTTGTACGGCAGTTGCAATTGGCATTTGAAATGGAGGCCGACGGACCGACGCTGGAAGAAGACCCTGAGGCCATCGAAGTGTTTAAGTTCATTCACAAAATTGCTCAAGAAAAGCAAATTCCGCTGATCCCGATCTATGCCGTGTCGCCTGATGTCGGATACACCATTTTGGATTTTGCCGGCACCTATGGCGTAAACGCCCTGTTTATGGGTGTGTCGCGTCGGGCCTCACTGCTGCGCGTGCTCCATGGGGATACGCTGACCGCTGTCGCGGATCAACTTCCCCCGGATATACCGCTGTTGATTCACGCCTGATGGTGTGCGGATCAATGACATACCAGATAATATGAGGAACAGAATGTCAGACCAGAAAAATATTATTTCCGGTGCGCTTGAACCGTGGCAGACCGATCCACTTGCACCATTGCCGCCGGACATCGCCGGACTTATTTTTGATTGCGACGGCACTCTGGTTGATACCATGCCCGTGCATTTTCACGCTTGGCAAGAGGCGCTCGCAGCCCATGGCATAGGCTTTGACGAAGCCCATTTCTATCAACTTGCAGGCATGCCCACACTTAAAATTGCCGATATGCTCGCGGCGGAGCACGGCAAGGCGGACGTGGGATCGGACATTGCCCATCGCAAGGAAGCGGCCTATCTGCGACGTCTGAGTGAAATACAAGTTATTGAACCGGTGATCGATATTGCACGCCGCTACCAGGGACAACGGCCTATGGCTGTAGCCAGCGGCGGCGTGCGACGTGTGGTGGAAGCCCAACTGGAGGCTGCAGGTCTTGTGAATTACTTTCCCATTGTCGTATGCGCGGACGATGTGCGGCACGGCAAACCCGCGCCGGATACGTTTCTTCTGGCTGCGGAAAAAATTGGTGTATTGCCCGAACGGTGTCTTGTCTATGAAGATGGTGCCTTAGGTTTTCAGGCTGCTGTGGCGGCACAGATGCGCTGCGTAGATGTGAGGCCGTGGTATTTTACGCCCGGTCGCCGTGGATGATGCCCCGCCGTTCATGGATGTCCGATCCTCAGCAAGCCACTCCAAGCTGTGGCTATAAACTATTGCCTCTCGCTCGGCAGGCAAAACACCACTTGTGATGGTATCTCCGGGCGCGGTGGAGGCGAAAACACGTCAGTAAAGTCGAATACATCGTTGAAATCATCCAGCGAATCAGCGGGTGTTTTGTGCATGATCCCCAGATCAATCATGGCATAAACAATTCGCCCAAAATCGCGCGTGGTATGCACACCCCAATGGGCTAAGACCGCCTGCGCCAAGTATCCATAACACTTTATCGCGTATGTTTTTAATCCAATCGCCAATTGCTGGCCGCTCACATGGCGTGAATCTTGATCCAACGACTGATAATTGGGGTGTACATGAGTAACCGTGTACGCCAAACCGCGCTGCACAAACTCAAATGCAGCAGGCGGAAATTCCGGCTCAGCAATAGCCTCACATGGTAATTGCTTTTTCAGTGCTTCGTCCATAGCCCATTTGCCCGCAATTCAAAAATCTGTCATATCAGCCAAGCGCCATACCCATTATAGTGTACGTCGCGGCTGCTTGGCGATGCTAACCGGATGCTTAAATTTGACCAAGCTACCGATAAGCAGATGCCAATATTTTCTGCAATGCCGGTTATTTTTGCCATTCGGCATATTTTAAGCTATCCTGTCCCGGCTTGAATACGGCGACTGGTTGATTGGCGCCGTAGGACGGCCGAATTTCAGACTTTTAAGAGGGTATGCGTCAATGCCAGATGGAAGAGAAAATCATTTATTTACCAGCGAATCGGTCAGCATGGGGCATCCCGATAAAGTGGCAGACCAAGTGTCTGATGCCATTCTGGACTCGCTTTTACGCGCCGATCCCAAAGCCCGCGTAGCCTGTGAAACCCTTGTCACAACCGGCTTGGTTGTGCTAGCGGGTGAGGTAACGGTACATAACGAAGCAGGCATTAATGCCTTGAACAATGCCGAGGAAACCGCCCGGCGGACGATTGCCAGCATCGGCTACGATGACCCCGGAACCGGCTTTGACTATCGTTCCTGTGCCGTGCTCAGGGCCATCCACGGGCAATCCGTGGATATCGCCCGCGGGGTAAATCACTCTGAATCGCACGAACAGGGCGCTGGCGACCAAGGCATTATGTTTGGATTTGCCTGCAATGAGACCACGACTCTAATGCCATTGCCCATTTATCTAAGCCATCGCCTAGTGGAGCGGCAAGCCGAATTACGGCAAAATGGTACCCTGCCATGGCTGCGCCCTGATGCCAAAAGCCAAGTGACCGTGGAATATCACGACGGCCGCCCATCTCGCATACATACCGTGGTATTGTCCACTCAACATTCGGCCGACGTAGTTGATGCCACAACTGATACGTTCTCGTCGCAGGCACGGCACGAAATTATTGAAAAACTCATCCGCCCTGTAATTATGACTCAATGCCCGGAATTGTGGAACGACAAAATCATCTTCCATATCAACCCCACCGGAAAATTTCTCATTGGCGGGCCGTGCGGCGATTCCGGTCTCACTGGACGAAAAATTATTGTTGATACCTACGGTGGACGCGGCTGCCATGGCGGCGGCGCATTTTCCGGCAAAGACCCATCCAAGGTGGACCGCTCCGCAAGTTACATGGCCCGCTATGTTGCCAAAAATATCGTGGCAGCCGGTTTGGCAACCGCCTGTGAAGTGCAACTCGGTTATGCCATCGGCGTCGCTGACCCCGTTAGTATTCTCGTGGATACCGAAGGTACGGCAACCATCAGCGAGTCACGCATCGAGGAATTAATACGCAAAACGTTTTCGCTGCGACCACGAGATATCATTCAACAGCTCGACTTGCTACGGCCCATCTATCTGGCCACCGCACGGCATGGCCACTTTGGCCGCGAACTACCGGAATTTACCTGGGAACGAACCGACAAAGCTGCAGAATTGGCTCAACTTGCAGGCGTATCTGGCGGTAGGAAGACCACTGTGGCCGTGTGAGGCTCTTTTTCAGCCCGCAAGTAACATTACGCCTCCGGTGGCGCGCCAAGGGGTGGTGCGTGTGGTGTTGCGCCTCCGACATACCTCAATAATCAACTCAACGCACGCCTGTATTTTTAATATGGCACCGACCGCCCCGGGTACTTGAGGATATTAGACCATGTTGTTCACCACAATCCTCTTGGCTGCTGAAGAAGAAGAATGATCAAGCATTGCACCGGACCGATTCCCCAAAAGGTGACAGTTGGCAATCTGGTAATTGTCGCAACCCTTGCCTACTACTATCCCATAGTCATTGCCATAGTCGGGTCCGCTTCCACCAAATCCGGATCCGGCAAAGAAATGGTTGATCATGACACCGGTGACGCTATCGCCAATGTTGATGGCCGCCCCTCCATTGTGAACCCCCTCACCACCTTCCACCATGATATTTTTGGCCGGGGCATTTATTGACAGACCATTTTCATGGCAAAAATTGATCTGCAGGCCGATGAACTGAATGCCGTCAATCAGACCCGAACCACCGATATAGACACCACTCTTTGTATGGCTGCTGGCCCAGCATTGAGCAAAGGAACACCGAGACACCGCGCCGCCTTGCGGCGAAATATTAATGCCGGTTGTTGCTGTATCAAAAAAAGTGTTGACCGCGTTCACTGAAAAGACCCCTCGGCCCTTCGGCGGCGCAATCAATAAATCATGATTCTGTCTCATAATATTACTGTTGGATATTTGCAGCGCGCCGCATTCCAACGCCTTTATACCGCTGTTGGGTGTCACATTCGGAACGTACATGATCGCGTTGTTCACCAGCATCCCACCGGCATAACCGTCAACAATAATTCCATTGGAATCGCCGGATTGCGGCTCCTGCCAACTGCAATCACCTATCAGCGCGACATTACCCAATGCATGTATCGCGTCGTAATAGGTTGAGAACAGACAACGTGTGATGTTCTCGGTGGCACATTGTGTAGTTACCAGCGCCCCACTGAGGGCCGTATTCGACCCCATGAGCGTCATATCCGAAAGTGCCATCACATTGCCGGAAAACGAAAAAATCGATGCGTCGGCTTGACGGGTAATCACATAGGTGACATTCTGCCCTGCCCCGGCCAGCCATATGCCCCGGTCGCCTGCCTTCACCTCAATCGGTGAAGACACCAGGAATTGACCTGCCGGAAAAACAAGCTTATTTCCTTTGGCGGCAGCCTGTGCCACGGCTTTCCGAATGGCTGCAGTATCGTCCGTTCGGCCGTCGCCGCGTGCGCCGAATTTTCGGACATCTAGAAAGGGTTCATCGAAGTCACCACCTTTTGGTCCCATCGCTCCAACTGCCATGGCCGGACGGATGCCGCCCATCATTGGGGCCGCTAAACCCGCCACACCGATGGCCGCCGTCCCCAGAAAATGCCTCCGGTGTAATATCTGCCCAGCACCTGCAGAGGTGGGCTTTGGTGCGACGATTGGTTCATTTTTATTCAAATCCTTGAATGTCATATAATTAGCCTTTCCTGTTTAATTCTGCCGACAATGATAGCGTGAAACGGGGACGTTACTGGTATTATGGGGTGGCGCCCTTCGTTTTGGCCCTCGGCGGACGCATCGTCTGTTCCAGCCCCAGCCGGCCCACTGTGCGGCTGTCCTACCTCGTATCATCATAGGGACATCCTCGGCTGGCACTGACATCCAATCGGTCCCTTTCGCTTCTGGTCGCCACGGTGTGGACATACACCCGCCGTCAGGGCATTGCGTTCCACGTACCGGCACACCTTCAGCAGATGAGACCTTCTTTCCACGCGAAAGGTCTTGAATCTCACCTTGTAATACTCTCCAAAGCCGGGAATCTTATTTTCGATTTAT